>NZ_CP150233.1:4800000-5110231 GCF_037974265.1 Paenibacillus sp. FSL R5-0623 | reverse complement strand
AACTTGTTCCAATACATGAATAGGGTTTGTTGCTTTTATTTTTGGTGTCCATGTTGGAAAGTAAAGAACTGCGAGTGATAGGGTTAGAGTCGTAACACCAAGCCACAAACCTGTTTTCTTCATTTTGTTCATAGGTCATGTCTCCTCTGGTTCAATGTCTTGAAGTGATTATTTTTCATAAACTCATAACTCTATCTTACGTGATTCGTCATTGATTCAAATCGTACGCCAGATTGAATCTGTTCTCCGTCTCAGGTTGGACATAAAAGACCTCAATCCTGATGAATTCAGGACTAAGGCCGCCAAGGGTACTTCCGCATATAATGAAAAAACAATTGATCAGTATACCAAGCATGATTTCACTCCTGAATTCACCAAACTGAGTTTAGAACATCGTCGACTTCTTGGATTCTTGTGACAGATGGTGTTTGAATTAGATTTCCTTTGACCATGACCATAGAGATGTCTGACAAGGCCTCGATATGTTCCAGCGGATTTTGCTCCATGATAATCAGATCGGCATGTTTCCCGATATCCACCGTCCCTGTAACATCGTCAACACCGAGGATCTTGGCATTGGTTCGAGTCACCATGTCGATGACCTGTTTGTTGTTCAGGTTGGCCTGTCTCATGTAGTGGTCCATCTCTCTCCACATATCATAGTGAGTCACGTAAGGCATGGCGGCATCAGTACCGATCCCGATGGTGATGTCGTTTTCGATCGCTTGTTTCACACCTTTGAGCATGGAATCGTAGACGAGTCTGGAGTTCTCTTTTACCGTTGCACTTACCTTCGTTACGCTGGTATCCAGTGTGGCGGATGGATAGGCGGCTTGAAGGGTGGGGATGAGTGCGGTGGAGCCATTCAGGGCATTGGGATTATTTTTGTATAAACGAATGATATCGTCATCCATCTCCGAACCGTGCTCGATGGTATCGACGCCACCTTGTAACGCAACACGTACGCCTTCCGTGCTCTCCACATGCGCTGCCACCCGCAGGCCAATCTTATGCGCTTCATCGCAGATCGCCGCAACTTCCTCCACCGTCATCTGTAAACGTCCAGCTTCGCCCACCGTTTTCGCATCCGTCACGCCACCCGTCACACAGATTTTGATCAGATCCACGCCGTGTTTCACATTGATTCGTACATTTTTTCTGGCTTCCCACGGGGAGTCGCCCTCCAGAGCCAGGAATGGAGCACCATGTCCGCCTGTGACACTTAGGAAAAACCCGGAGACAAGCAGATTAGGGCCAACAAAGTCACCATGATTAATCTCATCCCGCAGCTGGACATCCGTGTAAAAGAATTCTCCCACACTGCGCATCGTCGTTACACCCGCATGGAGTGCGGTCAGCGCGTTGCGTTTCATGCGTTTTTTCAAAACGTTTCTACCGAATTTCGTGTTCAGGATTCGATCATATGCGAACTTCAACATGCCTTCGCTGGCAGATAGGCTAAATGGTTTACCATCTGCAAAGAGGTGCACGTGAGCATTAATCAGGCCAGGCATTACGTATTTGCCGGAGAGGTCGATTGTTGTGTAGTGACTAGGGATGCGTAACTCATGATCTTGGCCGATATCCTGAATAAGTCCTTGTTCATTGACGAGCAATGTCATGTTTTTTTGCAGATTGCGGCTGGAGTCGCCGTGGATCAGATTGACGTTTTTTAATTCGTAAGCAGTGTTCATGTTGTGTTCCTCCTTAGAATGGTGGGTGAAGCTATATAAGTTGAATGATGGGTATGTACACTTATCACTCCGATGACAGAACAACCTTCGGATCGCTGTTATCCCCAGATTTTTTGATACCCTCTTATTAGGGGGAAATCCGGTGATAAATGCGAACGCTTCGCTTCCTCTGGTTATTTCTGTCCTCTCCGTTATCGTGTAAATGTAGGTTCAGCCTAAATAGTTTGGTAAATGGTAAATATCCAACTTAAAAATGAATAATAAATTCATTTTTGGGTCAAAAAAATAGAGCGACTTAATGTCAGATATTTTTTTGCGTGCAAACCAAGTGAAGTTGATCTGATCTGCACGCTTTGTCTACCCGGTATAAGTGATGAGAAGAAGCGTTATTCGTTGAGACTTTTCATGCCGTATAGTCTGTATACATACAACGCTTCGAAAATTTGCTTCCGGCTGTCCTCACTCATATCCCGCTTCAATAGATCTAGGTTCATGTCGATCACGTTGTGTGCGAGGATATTCAACAAGATCAAGTTCTCCTCGGTACCAATCTCATACCGTTTATATTGATTCTTGAGATAGGCCTTCTTGGTTTCGATCATCAGCTCGACAAGTTCATTCTTGGCGTTGGTGTAGATCGTTCCTTTATTCTTTTCAAAGATGATTACAATCTGATTCCGGTATTTACGTAATACATCCACCTGTTCCTGCAATAACGCTGACTTTCGCTCGCTATCCGTTTCCTCGAACAAGGTCTGGTTATCAAAGTGAATCGTCTCCACCAGCACATTTTTCAGATAATCCACCAGATCCGGCGGCACGACGGCGTAGAATAACTCTTTCTTGTTTTTAAAATAAGTATAGATATTGCCCACGGAAATATGGATCTCATCCGCGATATCGCTCATCTTGGCATCCACATAGCCTTTTTCAAAAAAGACCTTGAGCGCCGCGTATTCAATCTCTTTCCTGACTTCGTCTTTCTTGGCTTGCACCATCGGGAACGACTCCTTAATAGTGAATGGATGATTCGTTATTAGGATAGACTTTTTTGAGGGGGCTGTCAATATTTTAAATATATACTGAAAACATTATGAAATTATAGGTACGGTGATACTCATGGCTACTTAGAAAATAGCGATATTAGTTAATAATTTTGTAATAGAATGGCGAGTAAATTGCATTAGAGTGAAATTCAACCAAAAGCAAGTGAGTAGTTTGGTCTAAATGTAATCATAGTTACTAGGTCCTAGTTCTGAGAGTTCTTCTAATTTTTGTAGAGGAAATAGCCTATAAATGTAGAATAAGATTTTATAGGTCAAATGTAACAGATCTAACAAGGCCTTAGAGGTAGAAATTATTGAAATTTAAGTTCTTATTATTAGAATTGGAGTGAATAGTATGAAAATTTCCAAGATTAAGATCGAGAATTTTAGACTTCTCAAGTCACTTGAACTTGATTTAGAAAAGGAACTATCTTTAGTAATTGGAAAAAATAACTGTGGTAAAACTTCATTGCTTTCAATATTAGACAAGTTTATTGGCTCAAGATCAGGCTTAAATGTAATTTCTCTTGATGATTTTAACATTGAGTTTCTTAAAGGTATGATAAATATATTAGAAGCTGAGGAGTATGAAGAAAGTAGTACATATCTAGGTATATCATTGATGTTATTTATAAAGTACGATGAAGAGGATGATCTATCCAATATAAGTAAGTTAATGTTGGATTTAGATCCAAATCATAGAATAATTGTTTTGAAATTTGAATATAAGCTAATACAAGAAAATCTAAGGAAGATGAGAAAAGATTATAGTGAGTTTAAAGTGAAACAAAATATAAAAAATTATGAAAGTGAAAATATAGGTAGTATCTTTCTAAGAAATAACTATAAGAAGTATTTTCAACTGTCTAAAAAATCAATTGGTTATAACACTGAATCTTCAACTGAGATAGAAAGTGAATATATTGATTTATTGAAAGAAAAGATTCAAATTGAAAATGTCATAAGTTTTAAAATGATCAGTGCTAAAAGAAATGTTTCTAATATTGATTCAGATAAAACATTATCAATTCTTTCATCAAATTACTATAAAAAGAAAGAAGAGAAGGATCAAGAGTCAGAAAAAATTCAGGAATTCAAAGATATTCTAAGCAGAACAGATAAGCATTTAAATGAAGTTTATAATAATTTGTTTGAAAAAATAATAGAGAAGGTTGGGAGATTCGGTGGTATAAAAAAAGGGGATTCAATTATTAAAATTGTATCGACCTTACAACATAAAGAACTATTAAAAGATAATACAACCGTGATGTATGACCATAACGGAGAGCACTCATTACCAGAAAACTATAATGGTCTAGGATATTTAAATTTAATAAGTATGATATTTGAGATTGAGCTTATTTTAAGTGAATTTAGACGTGAGAATAAATCGAATGAGAAGCCAGCAAATATAAATCTGCTCTTCATAGAAGAGCCAGAGGCTCATACTCATCCACAGATGCAATACATATTTATAAAGAATATAAAAGATATTTTGAATAGTGCGAGTAAAGGTGAGGATGGTGAAAAGTTTACTTTACAGACTATTATCACAACTCATTCCTGCCATATTACCGCAGAGAGCGACTTTAACGATATAAAATACTTTTATAAAACTAATCAGAATCAAGTTGTAGCGAAGAATTTAAAAGATTTAGAAAAGGAATACGAGAAGGATGGACAAATCAGCAATTTTAAATTTCTAAAGCAGTATTTGATATTACATCGAGCAGAGTTGTTTTTTGCAGACAAAGCAATATTTATTGAGGGGGATACAGAAAGGTTATTATTACCTGCAATGATGAAAAAGATTGATCAGGAGAATGAAGAGAATCCTTTACTATCACAAAATATTTCTGTTATAGAAGTAGGGGCGTACTCTCATGTCTTTGAAAAATTCATTGCTTTTATTGGGATCAAATCCCTTATAATTACCGATATAGATTCTGCTAAGAAAAAAGTTGAGATAAAAGAAAGTGGTGAAGAAAAAATTTCGAATATAAAGTGTAGGGTTACTGATAAAGGAGCTTATACAACTACAAATGCTTCATTAAAATATTTTATTAATTACAATAATTATATTTCTTCTCCATATTATAAAACCGAAGTGGCTTCAACTACAGAAAACATATTAAGTGAGTCTGACGAAGAAGTAGATATTTTAGATTTTTATATAAATCTACATTACAACGAGAGAATACTCCTGAAAAACCCAGAAACGAAAAAATGGATACCCTCTAAAGATGGGAATTTATTGATTATTTATCAAACATCTGAGTTGAATACGTTAAATGTGGCATATCATGCGAGAAGCTTTGAAGATTCATTTTTTCATATAAATAAGCAATTTATTTTGGATAATAAAGAAAATTTCAAAAGTTTAGTAAACATAAAACATTTCGAAGATAAAGAAAAAGATTCTTATTTTTTGGCTGAAAGTTGTGTAGATAAAAAGCCCTCTTTTGCAATGGAAATTTTATTGAATAGTAAGGAGAGTTCAGACAATAAAAAATATTGTAATTGGGATATTCCTGGTTACATTAAGGAAGGTTTATTATGGCTGAAGAACAATTAGAACCTGAAGTAGAGCAGATATTTGAACTTATTCGAAATGACCAAAATTTTTTGTTAAGTGGAGGCGCAGGTAGTGGGAAAACTTACTCCCTAGTTATGGTTATTAAGAAAGCGATAAAAGATAATCCGACGTCTAAAATTGCTTGTATTACTTATACAAATTCTGCTGTTAAAGAAATCAAAGATAGAATAAACCACACTAACTTGTCTGTAATGACTATTCATGAGTTTTTATGGAATACAATTAAACCTTTCCAAAAAAATTTAAAAAAAGAATTAATCCTTCTTATAAATGACGAACATTCTACAATCTCTAGCCCTGATGATGTTGTTGATATTAATTATTTTGATTCTTTGGAGTCAGGTATCCAGTACAAAGATTATGTTCGAGTCAAGGAAGGGATAATTTCCCATGATGAAGTTTTAGAGTTATCAAATGTAATGTACAGGAAATATTCTTTACTCTGTGATATTTTAAAGGATAATTATAAATTTATTTTTATAGATGAATATCAAGATACCAGTCATTTAGTTATTGAAATTTTTTTGGATCATCTACAACAAAGCAATAAAAAAAATATAATAGGTTTTTTTGGAGATTCTATGCAGTCAATTTATGATGATGGAATTGGCGATTTAAATAATTATATTCAAAAACAGAGTGTTAGGGAAGTTAGGAAAAAACAAAATCGAAGGAATCCAAGAACTGTAATTAACTTAGCTAATAGTATAAGAACAGATGGCTTACATCAGGAACCTTCTCTTGACGACAAGGCGCCTAACATGTATGAAGGATTCATAAAAGAGGGTAATATAAAATTTTTATACTCATTAAACAATGACCTTAGTGAAATTAGAGAGACAGAGTATTTTAGCAATTGGAATTTTGAAGATTCCAAGCAAACAAAAGAGTTATACCTGACTCATAATTTAATTGCCCCAAAAGCAGGGTTTTCGATATTAATGGAGATTTATGATAAAGATCCAATAATTGATTTGAAAAATAAACTAAAGGATAAGATAAAAAAAGATAATATACAAATTAGAGAAGAGTATACTTTCGATCAAGTTGTAGATCTGGTCGCTTTAAAAAATAGAAATAAATTACGAAAAGATATTATTATAGAAAATCCTATTCATAACGCATTATATAATGAAGTGAAAAACGAATTGTTCTCCAAAGTCAGTAAAATATATTTAAATAAGGACTCCTTAATTGATGATAAGAAACAAGATGAACAAGATATAAATAAGGGAGGCTCTAAAAGGGATGCTTTAATAAAACATCTCTTTAAAATACAGTCTATTATTCAACTTTATAAGGATAAATTATATAATGAATTTATCAGGAGAACTGAGTTGAAAATTACTTCAATAAATATAAAGAAACAAATAAATGAAACGATTACTAGGATAGATCAAATTTTCGATTTGACAATCGAAGAAGTTATTGACTTTGCAGATGAGAGGCAACTCTGTTGTAAAGACGATGATTTTTATAAATTCATAATTGAAAACGAGTATATATATAATAGAGTTAAGAAAGTGAAATTTAAGGAATTTCGAAATTTGTTCACTTATTTAGAAGGACATACTGGATTGTCAACATTAAATCAGACAACTTTTTTAAGGGCTTCTTGGCGATACTGAACAGGCGTCAAATACCCCAGTGATCCATGAACTCTGTGCCTGTTAAACCAGTTAACGTAGTCGTATAATTCCAATTCCAAATGACGGAGGTTTCGGAATTCCATTTGGTAAATAAACTCCGTTTTCATGACCTTGTAGGTGGCTTCGGCCACAGCGTTATCGTAGGGACATCCTTTCTTGCTGAGTGATCGACCAATACCAAACGTGCCTAGAAGCTGGTCCATCACGTGGTTCTTAAACTCACTCCCACGATCCGTATGAAACCACTGGATTTGGCTCAAGTCGCCTTCTACCGTTGCAAAGGCACGCGAAACCAGAGCAGCGTCCTTATGTGGACCTGCACTGTGGCCAATAATTTCTCGATTGAACAGGTCCATGAGCACACAAATGTAATGCCACCGATGACCGACCTTCACATACGTGAGATCGCTGACCACGAAGCGCTTTGCTTCCGTCTGATTAAACTCCCGACCCAGTTCATTCACTGTTTCCTCCTCATTATAGGCCGTTTTATGAGGCTTAAATTGCGCAACGGTGTACGTGGAGACGAGACTCTGCTCTTGCATGATTCGACCAATGCGACGTCTAGATACGATGAGTCCTCGTTCCTGAAGCTTGGCTTTTATCTTTCGTGTACCATAGACTTTTCGATTTTTGTGGAATATCTCCACAATAGCTTCCGTGAGCTCATCTTCATTTGGCTTTTCCTTCGCTTCATGATAGAAGGTGCTTTTGGCGATTTCGAGGACGTTACACATTGCTGATACTGAGTATTTATCACGGTTATTCTGGATGATAGCTACTTTCGTCCCATGATCAGCGCGGCTTGCTTTAAAATGTCGTTCTCCATCCGTAGACGCTCTAGCTCTTTACGCATAGCCATTAATTCGTTTTCTTCAGGTGAACGGTTGTCTTTCTCTTTGAAAGAGCCCGTTGCCTGCGATTGCTTGATCCAGCGGTCTAGAGCCGAAGCAGTGAGGTCGTATTCCTCCACAATTGCAGCTCTGGATTTGCCGTTTTCAAAGAGTTGCACCATTTGTTTTTTGAACTCGGTTGTGAATGTGCGTCGTTGTTGTTTAGGCATTGTAGAGATCCGCTCCTTAACATGATAATTTTATTCTACAAGCCCTTATTTTTTCTGTCCAACTAAGTGTAGCCGATCCAATACTCCTTTCTCTACACAACATAAGATCAAAGGTGACGAATTCGAAAATGTTCTTTTAGTTCTAGATAATGGAAAATGGAATAATTATAATTTTGATTATTTATTTAGTAAAAGAACAGATAAAGAATCGGTTTATTTAAGAACCCAAAAAATATTCTATGTATGTTGTACTCGAGCAAAAGAAAATTTAATAGTTTTCTATCATAACCCTAGTGAGATTGTTATCAATCAGGCTAAAACATGGTTTGGAGAAGAAAATGTAAAAAAGGTATAGTATTCTAAAATTTCAGAGACAAATAACTTCAATTTAACAATTATGAAAATTTTTTAGTGCTTATATAATTTTATTTTTGGAATGTTAAAATGCGTTGTGTTACGTATGGAAGTACCACATCTTTCTAAATCATATGTTACCCTCTCCTTAAAAGGAGTGGTGACATGACAAGTACTCACAGCGATGAGCTTGCTTCGCAGTACGCACAACTCGTAAAGCAAGAAGACGATTACGTTGATCAACTGGTCACATGCAACAAACTCATCCTAGACGCCATGGACATCATCGCAAAGCAGGCAGGCGTGCTAGACATGGAGACAGTGAAACAAGCAGCATACCACCTTCATGCCATGGAACAGGACTTAAACCGAAAGTTATTTGAAGTACGGCTGGAGAAGAGCATCTTGGCCCATCAGCTAAGCCAGTCTACATAAAGTCACCTTAACAAAAGGACAGCGCAGGATCACACAAGATGATCTTGCACTGTCTTTTTTCCTTCCCATCCAAACGTTTTCCACTTCCAATTAAGCATTGACTTTCCCCACAAATCCCCCTACACTTCAATTATTAAAATACTTTTAAAAACCTTCATTGAATGGTTCGAAATGAACGAAAGGAGGCATATAACTTATCATGTTACCCACATCACACAACACTCAGCAGGTCAAACGTATTAACGTTGAACTGGTGAAGAATACACTCCGATCCATGAGCATCGGCACGAAGGCTTCCATCGCGAATCTGACCAAACTCAGCGTAGCGACATGCGGCACGATCCTGAACGAATTACTCCAAACAGGTGAGATTATCGATCTAGGTCCAGACGAATCGAGTGGGGGGAGACCTGCCAGTCGGTATCAATTCAATGCGGACTACGCCAGTGTATTGTGCCTGATTATTCGAACAGAGGGCGGCATTCACTCGATCACACATACATATGCCAATCTGAACGGGGAAATGGCGGACGAACAAACACTCTTTTTGGATGAGATTAATGTCGCGGTGGTAGAGGATCTGATTGCGAACCTGATCGAACAACACCACAATGTGCAGGCGATTGGTATCGGCATACCTGGGGTGGCGCACAACGGCGTGATTGGAATTTGCGATGTACCGGAGCTGATGTATCATCCGCTTGGGCCAAGGCTTAAGGAACAATATGAAGATGTGGAAGTAGTCATTGGCAACGACATGAACCTGACAGTTTACGGACTTTACAACCAGCAGCAATTTGAGGAAGAGAAGAACTTCGCGGTGGTGACGTTTCCGGAGAATCATTTTCCGGGTGCAGGCTTTATCATTGATGGTCGTCCGCTGACGGGGAACACGCAATTTGGGGGCGAGGTGTCCTTTTTACCTTTTGGCGTGTCACGGGAAGAGCAGCTGCGCATGTTGAAAACGACGGAAGGGTTGCAGGAACTCGTCACAAAGACGCTGATATCCATCATTGCGATTATCAACCCGGCTGCGATTGTCGTTACGGGCGATACAATGGACCCGGCTATGCGGGATGACCTGTTACAAGGCTGTCGGGATCACCTGATTCCACAGGAGCATATGCCGGAGTTAATCATCCAAAGAGACACACGGCGCGAATATGTGACGGGGCTGGTCGCTGTTACGTTGGAGAGCTTGACATACCGCATTCAGGTGGTTGAGAAGCAGTGGTAAAGTAACTGAATGTCGATCTGAAGGATGATCTCTCATCAGATCAATGAGTTGTAATAACCCTTTTATATAATTGAACAATTTCATTATAACAAGTAACGGAGAGGACAGAAAAAACCTGAAGAAGTGGAACGGTCGCATTTATCACCGGATTTTCCCTTTGAGAAAAAGAAATCGAAAAAATCTGGGGATAACAGCGATTGGAAGGTTATTCTGTCATCGGAGTGTCCAAGTTAATGACCCTTGTTTCAAACTTATATAGACACAATGGAGGAACTTATTTTGAATCAGCAAGCAGGTACACAAGGCAACAAACGAAAGTTCAACAAGCTGTACGCCATGCAACTGGCAACGATCTTTCTGGGATTTATCGTATTCGGTATATCGGAAAATATTAAGGGGCCGGCCATTCCGCGCATTCAATTCGATTTTAATCTGGATGAGAAACAGCTCGGGACATTATTGTCTCTTAACGCACTGGGGTACCTGATCGCCTGCTCGTTCACAGCTATTCTGGTTCGCAAATGGGGCATTAAGGCCGTCAGCATCATATCTTTTGCATCGATGATCTTATCGGGTGTGTTCATTTACATGTCTCATAACTATCCGCTCTTTGCTTCATCGTACTTCTTCATGTACATCGGTAACGGCATGCTGGAGATTGCTTTGGCGATTCTGGGTGCCCGGATCTTTGTGAAGAACACAGGTACGATGATGAACCTGTCCCATTTCTTCTATGGGCTTAGTTCAACGGTAGCGCCTTTGCTCGCGACAGGGGTGATGTCGTTGAGCGTGTTCGGACATGTACTGGACTGGCGCGGCATGTACCTGGTAATGTTGTCACTCTGTCTGCTGCCAATCATTGCGGCGCTGCGCAGCAAATTTCCGGGGGATGATCTTCCGCATGAAGATCGGACCTCGCTTAAGACGTTAACACGTGATCCAGCTATCTGGCTGATGGTGCTCATTCTTTCTTTTGGCGTGGTATCGGAACTGGCGGTTGGGGGTTGGCTCGTTAACTTTCTGGAGAAAGCCTACACGTGGGACACGGTGAAAGCTTCGGGGCTACTGTCAGCATTCTTCCTTACGTTCTCGCTTGGACGTTTACTGCTGGGTCCTCTAACAGACCGGATCGGATTTGTACTGTCGCTGATAATCTTCTCTGCGTTCTCGGCCATTTGTACGTTTATTGCGCTTGTCGGAGGAGAGGGTCTCGCCATCTTCTTTGCCATCTCGGGTGCGGGTATAGCGATGATCTATCCAACCGTTATGGCGTTTATCGCACGCAGATATCCAAACGGCAGTGACACGGCGATTACGTTTACAGTTACCCTGATGGGGGTCGGCAGTGTCATCGGTAACTATGTGATTGGCTGGGTTATTGAAGGTGTGAAGAATATGTACGGTTCAACGACTCAGTTGGGACTGCTGCGTGGGCTTCAAGCGGGATATGGATTCATTGGATTATGTGCGGTGATCTGTGCGGCATCTGGTGTAGTGTTGTATGTGTATTTGAGAAGAAGGCAGGAATTGATTTAGAAATCAATTGCAAAGATAAAAGCCCCATTGATCGCCATGATCGGTGGGGCTTTGCATATGAATAACCAAGTTGAATTAGTACGGGATATCGTCTCCGCATTACCTCACCAAGCCTATGACTTGTTCAAAGCCGTTCTTCTTTTCCAACGTTTCAAAAGCACATACAATCCGAATCCGCCCAAGAAAACCACCGCAGCCGGAACGATATAAGGTTTAACAATCTCATCCACGTGCTCCCATTGAGAGCCTAATTTGAAGCCTAAGTAGATGTATAATGAGGTGATCGGAAGCATGGCCAGGAATGTAAAGAGACTGAATTTGAACACATTCATCTTCGCCATTCCGCAAGGGATGGAGATCACGGTCCGAATGCCAGGTACAAAACGGCCATAGAAAGCGACCCCGCTGCCATATTTCTCGAAGAACGTATCGGAGGCGTCCAGATGATGAGGTTTAATCAAGAAATACTTGCCGTATTTTTCGACCATAGGTCTGCCGCCGTACCGTCCCAGGGCATATAACGTCAGAGGGCCAAACGTTCCACCTACGGTACCCGCCAGTATAGCCAGCCACAGTTTCATATCTCCAAGGTACACCCAATATCCCGCCATGGGCAGCACGAGTTCAGCGGGTACGAATTCAAACGACAAGGCAATAACGAGACCTGCGTACGACAAATCTTTGAAAAAAAGTATAAATTGCGTGATCCACTCCGTCATGCTTTCCCTCCACAAATCTATCTATTTTTTATAGTTTAGAAACACTCCTATACCAAGAGTAACAATAGCGAATAGAGCTTGTCAAAACTCACACGCATATCCGATTAAGCCCGTCACGGCTGGATATGTTAGGTCATACATAAGCGATATCTCATTCGACATGCGTTGAGCAGGCGGTCGGTCTTCGAACAAGATGAACTCCATATCACCCTGCCCCTAACACCAATATAACACTCTGAAAATGTTTCCAAATATAGCGTGATAAAACTATCACTAGCTTCTTCACCATCCTGTACATAAAGAGAAGGAGATCAGAACATGACCGAAACTTCAATTATCGACCAGATCCATATTATGGTTGAATACAATGTATCCTTTTATTGTTTCATGTATATCATATAGATATACAACTGTAGGGAGGTGAGGTATAATTGGAGCATCAATCAAACGAAAGGCGTGGGATTGCCATGACTACAGCCACACTTAGCAAATGGGGAAATAGCAGTGCAATTCGTATTCCTAACCAATTGCTTAAGCGTCTTAATCTGGAAGAAGGCTCGGAAATCGAGATTTTGGTGACAGAAGATAATGAATTGTTGTTGCGTCCAAAAACCAAGCCTGTAGAGTCCAATGAGGAACTTCGTAACCATCTAAAGACGTTGCTCTCTAAAGTGAAACAGGATACAAGACATGAAGAAATAGACTTTGGCACTGAAGGGAACGAGTTACTTTGATTATTCCCAAGCGAGGCGATCTGATATGGCTTGACTTTGATCCTCAAGCGGGTCATGAGCAAGCCGGGAGACGACCGGCTATTGTTCTATCGGAACTTGAATTCAATGAAATAACGGGTTTTGCCGTTGTATGTCCCATAACGAGCCAAGCCAAGGATTATCCTTTTGAAGTTACACTACCAGAAGACCTGCCATTTTCAGGTGTTGTTTTGACGGATCAGTTGAAGAGTCTTGATGTGCGGCAACGACGTATCCAAATTGCGGGGCATGCCGAACCAACCTCTGAATTTATGAAATCAGTTCTACGCAATGTCCGTTCTATATTGGCATGAATGAAAATTAGTAGCTGATCATATTCCTAAATCCACGTCTAACTAAAAGACGTGGATTTTTTCTTTCATACCTAAATAGCTTCCTCCATCCTTGACGCTTCGAATAAGAGCTTCCGAAAGGCACTTATAAGTTGATAAGAAAGATTATTAATCCTCTGAAAATGTTTCCAATTATAGTATGATAAGACTATCACTAGCTTCTTCAACATCCTATACATACAGAGAAGGAGATCCGAACATGACCGTAACTTCGATTATCGATCAAATTCACATTATTGAATACGATCCCTCTTACGCTGCCGCACTCGCGGATATGTGGAACCGTAGTAATGAGAGCTGGGGAGGTGGCACCAACCTTAGAACAGAGGAAACGGTTCGCCGCGAGATGGAGAGTTCGTCCAATCTTCATGCATTTCTAGCCGTTCATGGGAAAGAGGTAGTTGGCTTCTGCAGTTTTGCTCATTACCGCTATGACGAGAGGGCGCTATATGTACCGCTGCTTAACGTTCGTCCCGACTATCATGGTTACAAGGTCGGACGCAACCTGATCCTGAATGCGGTGCGCAAGACTGTGGAGGCCGGATGGCCCCGTCTGGATCTGTTCACATGGGCAGGCAATACGAAGGCTGTACCGATGTACAAGAAATGCGGATTCTTCTGGGAGAAAAAAGATGAAAATGTGCATCTGATGAATTTCATTCCTACCATCTTGCAGACCGAAGCACTCGCTCCATATTTCGAGGAGCTGGATTGGTATGCAGACAGCACGCGTGAACTCGTCGTCGAGCCGGATGGCCGACGGGAGCGTGGTTTTGATTTCTTTGACTATACGTGGAAAAAGGGAGAGGTCTCCCTGCGGGCTGAGTTTGAAAAGTCGGGTCGCGGGCTGACTGCCCTCGAAACACCGGATTACGAGATCACTACAGAGGTCGATGATCATGATCTGGTTTTCGGTTCCAGCTATAAGGTTCGCTATCGCATCAAGAACACTTCCGCGTCTGAACTGGTGATCGAAATCAAGGGTCAGGATAACAAAAACATTCGATTTGCGCTGGACGTTGCACGAGCAGTTGCTCCGGGAGAAACCATTACCGTGGAAGGTGAGTTTCACCTTGATCCGATTACAGAGGAACAAAATAACAACAAGACCCATCCCGTTGTCGCCAGCACATGGCTGATCGGTGGTAAGAAAGCGGAGTTCAGGTTAGGTATTGCCCCGAAATTCCCGGCCAAGATCAAGACCGTTTTGCCCGTGAAGGAGCTCTATCCAGGTATCCCGGCGGAGTTAATTCTGAATGTGGAAAATAATGTGGATGCAGAAACGGAGTTCAGCCTGAACCTGCCTGAGGATGAATTCCTTGAATGGGCGGAGCGTTCGATACGCTTTACGGTGCCTGCCAAAGGCAAAGCGTCTGTGCCAGTACCCTTCACCTTGCGTTCATATGGTCTATATTTCCAAGAAGTAGAAGTGACGGCTGTCCCCGTGGGGAACCATGCGATATCTTTTACAAGCAAAATTTCTGTCCTGATGAAGGGGATCGAGGGCAAATATGGCGGGCAGATTGAGGATCAATGGGTGGCCGTCAACGGTGCATTCTCCATTCATATGAGCAAGCAAGATAATAACATGTGGATTGAATACCCGGGCTCCCGTCATTCATTCTGGTGGACTTATCCGAAGCTCGGTAAGCCGTTTGCCGAAGAGTTATCCAAGAAACAAGCCAAAGAAGTGAATATTTATCCCGAAGGGGAACGTCAGGTTCTCGAAGCAAGGTATGACTCGGAGGACTTCCCGGGCGTACAGATTAAGTCCGTGGTCAAGCTGTCTGCGAATGGAATCGCCGAATTCTACCACGAGGTGGAAAATACACGAGACACTGCTTGGGAAGAGGACCTGTATCTAATGAATAACTTCGGGTTCTATGGTAGCAGGTTGATCCTTCCTTATCAGGGGCGCTTCGTGGACATGGGCGATGATTATGCGGGTGATCCGAACCATTGGAATAGCTCACAGATTACGGAGAACTGGCTGTTCTGCAAAGAAGAGTATGGGGCGTGCGGGATCTATTGGGACCCTTCCTTGAAGCTGCTTCGTCCAGAATACACGCTGGGATTGCAGCATGAGCTGGGACGTTTGAAGCCAGGGGCTGTAGCACGAACCAAGGAAACGGTGTTTGCTCTGAACACTTTTGCCAAGTGGCATGATTTCCGTGCGTTTGCACGGAAACAGCGTAACCCGGTCATTCCATTGCTGGATAGTCATCTGGATCTGACACTCTGTGAGGGGAATCCATTTGCCCCTGATATGCTTCAAGCAATGTTGACTGAACATAAACTGGTTCCGCTTGCGGGCAAGCTTGAGCTGTATGTACAGCAGGGTGGCGAACCGGAGGTTATGGCAAATGCTAAGGAATTCAATCCGGAGCAGAATCTAAACTCCGCGAAGCTGACATTTTCACCAGACGAAGCGGACCGAGACCAACACGTGAGTGGTTGGAAAGTTCGTGGGCTATACCGGGGCGAAGATCGGATTCAGGAGCGAACTGCCCTTTGGTTCCCGCAGAGCGGAACAGAGGTGAAGCTGAAGATTGAAGAAGGTTCATCTGGACCTTTGTATACCGTAGACAATGGAGTATTGTCGATCTCCGTTGCTCCTGAATTCGGGAGTGTAGTACACTCTCTGAAAGTTGCAGGAGAAGAATGGCTGGACAGCTCGTACCCTGAACCGGCTCCACGCTCGTGGTGGAATCCGTGGTACGGCGGACTGGGTGTGGGGGTTCCAGGCATGAATGGTTTCAGCCGCCAGTTGGAACAGAGAGCCGCTTCCTGGACAGAGCACAAAGATCAATACGGTAACGTCTGGAAAGGTATAAAGCTGACCACTCGAATTGAGAAGCATGAAGCGAATCGTGGAATCACAATCCACCAGCATTATCTGATGCTGCCGGGTGTCCCTGTACTCTGCACGCTGCTTGCCGTGACCAACGAAAGCGGCCTGACGCTGACGGATTACTCGCTTGCGGAGGAACGTTTCCTCCAGCCTTCATCTGTATTTACGGAAGGTTGGATAGAGCAACCGGGTAAAGATCGATTCCCGCTGGGCAAGGTGGATTTGGGCCTGCCACTTGAAGACCTTTTGCGAGTAGGATCGGTTTCGCGTGAAAACATGCTGCATGCGGTCCATCGTTACCCGAATCAGAGTGCGTGGGGGTTTGCCAATAATCAGGTGACGGGTCTGAACGTTCATCATCATCTGACACTCCAGCAGGGGGAGACGGTCTGGACGGAGCCGACATATCTGGTTCTGGGACAGATCCCGCTGAGTTCAGCGGATGTGCATGACCTTCTCAAACTTAATTTTGCAACTTCTACCGATGGAAAGGAGGCTTCACATGCCGATCATTGATATTCACATTCATCTGTCGGACATCGACAGCTTTCACCGAACAGCAATCGATCTGTCGAAAGTGGATTACTCTGCCGCGGGTCTTAAAGCGGAGTTTGATAAAAGCGACGTCATTATGGGTATCGGAATGGGGGTTACGGAGCAGACGAAGGGAGCGTTCCCGGATTCCAGTTCCCCTAACCCGATGGGACTTGATCTGGAAGAGAAGGTCCCATCATTCCTCATGGAATGTGTGGGGATCAATCCCAATGCGCTAGATGGTAAAAACGCTCAGGACGAGCTTGATCGGATTGAAGCAAGACTGCAATCCCCTGAAGTAGCCGGAATCAAACTCTATGCCGGATACTATCATCACTATGTGTATGACAAAATCTATACTCCGGTCTATGAACTCGCAGCCAAGTACAACCTGCCTGTCGTGATTCATACGGGTGACACGTACTCCATGAATGGATTACTCAAATATTCGCATCCGTTGACGGTGGATGAATTAGCCTTGCAGCAGCGCGGTGTGAACTTCATGATCTGTCATTTGGGTGATCCATGGGTGATGGATGCAGCTGAAGTGGTGGCGAAGAATCCTAACGTGTACGCGGATTTGTCTGGTCTTGTGGTGGGGGATAGGCCCCATTTTGAACGGTTCATGAACGAGCCTTTGTTCATGGATCATTTCCGCCGGGCCTTGGTCTATTCGGATCATTACGAGAAAATGCTGTTTGGCACCGACTGGCCGCTTGCGCCCATCGATCTGTATGCCGAATTTGTCCGCCGACTTGTACCGGAACAGCATCATGATAAAGTCTTCTATGAGAATGCCTTTGGGCTGTTTCCGCGTATTGGACAGCGGATTGCCGATCTGGGGTAAGCGAGGGATATGTATGATTTCAACACGGAATTCGTGGTTATATAATCTTTTATCATAAAATGTACCCTACGGAGCAGACACGTATTAGTCTCTCTGTAGGATATTTTTTTGTATGCCTGTCGAGGTATCTTACAACGAGTATAACGAAATGAAGTACAGCATGTGAACGGAAAACAATGCGATCCAGCTTATACGTACTAACAGAAAAAAGCCTGACGACATCGTCAGGCCCTTTTTGATTAATCCTTCGGTTCAACTACGGCTTCATTGACAGGGGGATCCTTTCGTTTCAGATACATCTTGCTTGGACGGTGCAAGAGCACGATAAGCAGGGCGAAGAGATGAATTAGGGTGAACAGGTTACTTTCATTGGGAATGGCAACGAGTAACGCCAGACTTAGAAACGTCACGGTGAGCTTAAACTTTCTCTTGGTGATGAATATTACAGCGAGCAGGCTTGGGCCAATCATAAACAACATTCTGCCTATGATTACGCCAGAGGCGTAGGCCAGATCGTCACCTTTACGCGAGAAAGCAAGATAAGCCTCCATGTTCTGGTTGAAGTCAATGAGGAACACGATAAAGGACACGATCACGTAGATCAGTTTTACACTCAATAAAATGCGCACGACATTTAATAGCGTGGGTAATGCTGTTTTTACCATACCACTTCTCCTATTCTACTTCGTATCTATAACCGCAGATTCTTCTGGTTGTATTCTCGCGGAGGGCTATCCTGCTTAAGATACACCTTGCTGGGCTTATGAAGCAACAGACAGAGCAGCATGAAGATGTGCAGCAAGATGAGGAAGTTCTGAAAGAACACAACGCCAAAAAATAAGGCCAGGCTCATGAACGTAATTGTTAGTTTATAGCTTCGTCTTGAGATAAATACGATGGTCAGAATCGGCGGAACTAGAACCATGAGGACCCGGATCCCGATACTTGTAAAATAGGCGACCTGATCAGATAGCGGAAACGCGGAGTAATCCGCACTATTATGGAATAGATCTGCAATAAGGAATGTCATGGAAATCCCAATGAAGATGGATTGTACCCCTAACAGGGCACGGATGACATTTAATAAAGTGGGCATTTTCGTATTCAATAAGTCGTCCCTCTTCCTGCACGATATGTATTTCATATATTATACGATGTTGATGTCATATTTTGTATTAACCCAAAGTCTACATTTTCCAATCGCCTGCAGTGGCCTTTGACCTAGAATTATTGCATGATCGCGTGATAAAGGTTGTTGCGAGTGTGGCTGGTACGGTCACTTTTAATAAGCCTCCTCTTGTTCATTTAATACGGATAAATCTATGAGAAGTTTTCCGGTAAAGTGAAAAAAGAGCACCTGTACCCACTATGGGACAGGTGCTCTTATGTGATGTTTTACTCTCCTCGAATGGAAGGTGCATACGCCAGCACTTCCATTTCAATTAAATAAGGGCCTAACCCGCTGAATACGGTAATACGGGCGGGATAGGGCTGTTTAATCATTCGTGCATACACTTCGTTGTATTCGGGCTGATCCTCGACTCGGGCCAGATGAGTGGTTGCCTTCACAATATGATCGAGTGTAAGTCCGGCTTCTTGCAGGATCACCTCAATATTACGAATGCACTGCTCCGTCTGCTCCTTAATGCCGCCGATAGGCTCAAGCGTCTGTGGATCAACGCCTACCTGACCTGTGACGTAGAGGAAATCTCCTGCGCGGACAGCATGGGAGAAAGGAAGCGGGAACTTCGGTGCTGCACTTGCATGTATGATGGTTGACATCGTAACTGTCATTCCTTTCCTAATGAGTGTGTATATTTGGTGTTAACTGATGCCAGGTCGTAGCCTGCTGATAATGATGAGTGATGGACAACAGGCGGTCTTCTCGCATGAGTGGACCGGCTAGTTGCATGCCGATAGGCAATGGCTTCCCTGAGGTGGTATCGAACCCGATTGGTACGGTGATGGATGGTAGACCTGTATTGGTGAACGGTCCGTTGAAAATCGGGCTGCCTGTCTTGTAGCCATGTGGGGCCACATAGGGTGTTGATGGAGTCAATAACACATCCACTTCATCGAACAACATCATCATCTCGCTCCGGAATATCGTTCGGATGCGTTGTGCCTGCAAATAATCGACGGCACTCGTCTGGTAACCGAGTTCAAGCTGCTCCCGCATCGTGTGGCCGTAACGATCAGAGGCTTCCGCGAAGCGTTCCTGATGGAAGGCGGCAGCTTCTGCCCGCATTACCGTACGATGAGCAGCAATGGTCTCTTCCATATAAGAAGGCAGGTCAACTTTCTTCCATTGCATGCCCAGCTTCTCAAGCACAGCGATTGCCGACTCCACCGCTAACAAGATCGCCGGTTCATCAGTCTGGAAGAAGCTGCTCGGTAGCCCGACCATCATTCCTGAAATAGGATGCTCAAGAGCACTTGTTAAGTCTGGCTTGCCATAAGGAAGCGTGAAGGAGTCCAGCTCATCTTGCCCGGCCATCGCTTCCAGAACGATTGCGTTATCTTGAGCGGATCGAGTGAAGGCGCCAATATGATCCAGGCTCCAACTGGCTGTGATGACACCATTACGGCTAACCCTGCCGTAAGTGGGTTTCATACAGGTTAATCCGTTGTAAGCTGCGGGTCTAAGCAGAGATCCAAAGGTCTGTGTTCCGAGTGAGAAGGAAGCCATGCCAGCCGCTACTGCAGCGGCGGAACCTGAACTGGAACCGCCCGGGGTATGTTCTAAATTCCACGGGTTGCGGGTTGGCGGTTCTCCTCCCTGAAAGGCGTATTCCGTCGTTGTTGTCTTGCCGAGCAGGATAGCGCCTGCAGCTTGCAACTTATTAATCACAGTAGCATTCGTTCCGGGTACGAAGTCTGGAAAGGTACTTGATCCAGCCGAGGTGCGTATGCCAGCGGTATGGATAATGTCTTTGGCTCCATAGGGAATGCCATGCAGAGGACCGAGATATTCGCCATTCATCAGTTTTTGTTCAGACTCTCTTGCGGCCTGCAAAGCCTGTTCGGCGGTGACTGTAACGAAGGCTTGCACAGCAGGCTCTACTCTCTCAATGCGATTTAAATAGGATTTCGTAAGCTCGACAGGAGATATCAACTTATTTTTAATCAGTGTCGCGGCTTCAGCAATCGTCAGCTCGTTAAGTGGTTTCGTAATCATCGCAGAGGCACGCTCCTATGCGGGGGATTGGGTCCTACTTCTTCTGGCAACTTGAAGCTTCGAATCAGCTCCAAGTCTGCTGTAAATAGGGCAAGCTCCTCGCTTGTAATAACTCCGTTCGCATATTTGGCGCTTTCTGTACGGCGGTGTGTGAGATAGTCGTCCTGGTTCAGAGTAATCACCCTTTCTCTCTCTATTTGGTGGTGAAGCTTGAATCGATAATCTCCTCGTAAGCGATGTCTTCCTTCAGATTGCCGATGAAGCGCTGGATATCGATTGCGGTCTTGAAAGCTGATTCATTGATAAGTCCCTCCGCAGGATATACTTTGCTGTCGATCATGCGTTGTACCGCTTGCTCCACGACGTTTTTGTCCAAATTCGGGAATTCCTTCACGGCAACTGCTTTGGCGCCTTCAGGATTCGATTGAATGTAGTCCAGGGCTTGCTCAATAGAGGTGACAAAGCGCTGGGTGAGATCAGGATTCTTTTCAATGAAGCTTGCGGTTGTATTCATCGTTGCAAAGGCAAAGTCAGGGTAATCCTTCGTGAAATCATGGACAATATGCAGTCCTTCTGCAATGCCTTGATCCAGCTGAGGTTCGTAAACGATAGCAATATCGGCTTTACCGGCTAATACAGCCCCAAGCTCGGAACCATTCTGAACCTCAGTAATCGTCACGTCCTTGTCAATATCGATGTTGTTGTCAGCGAATAACTTCCGCAGTAAGCTGTTCGAACTTGTAGGTGCCAAGCCCACAACGATGGTTTTACCTTTGAAATCCGCTGTCGAGTTCACGGTTACGCCTTCTCGCGCAACTGCCCATACTGGAGCGCTTCCCGATAGAAGGACCAGTGAGCGAGCATCTCCGCCCTTTGCATTAGCGAATGCGACATGCTCAGGACCGTGGAAGGAGAACGCAGACTCGCCTGAGATCACCGAAGACAATGCTGTTGGGCCACTTCCAGCAGCACGTATGGAAGAGAGCTCAATACGATTCTCCTTTAAAAATCCTTGGTTATTCGCTACATACAAGGGAAGGTAGAGCAGGTTGTGATACACCTCGGAGACCATAATTTTGTCCACCTGCGTATTTGCTTGCCCCTCGCTATTAGATGCACCTGCGCCGTTAGCAGGTGTTGTGGCATTGCCGCCACACCCGCTGAGCAGTGTAGTCAATAGAAGTGTCATCGCTGCTAGAATAGCTATCTTTTTGAATGTACGCATTAGTCATCAGTCCCCTTTAATCGTTGTAGGTCAGCTATACAGATGTGGATGTGCTGCTGGTCTTGTTGTCATTCCATGGAAGGAGACGGGATTCGATATAACCGACACAGGTGTAGAGGAGCATGGCGACCAGCATAAGCATGAACACGCCAACCCACACGGCCGGAAGGTTGAACAGGTTACCTTCGACGAATACCATGTGTCCAAGTCCTTTGTCAGAAGAGATGAATTCTCCACCTACGACAGACACCAATGCCAAACCGATATTGATCCGGAAGGCCGAGATGATCCATGGCAGAGAGGAAGGAACGATAATTTTGTGGAAAATTTGTGATTTCTTTGCACCGAAGGATTTCATCAGATTAATCTGGGATTCGTCGATTTGATGAGTCGCTTGGTAGGCGGATAATAGCGCTACGATGAATGTTGCTACGGAGGCCAGAGCAATCTTGGAGAAGATGCCTGAACCAAACCAGATGATAATCATGGGAGCGAGTGCGATCTTCGGAATACCGTTCATCGCTACAATAAATGGATCGAGCACACGGGCAACGGACTTGGAATACCACATGAGCAGTCCTGCCAATGAACCGATTAAGCTTCCGGCTACAAAGCCGATAACGGTGGCATTCACCGTTGCAAACGCGTCTGTAAGCAGTTGCCCTGAGCTGGCCATCGTGATGGCGGCATCAAGAATGGCACTTGGCGATCCCATGAGGAATCCGTTAACCAGCTCCAAACGAACAGCGGATTCCCAGATCACTAGGATGACTGCAACAATAATGAACCGCCACAGCATTGTTACCAGCCATTCTTTGGAGAAGGTAGATTGTCTGCGTTTGCTCTTCGCAACTCCAGCAGGCTTTCCGGCAAGGGTAATTTCAGGTGATGTGCTCTTCATTAGCTGATCCTCCCCATTTGGATATCAAGCTCTGACCAGATTGATTCAAAATACTGCTTGAACTTCTGGTCGGAGCGGGCTTTCAATGCTGAGCCATATTGCGAGGCGAGACCAATGTCATACACCTGCTTCACGGTTGTTGGTCTTTTACTCATAACGGCAATGCGGTCGGAGATGGCAATCGCTTCCTCGATGTCATGCGTGATCAGCACGCCTGTTTTGCCCTCGGATTTCAGGATGGACAAGATTTCATCTTCCAGAATGAGTCTGGTCTGATAATCAAGTGCGGAGAAGGGTTCGTCCAGTAATATAATATCGGGCTGGGTAACGAGGGTACGTATAAGGGCTACACGTTGGCGCATACCGCCTGATAGTGTGGAGGGATAGGCTTCTGCGAATGAAGCCAGGCCATAACGATCCAGATAATCCATGGCAATATCGCCACGATCCTTTTTGGATATGCCCTTCACTTCCAAGCCTAGCGTGACATTGTCCAGGATGCTTCTCCAAGGAAGTAACAGGTCCTTCTGCATCATATAACCGACATGCCCGGTGGTCTGATCGATCTCTTCGCCACAGACGATTACCTTGCCATTTGTTGGCTTAAGCAGACCTGCGATAATATTGAAAATCGTACTTTTGCCACAACCGCTCGGTCCCACGATACTGAAGAATTCCTGTTTCTTGATTTGCATCGAAACCTCAGCGAGTACCTGAATATCTTCTCCGGTTGCACTGACAAATGATTTGGATACGCCTTGTATTTGTATAGCCATGATAGGTAGCCCCTTTCCTACAGCCTGATGGTAGTTCGTTTCTTGATGTGATTTGATGTTAATTAACATAACATTAATGAATATATTCCTAATCATATAGACTGTTTGCCTCATTGTCATTAGTTACTCTGAACATAAAAATAGAATGAAATCAGTTAAAATGCACAAATGAAGATTGAACATGAATTGAATATGAAAAGAAAACAAAAGAACGTGTCATTATACATGACACGTTCGCGGTTTAAGACATATGATTAGCCTCGCTAGGGGCTGGATTAACATTCAAAAGGGACTCAAGTGCGAAGGCAAGTCGGAAGCGCAGGCTCTCCATCGGGTCCTTGATGTTCCTGCCGGTCAGTTTCTCGCATTTCTCCAATCTGTAGATCACTGTATTGCGATGTACGAAGAGCTCTTTGGCTGTATCAACGATCTGGCAATGATTCTCATAGAAGGAGGACAAGGTTTTCATAAGCTCGTTACGCTCGTTTGGATCTCGGTCGTTGAAAGGCTTAAAGGTTTCTTGATGGAATTGCAGCATCTCATCATAAGGAATCATGCGCAGCAGACGGCTTATATCCATGGTTTGATAGGAATGAGCAAAGCGGGTCTTTCGCATCTGATAGCCGGATTGGAGCGCCTTGACTGCCTCCTTATAGGAGAGTCCGATATCCAACACATTGGTGTAGGGATTACCTATTCCGAAGGATAGGCTGAGCTGCGACTCCGAATACAGATTGCTCGCCATCCGCTCAAGCTGCTGAACAACGGTGTGTTCGTCCCAAGACGATTCGGCCAAAAAGACGAGTATGCCGAACTGGTCGTTCTTCGTGAACATGACAAAGGAGAGATCCAATCTGGCGAATTCCTGTTTAATCAACTCGTAATTAGCGTCTCGTTCCGAGATGAACCGCTCTTCCCCTGAGGAAGTAGAGTTATGCTTAGGTATGCCCGTTAAGGATTCATCCTTTTTGGCAACGATGAGAACAGAACTTCCTTTGGCTTGCAGCCCATATTTCTTGCCGCGATGCAGCGCTTCTTGTTCCGAACGAATGAAACCTTGAATGAGATCGGAGAAATATTCATTTTTGTAACGGCGGGAGCGTTCCTTGACGGCTTGTTTTTTGGTTAACTCCAGACCGATCACATTGACGGCTTGCTCCAGTGCCAGAGTGGAGAGCTTAGAGCTTGCGGAACTGTCGTATAGTGCGATCAAATAACCCTCGTGCCGATCCGTGAAGATGGGATGAAGCTCGGCATGTCGGTATTTCTCGGCAGTAAGCAGGCAGATCGAGATTGCGGTATGGAAGGAAGGATACTCATCAATGAATGTCAGTAAGGGCGCGGCGAGAGAATGGTCATCCATCTGTTGTGCATAATGGGAACTAGCCGTAATCTGCTTCTTCGAACCAAGCAGAAGTACAGGTGAGGATAGCAGTTGAGACAACGTATCTACGATGGATGGTATGCCTTTTCCCTGCATCACCATCGTGGAAAATTGCTTGTGAATAGATAAGGCGTAGTGTAGCTCATGGGTTTTGTTCTGAAGGATGGCACTGATCGAATGTTGAAATATCTCACCAAGTGTATTGTCTATCTCAGACAGCTCGATGATCGGGAAGCCCAGCCTGTCGGCTGTCTCGAGCAGTTGCGGAGATAATTCGAGAGAGAAACGCTGTGTCTTGACAGCAAGCGCCGCACAACCAATCGCATGCATGTCTGTAATGAATCCAAGATGAGCATCGGGGCGGTCTTTCAGGATATAACCGTTGGTCAGCAGCATATCTCCCGACTTCAGGAATTGTACAATATCTGGTGCGTCCATAATATTAATCGATTGCACCAAGCGATCTAGGCCACGATGTCCGGCAATAACCTTTGCTTTGGAGAGAATGGGGATAGTCAATAACTGTTGCAGATCCATCTTCAACCCACTCGCTTTCATAATGATATGTTATAAAATCTAACATTAAGTGAGGTGGGCGTAAAGAAGAGTTTGGATAAAGAGGCTAAAAGATAGATGCAAACAAATTTCTCATAAATATAAAAACTTTCCAATAATTCAATGCGTTATACTAAGTAGGTCTATATAAAATTTGATCATTATTACTAACTCGAACACTAAAAAGGAGTTCTCGATCCATGAAAGGAAAAAGAATAGTATCGCTTTTACTTGCTGGTGTTGTTGCTGGTTCTATTTTAGTAGCATCGACTACAACTGCGGAAAGAGTCGTAGCCCAAACTCCGATGGAAGCAGCAACGGAGTACTTTCAGGCTTACATTGCTAGGGATGTAGAGGGAATGATGTTCTATTCTAAAGATACAAATTATTTGGATGAGAAAAGTCGTGAAGAAGGATATGTGAAGGATTTTAAAACCAATCCAACTACAGGGTATGAAATTGTGGAAACCAAACAAATCAACACGGATGAAGTTCAACTTTATGTAGTTCAAAAGTATGCAGGACAAGACTACGAACAGTCACCACCACTCCCGTATAAAATTTTTAAAAGCGAAAATGGATGGAAGGTTTTAGTAGAGCCACTAGAAATCAATACAGTGACAGGTGAAGTCACTAAAGGTACACCGATTCACGCTTGGCAGTATACAGATCATTAGTTGTTGTATCTGGTTTCTACTAAAACACAGGTCCCATTCTATAGAAACGATTGAGGAGTGACCACCAATGAAAAAATTCTTTATCAGTACGGCATTAATAATGACTGTTTCGGCAGTGACTGCTTTGAGTATTTATGCGAGTAATTATTATGATGATGCTAAAGCGGATAATCCAAACTATCCGGATTTTGGTCCTGCAGTAAAATTATCAGAAGAGGAAATTAATAGAGCTCTAGAAAATGTCAGTAGTATAACGACTTCTTTTGGAACATTTAATAGGGTACCCGAGAAAGACGCCTTCATTTCCGAAAATGAAACGGTGGATAACTTAGATCATTTAACTGCTGATACCAAACAGATTTTTTCTCACGGTAATTACTTTGTAAAGAGCGATTCCGAGGAATAAATTTATCAGACAATTAAGCTCGACACTTCATTGATTGGGAATGGTTCTTTTTAGGGCGTGGGAACGATAGAAGTCACTGGTTAAATTCAGTGTTTGATGAAAGTGTGGAGTTTATTATTTTGGATCTGTTACAGATGGGGAAAGAGAAGCCAATCGTAGTAGATACTTTTATGGAACCTGCTTATCTAAGGGAGATTGTTAATCCCAACCGAGTTGTTTATATGTTTGCAGAAGATGATCTAATTTCGAGCGGAGTATCTGGATCGGGATCATCTGAGAGACATGGAGGATTTGTTCCCTAATTTATCAGATCCACAACGTGCACGGGACGAAACATTAAACACGGTGGTTAGAGCATCGAATCATTACCTGCAACAAGCAGAGAAGTATCAATTAAAATGGTTTATGAGAACATCTCAGTCCAATAAAGATCAGATGTTATTGGAAGTTGAAAAGCATTTCGGTTTTCGATGATACTGGAGTGTCAAATGCTGTCAGTCGTCATTTGTTACACTAAAAGTATACGGTAGCTCAATAAATTTTAGAAAGTAGCCGATCAACCTGATCGGCTGCTTTTGTACAGCTAGCGGGCAGTTTAGTTCAATACCAATTTGCGAATTACAGGTGTAACTTTTATTGATTGATAGCGTTGTTCATAACGAGGAACTTTTTATAGGTTTTTAGTAACTAAAAGAATACGAGGAATGAAGTAATGAAGAAAAAGAGACTATTTTTTACTGTTGTAGCATTAGTTTTAGCAACAGCGACCGTAACTGCCTGTGATTCAACAAGTCCAACTCATGAGAATATGTCTACTCCAAAATCTGGTCTATTATCAAGAAAGTCCGAAAGTACAACACTTTCTAAGTCTTTAAGCGAACAAGAGAGCAAACCCTCCCACTTTATTGCTTCTGGAGGCGCAACGGTACAGCAACCCTTTTCCGTAAATCCGGAATTTGTACATATAAAACTGCTTATGAAAAACAATAGTAGCCATGAAGTCAATGTTAGTTTAACGCACTTAGATACTAGTGAAGTGTATTTCGCTAGAACGATTGCTGCCGGGGAATCTTTTGATTGGATAAATAGTAAAGAAGGTTTCACAAAGGGTATGAGTACTGGAGGTTACTTGCTTCAATGGAGTGGTGGCGGTTATCGCGTTGAAGGGGAACTATGGGGATCAGCTGGTTCAGACCCGGACGATACTGTTGATCTAACTTATTGAACTAAGGGGTAGGTTAGTTCAATGAAACTATGAGTTGCAATTTGAAGAGGGTTTCAACCACAATTTGATGTACATAAATAAGTTCCTGAACTACTATTCATTGTAGGAGGTGAAACAATGATAAATATTAAGCGGGTGGGGGAGATCATAGCAAGAAACCGTAAAGAGTTATCCATGACGCAAACACAACTTGGTGAGGTTTTAAAAGTTAGTCATCAGGCTGTTTCAAAGTGGGAGAGAGGTGAATGTTTACCTGATATTGATATATTAGTTCAATTATCCAATATTTTTAATAATACCGTAGATTATTTCCTAACTCAAGAAGAGAATGATGATCATACAACTAGAACGAATATACTTAATAACAAGGATGGCATTTGGAAATCAGTTCTAGAAAAAATAAAGGACCAAATCTCTCAGCCAAGCTTTGATAGGTGGTTTACAAGTACTACAGCAATTCAAATTGACAACATCCTCATTATTTCAGGTCAAGATCAGTTTACCACAGACTGGTTATATCAGAGATACTCCCATATGATTTCAAAAACTATAGATGAAATTAGAGGGGCTAGTGATTTAGAGGTAACTTTTCGCTTTTCAAAGGGTATTGAAAATACAGAACCATAAAGTTTGAGTATTAAGCTAACGTAGAAACGATAGCTCGATAATACAAAGAAAGCAGCTGATCAATGTGATGGGCTGCTTTTGTTCAACTAACGGCAAGGTTACGTTATTGGTAAATCAGCAAAATTATATACTTGACTCTAAAGTGCTAAGGTGGGTATCATTTCCATGTATTGATGATTAGGAGAATGGCCGATGTTAATTCAAGAATTAAAACAATCTCACCATCATGAAAAGCGTTAATCCATTCCTAAAAAAATTTGGGACGGGTTAACGCTATTCGCGCTTCCCATCCTGTGATATATGACGCGCAGGACTTAGGTCTAGCGCGTTTTTTTTTTACAAAAGAAATGGAGGAGTAAACATGGCAATCATGACAGATTCAAGAGGTAACATTTTTTTGGAATTTATTCGTATCGAGTACGATAAGGTCATTACAAGTACACTGGATGCTCCACTAACACATGCTCTAATTGTGGTGAAGTGCGAAGGGAAGTATCTATTCATGCATAATAAGTGGAGAAACAACTGGGAACTTCCAGGTGGTATTATTGAAGCTGGAGAGAATACGAAGCAATGTGTAATTAGAGAATTGTTTGAGGAAACCAATCAAAATATTAATTCGGCTGAATTCAAAGGGCTAATGAAGTTTAGACTCCAGCCAAGTTATCATGGACCTGAACGGACAGAGTATGGAGCTCTGTTCATGGGTGAATTGTGCCAACTTGATGATTTTGTTGAAAACGATGAAGCTTCTTCAATTATCCTTTGGGATGGTACATCAGAAATTGGTGATATCGCAGAAATAGATAAGAAGTTAATTGAATTCGTGTAATACAGGATTGAACTAACAGTAAACAATAGTTCAGGAAAACCTAGGAACAAATTGAGCAACCCTTTCTACGTATCATTCGTTTGAGTATGAAAGAGGTGATACGAAATTAATAAAATGAGTAATAACATCTTAATGTTGGTATTAGTGGTATCCATGATATTTGCGGGATGTTCACCAAAAGAAAAAAATGAAGATACAATTACTGAACGTGTAGTAACATCTGATTTCGTTCTTGAAGTAACAACACCAACAGTTTTAAGTACGGGTGAGACATTGAAAGTAAAAGGAACTTTAAAATATACAGGTATTAAACCTGTTGAAGTATCTCATGGAGAACCAATCATTCGTTTTTCCTTTTCCGGTAGTGACGAGGAGCGTAATTATAAGGATGTGGGATATGTAACTGAATTTAAATCAGGTCAAGTAGTTGAAGTTGAAGATGAATTTATGGTAACCAAAAAAGGGAAACAAAATCTCATTGTGGATATGACCGCGGATATCTCTATGACCATGAACCCAATTGAAATTCTTGTGAAGTAATCTGAGTGATATTGAACTGACAGAAAACTCTAGATTAAAAATGAAATGTTACAAGAATAATACCTAATGAACTCGTTCGAAATTGACAAAAAACCTCCCGCCCCACATAACATCTGGGCTTGGGAGGTTTTGATTATAGTGCTAATTCAACGTTTATCGTACAAACCATCCGGTAGGCTGAGGGGCTACGTCTGCGGTATCTCGTAAATCATGGACTTTGACGTTACTGCCATAGATCATGGAATCACTACTCAATCGGAATGAAGGGAAACTGTGCTCGGATTGCAGACGCAGAGAGGGTTCAAAGTAAATCTGCTGCTGTTTGTTGATTACAAAGGGAAGCGACCCCGCTTCTACGGTAACATCATCGCTATCCGGTTCGTTTAAGATCAGAAGTACCGCAATTCCGTCACAACCGCATCCATCGGTATCATAAAACAATTTGAAATAGCCTGGTCGATCTCCCAGCTTTTCAGTAAGTCTTGCTTCTGCCAGCGGACTGACTTGAATGATCATGACGTTGTTCACACTCCTCTAATCTCCAATGAATTCGCTTACAATTTAATATATGGACCATAAACGCAGATTAGAAGGTGAAATAAAGAAAAGCAAACATGTCCTGTGAAAATATTGACGCTAATGCGTAATGTAACGAACAATTCACGTATGAATGTCATATCCGGAACTTCTATGGGTGCAGTGTGAAATCACTCGCCGTCAATGAAACCCATTTCATCGGCATTCCTTATCTGGTATGATAAGCAGGGAAAATAGGGAAAATTAGAGAAAAAGGAAGGTTCCGCTATGACACCGATCACCATATACGACATCGCCAAAGAAGCAAATGTATCTGTAGCGACAGTCTCCCGTGTGCTTAATGATACGGCACCTGTGCGTGCAAGCACCCGAGAGAAGATTATGTCCATCATTGAAAAACACCAGTTTCAGCCCAATGCGCAGGCGCGCAGTCTGATCAAGAAAGAGACGGGCACCATTGCCATCATCCTGCCGGACATTACAAATCCTTTCTTCCCGGAAGTGTTCTGGGGCGCGGAGAATGAGGCTCGCGGATTGGGGTATACCTTCTTTCTGTGCAATACCGCAGGTGACTACAACAGGGAATCTGAATATTTGTCCATCCTGCGAGAGAAGCGGGTAGACGGGATTATTTTCCTCGGCGGGCGAATCAACATGCAGGTCTGTCCGGATGACATGGCTCAGGAATTGATTGATATGGGCAAACGTATGCCAATCGTGCTGGTCAATGGCAATATTGCCAAAGGCGGGTTTCACCGGGTATACACGGATGAAGGTGCAGGGGCAGCCCTTGCAGCTGAGCATTTGCTTGAACTGGGGCATCGCGATATCGCCTTTGTTGGCGGCCTGAAAGAGTTATCCACCACTATGGTCAAGGTCAGAGCTGTGCAAAAGAAACTTCGAGAGCATGGGCTCGAAATACCAAAAGAACGGCAACTGCTCGGCAGTTTCTCCATCGACGACGGCAAACGGGAGATGTCCAAACTGCTAGATCGTGACAATCCGCCCACCGCAGTCATCTGTGTCAATGACAACACAGCGATTGGTGCCATTAAGTCAACGATTGAGCATGGGCTCTCGATTCCGAGGGACATATCCATTGTGGGTTATGATGATACACCGCTTGCCAGTGCAGTTATACCGGAACTGACAACCGTATCCCAGAACACGTATCAGCTTGGCAAACAGGCTGTGGATGTGCTGCATGAGTTGATTAACCAAGGCAAACCGAAGAAGCAGATCATTCTGCAACCGGAGCTGATTGTGCGTCAAAGTACAGGACCTGCTGCAAGATAAAGGGCCTGTAATTGGAAAAGAAAGCGTTGACATTTCCTCGAAGGGTGAAATATAATGAGTGCGTGAATGAAACCCCTTTCATAAAGTGGAACGGGTTTTATGTTTCAGCTTAATGAAACCCATTTCATGAAACGGGTTTCAGTGTAGTCATCCATTCATTATATCAAGGGGGCGTAACGTATGAGAAGAAGTCTAAAGGTCATTTCGTTATTGATGCTGGTCATGGTAATGGGTCTGACAGCCTGTAGCAGCGGGAGTAAAAACGGTTCTTCCGGCGAGTCCGGTGGCAAGGTTGATTTGAGCATGACAATCTGGGGCTCGGAGGATGAGAAGAAGATTTATCAGGAACGACTCGACATTGTGAAACAGACGTATCCCGATATTAACGTGAAGCTGAACGTGGTTGCAGGGGATTATGACCAGAAGGTACAGACCATGATCGCCGGAGGAACGGCACCGGACATCATGATGATTGCCGAGAACTATCAGGCTTACGCCTCCAAGAATCAGATTATACCGCTGGATGACATGATTCAGGCGAACAATGTGAACATGTCCGAGCGTTATTCCGATGATATCGCAAACCTGATGAAGTATGATGGCAAACAATTTGGTTTGCCGGATCGGGCAGGCGCGATGGTCCTCTTTTATAACAAAGATCTGTTCGACAAGGCTGGGGTGGAATATCCAACCAAAGATTGGACGCAGGACGATCTGATGGCGGCAGCTCAGAAGCTGACGGTGAAGGAGAACGGCAAGACGACTCAATGGGGTTACTACCCAGGTAGCTGGTGGCCGCAATGGATGCAGCTGATCTACCAAAACGGTGGCTCATTGTTCGATGAGAGCGGTAAACCAACCTTCAATACAGAGCCTGTGCGTAAAGCATTACAATTCATGAATGACCTGACCTTCACACACGGTGCGGGACCAACGCCAACCGAGATTGCCGACATGGGGAATATCGGAGCCGATCCGCTGTTCGCTCAAGGCAAGATCGCCATGGAAACGACAGGGTTCTGGAACATCGGTTCACTTGCCAAGGTGGAAGGCATTAATTGGGATATCTCTCCGGTATGGGGCGAAACCAATGCATTCTTTAACGGGTTAACGATTACCAACGCATCCAAACACAAGGAAGAAGCATTCAAAGTAATCGAAGCACTGACCACACCTGAAGCACAGATGCCAATGGTCAAAGCCGGTCAGGATGCTCCTGCAACCAAAGCAGGTCTGTCCAGTGATGAATTCCTCAATGCTGAATATGGCGGCAAAAAAATCAACATGGCTGCGTTCAGTGAATCGACAATCTATGCAGAACCATTCAACCCGCAATGGAACGAAATGATGAAGCTCATTAACGATAAGCTGGGTGTCTACTTCAACAACAAAGCCACGCTTGATGATACCGTAACCGAAATTCAGAGTGGACTGGAAAGACTCTACAAATAGAGGTTTTTTCTGAACATGCACAAATAGCAGCGACAGCAGGACAGGTGGAATCGGCGTGAATGCGGGTTCCATCTGCTCTCTGCGTCATGGGAGGGCTTAACGTGAGAAAAAAGGACGGGAAATGGTTCTACATCTTCATCTCGCCTTGGCTGATCGGGTTTCTGGGGCTGACTCTGGGTCCGATCCTGTTTTCAATCTATATGAGCTTCACAAATTGGGATCTGTTCCAGTCCCCTGAATTCATCGGTATCGACAATTACAAAACGTTACTGACCGATGATCCGATCTTCTGGAAATCCGTCGGCAATACATTCTTCTATGCGCTGATATCCATTCCGCTGGGCATGTCGATCTCGCTCTGGATTGCATATTACCTCAACAAAAAAATCAAAGGGATCACCTTCTTCCGTATTCTGTTCTATCTGCCTTCCGTTGTTCCGGTGGTTGCGAGTTCATTGCTCTTCATCCACTTGCTTGCGCCAACTGAAGGATTGATCAACCAGGCACTTGCGATCTTCGGTATTCAGGGTCCTGCCTGGCTTCTTGATCCCAACTGGGTTAAACCAGCATTGATTCTCATGTCCTTATGGGGTGTGGGTGGTGGCGTGGTGTTGCTGCTTGCAGGGATGAAAGGTATTCCACAGGAGTTGTACGAGGCCGCTGCCATCGATGGGGCAAAAAGTACACAATCGTTCTTCCATATTACATTCCCAATGCTGACTCCCGTCATTTTCTTCAATCTCGTGACTGGCATGATCGGAGCGCTCCAGACCTTCGCGCAGGTATTCATCGTAACTGCCGGGGGACCTGATAATTCAAGTCAGATGGTTGTTCCCTATTTGTTCCAGAATGCGTTCCAATTCTACAAAATGGGATATGCATCGGCGATTGCCTGGGTATTATTCATCATCATCATGGTGTTGACACTCGTTGTATTCCGTTCATCGGCGCTATGGGTGCACTACGAGGAGGGAAAAGCCAATGAGTAATCCATCCACTGTGGAGAAGACGATATCCTATATTTTTCTGATTCTGGTCGGGGTGCTGCTTGCTTCGCCTTTCCTGTACATGATCTCCATTGCACTGGCAAGTGACGCAACAACCGTCAAGTCAGCCTTTACCTTCGTTCCAATGGAGTTTCAATGGTCGAACTTTTATACCATCTTCACGAATAACAATCTTGGCACGTATCTCAAAAACTCGGTCATCATAACCGTCTTTACGATTGTCGGATCGGTATTATCAGCTTCGATCGTATCCTACGGCTTTGCCCGAATCAAAGCAAAAGGCAGCCGTTTCCTGTTTATTGTGTTGCTCAGTACGATGATGATTCCGGGTGAGGTGACGATGGTACCGCAGTTCATCATCTTCCGTCATCTGGACTGGATTAATACATTTTACCCGCTGATCGTACCGAGCTTCTTCGCCGGAGCGTTCAACGTATTCCTGATTCGGCAGTTCGTCATGAGTATTCCAAAATCACTGGATGAAGCCGCCATGATCGATGGTATGGGACACCCGGGAATCTACTGGAAGATCATTATGCCACTGACTTATCCGATACTTGCGGCCATTGCGATCTTCTCATTCTCCTATAACTGGGGTAACTTCATGGGGCCGCTCATCTATATCAATGATCCGGAGAAAATGCCACTGGCACTCGGAGTGCAGCTGTTGACTACGGTAGGTGGTGGGCAGATGCCACCATGGAACCTTGTGATGATCGCTTCCCTGTTCCTCACCATTCCGATGGTGCTGGTATATCTGTTCGGACAACGTTATGTCTATGAAGCCAACATTAGCGGCGGAAGCAGTGGAATCAAGTAACCAAAGTATCTGTAGTGATTGTATGTGCTGAACCTGACGTTCAAGGTCAACGAAGTAATCACCGTACATGGAGAAGGGATTGTATAGCCCATGGCGCATAAAGAACAACGCAGCAGGAGCAAACGGAACTATATCCTCATGGGTGTAGCCCTGATTGCCTTGCTGGCAGGAGGAGGAATTGTTATCAATCATTTTGCCAATGAATCATCCAAAACACTTGTATTCCAAGAGGAACCGGTACGTCTGAAGCTGGATCAGTCCTATGATCATTTTGAAGGCTGGGGTACGTCACTTGCCTGGTGGGCCAACGATCTTGGCGGATGGAAGGATCAGGCGAAGGTGAGTGAAGTGATGGATCTGGTCTTTGATCCGGAGAAAGGATTAGGTCTGAACATCGTTCGTTACAATATTGGCGGTGAGGAGAATCCGGAGATGAAAGCTCTTCGCCCCGGCGGTGATGTACCTGGCTTCCAACCTGAACCTGGAGAGTGGGATTGGGAGGCTGATGCAGGTCAGCGGGCTGTTTTACAAGGCTCGATGGAGCGCGGTGTGAACATTGCTGAAGCATTCTCCAACTCACCACCTTACTGGATGACGATCAGTGGATCCGTTACCGGAGCTGTGGATGGTAGCAATAATCTGCGTGACGATCAGTATGATGCATTTGCCGATTATCTGACCGAAGTTGTGAAGCATTATCGGGACGAGTGGGGGATCACCTTCCGCACATTGAATCCACTCAATGAACCTTCCTCCGACTGGTGGAAGAAGGGCAATATGCAGGAAGGCAGTCATTTTACCAATGAGAAACAGGCCGAGATTATCAAGAAAGTTGCTGCATCGTTGAAGAGCAAAGGACTGGATGGAACCGTCATTAGTGCCGCGGACGATAACAGCATTGATGAGACGGTGTTTAATTTCAACCTCTATGATCAGGACACGCTGGACGTAATCCAGCAGATCAATACCCACTCCTATAATGGTAGCAAAATGGAAGAGCTGCGCACGCTGGCAGAACGCCATGGCAAGAAGCTGTGGATGTCCGAGTACGGAACCGGCGGCAGCGAGCCGCACAGTCATGAGGATATGACCTCGGTGCAAGAATTGGCGGAGCGGATCATGTTTGATCTGAAAATCATGCAGCCATCCGCCTGGGTATACTGGCAAGCCGTTGAAGATGAAGGCGCCAATAATAATTGGGGCTTCATACATGCCAACTTTAACGGAGAAGAGCAGTATGAGATGACCAAACAGTATTATGGCATGGCTCAGTTCACGAAGTTCATTCGTCCCGGCGCGACAATTATTCCAACGGATGGCGGACGCACACTGGCGGCTTATGACGCGGAACGTCAGAGATTGGTGCTGGTGATTCGTAACGAATTGTCAGCGGGAAAAACGGCCTTTGAACTGGAAGGGTATGCGTATGGAAAATCATCCACCGCTCAGGTGTATCAAACTTCACCGGAACGGAACATGGAACAGCTGGAAGACATCCCGGTGTATGCCAACGGACTGGAGGTACCTACGGCAGACAATTCCATCACAACGGTAGTACTGGAAGGCGTGACGTTGCAGGGGAACTGATGATTAAGGAATATAAGTTCAACTACAGATTTACACAGAAAACGGAGAGGACAGAAAAAACCTTAAAAAGCGGAGCGTTCGCCTACAAGCTTTCTGCAAGAAAGCTACATCGGAAGCATACGCTATCCCCGGATTTCCCCTTTGAGAAAAGGGAATCAAAAAATCTGGGGATAACAGCGATTGGAAGGTTATTCTGTCATCGGAGTGCCAGTGTAAATATTCATTAGTTGAACTTATATTTTAAATGAACCACAGGACATATGAACCTAAATAAAGAGAAGGAGGGGATTACTTTGACAGAGAAAGCATCCCTTTTGCTGCAGGAACAGGAGAAGAACATCAGCAGGGCTGAGAACGGTGTTCTATCTGAATTAACATACGATGCACGCAGTTTTTTCCTAAACGGAGAGCGTGTATTTCTGAACAGTGCCACGATCCATTATTTCCGTATGCCAAAGGAGGAATGGCGTGAGGTTTTGCTGAAGGCGAAGCTGGCAGGCATGAACTGCATCGACACCTACTTTGCTTGGAACGTGCATGAAACGGAAGAAGGACAGTGGTCCTTTGAAGGGGACAACGATTGCGGAGCATTTCTGGATTTGTGCGCAGAACTCGGCATGTGGGTCATTGCGCGTCCGGGTCCATTTATCTGTGCAGAATGGGATTTTGGCGGTTTTCCATATTGGCTGGGTACGAAGGAAGGCGTGAAATTCCGGGAAAATAATGAGACGTATCTGCACTATGTGAATTTGTATTTTGACCAGCTTGTGCCGATTATTCGGGAGCGCCAGTTATCAGCTGGGGGTACGGTCATTCTTGTGCAGGTGGAGAATGAATACGGGTATCTGATGGATGACGCTGCTGCAAGTGACCATATGAATACGCTGAGAGATGGATTGTTGCAACGTGGCATTGACGCTACGCTGATCACTTGCGTTGGCGGGGCGGAAGGCACGATTGAAGGGGCTAATTTCTGGTCAGGTGCTGACGGGCATTATGAGAAACTTCGAGCCAAACAACCGAACACCCCAAAGATGGTCACTGAATTCTGGACCGGATGGTTCGAGAATTGGGGAGGGCCTTCGGCTATTCAGAAGACAGCGCCTTTGCTGGAGAGACGTATCATGGAGATTCTGCGTGCCGGGTATACCGGAATCAGTCACTACATGTTCTATGGTGGCACGAACTTCGGAGGATATGGCGGCAGAACGATGGGTAGCAGTGACATCTTTATGATTACGTCCTATGACTATGATGCACCGCTGAACGAATATGGACGGGTGACACCGAAATATGCAGTAACCAAGAATTTGTCCTATTTTGTCCATGCTTTCGGGGCCCTTCTGATGGAAACAGAGGAAATTCCAGAAGAAATGATCGTTGTACTTCATCCTGAAGGCATATCTGTACGAGGCAGACAGGCTGACAACCAGAAAATTTGGTTCCTGGAGAGTCACAAGGATGAACGGGAGACGATGCACATTACGCTGGAGGAAGGCCGTACTCTTCCCGTATCGCTGAATCCAGGACAGATTGTTCCGTTGCTGGAGCGAGTACAGATTGCTGAACACGTATACCTGACTGCGGGTACGATGATTACGGGCAATGAAATGATAAACGGAGAATTAACCCTGTTCATCGTGGCCGCTGCCGGGCAGCGTTCTGTTGTTGAACTGGAAGCAGGGGCATTGAACGTCACGGGCAGCACAGTGCAAGTGCTGGTCGAACATGATTCAGCCAGGAACGTATACCGCTTCGATCTGTTCCATTTTCAAGAGCCGGGAACGATCCAGCTGGAAGCAAACGGCACACCGATCCGATTCATCATTCTGGATCAAGAAACGATGAATCGAACATGGCGATTGGAAGCAACAGAACAGAAGGGACTACGTTATGTGATCGGCTTTGATGACGTAGACGTATTACCATCGGGTCAGGTCAAGGGCATGATTACTGACCCAGATCGCACAATTACGCTGATTGGTGACTGGACCGATGGAGAACGGACGTTAACAGGTCACGAGTTCTATGCCAGCGAGAAGCCTATTGCAGGCAAACAGCAGCAGCTTCCGTGGACATTACCGAGTGCGCCGACATTGTCTGATTCTCCTGAGATGTCACGTATTACGTTAACTGCGAAGCAACGCTCGGCGAGTGGACAACCCGAAGATTTTTCCCGGTACGGACAAGATTTTGGTTATTTATTGTACGAATGTGATTTTGAGAGTGTAACCGAAGGAATTACCAGTCTCATTTTGCCGGACATTCAGGATACCGCCAGAATTATTGTCAATGGAGTAAAGCAGGCATTAGTGCGTCAGGTAGGTGCCGCTGGAGTGCAGTTGCAGGTGGCCAAAGGGAAGAATACACTTCAGATTCTGGTGCAACATATGGGCAGGTTGAACTTCTCTCCGTATTTGGGTGAGAGCAAAGGTCTGGCTGGTTCTGTGTATCTGGATGGCAAAGTTCGGGATATACGTCGGGATTGGCGTATGGAAAGTGGACTTGTGCATCTCGATGAGGTGAACTCTATACATGGGGCGCCACTTCTGAGCAGAAGTTTTACGCTGGATGGCATGGATCGTGCGATTCTTGTGGGTGCACTGAGCAAAGGCCTTCGTATCAATGGCATCGAAGTTCCGATGGAAGGATATCAGGATTGGTTTGCCTTCCAGACGTTAGACATATCCTTGTATATCAAGGCCGGAGAGACGAATACACTGGAAATGCCGTATAGCCGTTCATCACTGAATCGACTGGAACTAATCACATATCCGAGTCAGGGAGAACTGAAGGATTGGCGTATGGCAGGGACGGATGCATTGCTTCCGCAACAATGGGAGAGCTACGAGGTAGGACAGGAATCGATCCATCCTGGAGCACAGGGGTCAATCCAGCGTGTAGGACAGCCTGGTATCGCCGCAGGTGGCAATTGTACTGCCAATCTGGTGCCCCACACCACGAATGAATCGGTTAATCGTGCTACATTGAGTGAAAAGTCTCACCCTGTATCCAATCATACTCCAGTCCGAGGATCGTATGGTCAGCCGGTCTGGTACCGCTGGCGTTTCGCGAAGCCTGCGGTTTCGGAGCACCATAAGGTGAACCTGATGCTTCGCCTGACCGGGATGAGCAAAGGAACGATTCATCTGAACGGGCATCATCTGGGGCGTTATTGGCAGATTGGTCCGCAAGAGGATTACAAAATTCCAGTAGCTTGGCTACAGGAAGAGAATGAATTACTTTTGTTCGATGAAGAAGGCAGAACACCAGAACGGGTACGATTCCTGTTGGATGCGTTATCCCGTTATCCGTGGGTTGTGGTGGAATAGTTCATGTATGGATCGTTAGCTGTCTTACTGATCCAACTATAGTTGAGAACAATAACTGGATCGAGATAGTTCAAGTTGGGCGCAGCATTTCACCTTTTACTACAGTCACACTACCTCATTTTCTTAGTCAAATAACTCGAGCTTGTGAATCTTTGGATTCAGTCTTGCGGAGTGAATTAGCTAAGGGAATGGGGGAACTGTGGTGATCAGGTTGGTACAACGAACTAAGGTAACACTTGTAGTTTAATTAGTTGTAACCGTTTACATATGTAAAGAGTGTTCATCCATGATCTGTGAAGGGAGTGATGCTTCATGTAATTGGAATTTGAACAGGTGGTCGTGAGGTGTTGCTCATCAGGGGCAGTCCCAGGTACGCTTTGTCATTGGTAATACAGTAAGGTATTCCTCTGTTCAATCACTCATGGATAAGGAGATGACCCAATGTTGACGAAGAAGGAAGAGGGAACAGGAGTAGGAAAGTCCAAAGGTTTCAAGGCCGGAATGATTCTGCTGCTCGGAACATTACTTCTATTAACGATGTTATTCCCCAATACAGCCAGAGCAGCGACAAGTGTATATACGATATCCGCCTTTACGAACACAAGTGAGTCCAATATGTATATCTACGAATCCTATAATGCAACCCACTATGGTTTGCTAAAAGGGCCAGCCTATACACCCCCGGCCGATCTGATCCGCGATCCCAGCATCATGAAGCATACAGATGGTCTATATTACGTTGTTTACACCACGAACTGGTCGGGTAACACCATCGGCATTGCCTCCAGCCCGGATAAGGTAAACTGGACATTTGTCCGTAATATTACTTTATCCACCCCTACCACAATCGCACACACCTGGGCACCAGAATGGTTCAAAGACAGCAACGGCAGTCTGAACATTATCGTGTCCCTCTCACCAGGCAACTATCAGAATTTCAAACCTTATGTACTCACAGCTTCAGGTAGCAATCTAACATCTACCTCATGGTCTGCACCTACTGAACTGGCAGGCATTGCTCCCAATTATATCGACACTTTTATCGTGAAGACAGGCTCAACCTATCATGCTTTTACCAAAAATGAGACCACCAAATACATTGAATATGCGACATCCACCTCGCTAACGGGTCCTTATACCTTTAAAGGTACAGGGGATTGGGCAGGTTGGGGTTCTTGGGTGGAAGGCTTGTTCAGCTGGATAATGGTTCATGGCGAATCTACTTTGACGGCTATGCAACACAAAAATATTATTACAGCGACTCTGCTGACAACTTCCAGACTTGGGGTGCCAAACAAGAGATTGCAGGTCTTACCGGACTCGTCCGGCATATGACCGTATTGAAAGAGTCCGGACAACCGGGTGATATCCGCAAGCTGGAGTCATTCAATGTGCCGGGCAGCTTCATTCGTCACTATAACTATCAGGCACGGATTGATGCGAGTGTCAGTCCAGCGGAGGATGCACAATTCCGTATCGTTCCTGGGCTGTCGAATGCAACAGGCATTTCGTTTGAGTCCATGAATTATCCGGGTTATTTCCTGCGCAATAATAATGGCAGCATCACACTTGTGAAAAATGACGGCAGCACTACATTCCGAAATGACGCCACGTTCAAACGTGTAAATGGACTTGCTAACGCCAGTTGGACATCGTACGCGTCATTTAGTAACCCGAACCTGTATCTGAGACATTACAATAATGTGCTGAAATTGGAAGCTGTCGTTACCGGACTAGATAAGTCAGACGCGACCTTCAGAGAGGTTGCACAATAATTAGTGTTTGTTTTCTAAAAATACAAACAATTTAAACTATACATTTACACGATAACGGAGAGGTCAGAAATAACTTGAAGAAGCGAAGCGTGCGCTTACAAGCTTTCTGAAAGAAAGCTGCATCGGAAGCATACGCTATCCCCGGATTTTCCCCTTTTTAAGAATAATTAAAAATCTGGGGATAACAGCGATCGGAAAGTTGTTCTGACATCGGAGTGCAAGTGTAAATTCATAAGGAGTGAAGCGGATGAAGTGGTTAAAACGAATGAGTTCGCTGCTGCTGGCAGGAAGTCTGCTAACAGGCAGTTTAGGTATGGGCACAGAGGTATCTGCTGCAGGAGCATACACGGCTGTTGCCGATCCGTCGAAGCAATATCAGACGATGGAAGGATGGGGAACATCCCTCGCGTGGTGGGGCAAAGTGGTTGGAGAATATTCCAATCGGGATGAGTATGTGGAGAAAATGTTCAACGCGAATACCGGACTGGGGCTGAATATCCTGCGGTACAACATTGGAGGCGGGGATAATCCATCATCCAATATCCTTGAATATCGCAAAGCCGTTCCTGGTTACCAGCCTTCTCCGGGCGTGTATGACTGGAATGCAGATGCAAACCAACGATATATGCTGCAAGCTGCCAAAGCTCAAGGCGTGAATGTCATCGAAGCTTTTGCAAATTCCGCACCTTACTGGATGACCATCAGTGGTAATGTGTCCGGTTCGGCCAATGGTGGTAACAACCTCAAGCCCGATTACTACGATGATTTTGCCGATTACTTAACTGAGGTTGTGAAGCATTTTCGTGATAACTGGGGGATCACATTTGATAGCGTAACTCCGCTGAATGAACCGATCTCGACGTGGTGGAAGCAGGGCAATGACCAGGAGGGCATGCACTTTGACCGGGCGGATCAGAACACAATTCTGAGTCAGGTACAAGCTTCGTTGAATGCAAAGGGCCTGTCCACAAAGCTGAGCGCACCGGAAGAATACAGTATCGATGATTCCAATGTGTCGTTCAACAGCTACAGCAATGCGGTTAAATCAGCGATCACTCAGATCAACACTCATACGTATGGCGGAAGCAATCGTACTGCTTTGCGCAACACAGCGATGTCTGCGGGCAAACATCTGTGGACCTCGGAATATGGAGACGGGGATGCAAGTGGACTTACCATGTCACGTACCATCCTCAAGGATATTCGCAATATGGGCGCAAGTGGATGGGTGTATTGGCAAGCCGTCGATAGTGCAGAAGGATGGGGATTTTTCAAGAACGTGTTGAACAATACACAAACGACCAGTTACACCGTGAACCAAAAATATTATGTCATGGGCAATTACAGCAAATTTATTCGTCCTGGGTACAAGATTATCGGCATGAGTGATGCCAATACCCTTGCAGCCTATGATGCAGCTTCCGGCAAAGTAGTACTGGTTACGACCAATTCGGAATCGACGGATACAACGGTAACCTATGATCTCAGTCGTTTTACGAACACAGGCACGTCTGCTCAAGTATATCGGACCTCTTCAACGGAGAAGTTGCAGCAACTGACCAATATTTCGGTGCAAAACAAAACCTTTACCGCTACGGCAAAGGCCAATTCGGTCACAACCTACGTCATTTCCGGTGCAACTTACAATGGCGGTACAGGATATGAATCCGGGGCCATCTACAAATTAATCAACCGCAATAGTGGACTTGCACTCGATGTTAACGGTGCTTCTTCTACGGGTGGGGCAACAATCATTCAGTGGAATGATAATGGAGCAGCCAACCAGCAGTGGAAGCTAGAGTCCGCAGGTAACGGTTATTACAACATCCGCAATGTGGGCAGTGGGCTTTTGCTGGATGTAAACTCGGGTTCTACACAAGGCGGAGCCGCTCTGATTCAGTGGCAGGATAACGGGGGCAACAATCAGCAATGGCTGCCCATTGATGTGGGAGGATATGTGGTACTTGCGAATCGAAACAGTGGCCTGACGGTTGACATCAATCAAGGTTCTCTGACCGCAGGTGCCTCCACGATTCAGTGGGCCGACAATGGCGGGACCAATCAGCAATGGAGCCTAGTCAAAGTTAATTAGTGTGAGTACGCTTGAATTAAACGTCATTACGTGTCCTTCTTTCTTGGAGGTGCAGTGTTCTAAGCAACACGGCACCCTCTAAGAAAGTAGCTATTTTATACATACATATGTTCATTCAACGGGCATGTACTTAACGAAAACGTGATAGGGCGAATCTGCTAATATCCTGATCCGTGTGCCCCGTTTGCACCAAGTCGGATAGAATCTGCCCAATGGCACTTGCGAACTTGAAGCCGTGACCGGAGAAACCGCCTGCGAGCCACACACGTTCATGGGCAGGGTGTCGGTCGATAATAAAATCTTCATCCGAAGTGTATTCATACTTGCACACACTACCACGTTTCAATTCTCCAGCTGCCTGAGGCATATGAAGTTCGAGCAGCCTGCGCAGATCACCCTCATCCGATTCTTCCGTACCAAATGGAGCCATTGTACTTCCTGGTGTCCACACCTGGCCCGTATCATGACGACCCATCTTTAGACCTGATCCGCCCATGCTTGGAAATCCATAATATGTACCTTCTTTTCCTGCGAGTGTGAATCCGGGGAAGTGTGCCTCGCCGTACAAAGCTTCTGGTGCATCAAACCATCCAACCGTTTTACGCACTGCCTGAATGGGGAGATCCACGAAAGGTTTTAATGTCTGAAACCAGGCGCCAGCGCTCAGGATGATTTGATTCGCGTGGTATGTCTCGCCACCTGAAGTCTGAACTGCCACGGAATGTGGTCCGTATTCGATATGCTCCACCCGTGTGTGTGTTAACAAGGTGGCACCATGAGCCTCGGCTGCTTTGCGGAAGGCACGAATAGAGGGTTCACTATACAGATAACCCGCATCAGGCTCATACATGCCCTCGTAATGTTCAGGTACGGTAATACCTGGCCAGCGTTTCATCACCTCGGCTGCGTGCAACGTTTCATACCGAATGCCTGCATCATCTGCATGGCTCAATCGGTTGTAGAAGGAATGAATCTCCGGATCAACCACATTTATTACACCGGAAGGAACAAAAAGTTGGTTTCCGGTCGTTTCCTCCAGCTCGTGCCATAACTTCTGTGCAAGTAATGCCATGGCAATATAGTCAGGCCCACCACTGTACACATGGCGCATCAGTCTGCTATCCCCGTGATGACTTCCTTCCGTATGCGGAGGATCAAAGGCATCGATTAATAAAATTTTGCATCCACTGCGCGATAGATAATAACCTGCACTCATACCCATGGAGCCGGCTCCAACGATAATAACGTCATATGATGGTGTGGTCATGGTTCCGCCTCCTAGTCTATTTCCAATGTTAGTCTTCTAAAGCATAATGTAGTCTCCCCACTTTTAATAGTCAATAGAACAGCTTATAGAGAAGAGAGAGATGTTAATAGAACATATTAATAGTAAAATGACTTATATAATGAATGTTGCAAAGGAGACCTCGCATGAGTGAGCAATTTACGTTTGACCTGTTTCCCCTAATCCAGACCGAACGATTCGTCCTTCGGTCAGCAGAGGCTAGGGACAGCCAAGACCTGTTGGAGTTATATTCGGATGAAGCTGTGGTTCAATATATGCCATTCACTCCCTTTGAATCCGTGGAGGATGCACAGGGTGAGATGAGCTGGTATACGAAGATTTTCAAGGAACATACAGGTTTACGCTGGATGATTGAGGACCGTGAAACTCGTAAAGTGATCGGAACCTGTGGGTTCCTGAACTATGAAGATGTACATAACCGTGCAGAGATTGGATACGACTTGCGTTCCTCTTTCTGGGGCCGCGGTGTGATGACTGAAGTGGCCCGTGCTGTGTTACATTTTGGATTCACAAGCATGCAGCTCAACAAGATCGAAGCAAAGGTTGAACCGGAGAACGAGGCGTCGATTCGCCTGTTACATAAGCTTGATTTTCAACAGGAAGGTGTACTGCGGCAGCATGAGTTTGAGAAAGGCAGATATATTGACCTTGCGGTGTTCTCTAAGTTACGAAGCGAAATATAGGCAAGCTAGCCCCCTAAGGATTCCAATGACTCCATCTCATCCCAAATCCGTAAGGCTTGTCCCCCGGAATGAGCCCATGCTATATTGGAGAGATGTGAGGAGATGAGGATATGAAGCTGGTGTCCTGGAATGTGAATGGCTTAAGGGCATGTGTGACGAAAGGATTCATGGATTATTATCAGGAGAGTCAGGCGGACATTTTCTGCCTTCAGGAGACCAAGTTACAAGCCGGACAGATTGAGATGGACCTGGGGGAAGATGTTTATCAATATTGGAATTATGCGATCAAAAAAGGTTATTCCGGTACGGCTGTATTTAGCCGAATCAAGCCTATATCCGTTCGTTACGGGATGGAGGAGGACAGCGAACCGGAAGGCCGGATGATTACACTGGAGTATGATGAGTTTTATCTGGTGAACGTCTATACCCCTAACGCGAAGCGGGATTTGACCCGGCTGCCTTACCGTCTGGAATGGGAGGATCGATTCCGGGGGTATATTCTGCAATTGGAGCAGATTAAGCCGGTTATCGTCTGTGGTGACCTGAATGTGGCTCATCAGGAGATTGACCTGAAGAATCCGAAGCCCAATCTGGGCAATTCCGGATTTACCCTTGAAGAGCGTGGCAAGATGACCGATTTGCTTGCTTCTGGGTATGTGGACAGCTTCCGCCATCTGTATCCGGATCGTACGGATGTATATAGCTGGTGGTCTTATATGCCGAAGGTTAGAGAACGGAACGTGGGCTGGCGCATTGATTATTTTCTCGTATCCAATCAATTGGCACCGAAGGTGGCAGATGCGCATATCGACTGCCATGTGATGGGCAGTGATCATTGCCCGGTGGGTCTTACGTTGCAACTATAGGTAAGGATCATAGATGAACTGCAAGTTTCCTGAATGGGAGATTTGCAGTTTTTTTGCGTTACAGGTAGGGGAGGGACACTGGACTTTGGTTGGGGAAAGAACTGGACTCGGGATTGTTTCAATCCCGCAATTTCTTGGGTACGATTGAAGCATACATATATAGATGAACCTTGGGGATAAGGGGTAGAGAAGATGAAGAAGGGGTTACGGAGAGGGTTAAAGGTGCTGGGAGGCATCATGCTTGCCACAGGACTTTTGCTGCTGGCAGGTACAGCGTATGAAGCGTATCAATCCACGCAGGATATGAAGTCCTATCCCCCGCCAGGCAAGTATTATGAAGTGAGTGGTCGAAACATGCACCTCTACACCGCTGGCAAAGGAGAGGTAACCGTGGTGTTTGCCTCAGGCTGGGGTACACCTAATCCGTATGTGGATTTCAGTCCGCTATATGACAAGTTGAAATCACAGGTAAAAATTGCGGTATATGACCGGTTCGGGTATGGATACAGCGACTATACAGACGACCCTCGTGATGTCGATACCATCTCGGAAGAGATCCACCAATTACTGCGAACATCCGGTCAACGTCCACCTTACATCATGGTCGGTCACTCCCTGGGATCGCTGGAGACACTGCGGTTTGCGCAAAGATATCCTGATGAGGTGGCTGGCATGGTTATGATTGATGGCGGAAGCCCGGAGTATTACAGTACGGTGGAAATGGATACGCCCGAATGGTATTTTACTTCAGTCCGATTCCTGGTTAAAACAGGCATTGCGCGTACATTGCTGCATTCGGATCAGATGATGGCAACACTGGTCATTGACCCGGAGTTGGTTTCTGCGCCGATGAAAAAGGCTGCCACCATTTCTACCCTGAAGCATGCATACAATGACAACGTGATGGATGAGATTCGTCATTCCAAGATCAACGCATTACGTGTGCTGGAGAACAAAAAGGAGTTTCCTTTCCCTCTGACGATCCTGACAGCCGGCTCAGATCAACCAAGTGAGGGGAGTCGGGCATGGCAGGCAGATCAAGTGAAATTTGCTTCATGGTCCAGACAAGGAACCCAGCAGATTGTCCCTCACACCGAGCATTACATCCATAACAGTCAGCCGGATATTGTCGCTGTCGAGATCATGAAATTAGTGACACCGTCCAGTGACCTATGAGTAACATGATCCCACAAACACATGATGAACAGGATGAGGAGGAGGGATGGATGAAAAAGTTTAGAGTGTTCACCCGCTTCCTGTCCATTCTCGTAGCCAGTTGTCTATTGTCTTTAAGTGTATTATCTGTATCTGTGATATGGGTTAAGAATAACGTTCATGCGGTGCCTGTGATCCAGCCGTTTGAACGTGATTAGCACATGAAACGAAGAAGGAGTGGTAACGGATGGTGAAGAGAAGGAAATATGTATTGGCCTGTGCGGCACTGGCGATGATGGTGGCCTTGAGTGCTTGCAGCAGCGCGGCAGACGAACCGAGTGATACGGAGAAGGTGGACACTGAAGTTTCCTCCGGAACGGGTGAACAAGCGACTGATGAAGGTGCAAGCGAAGCAACAACAAGTACAGTGACCGAAACGCAAGGTACGACTGCACCAGCAGACTCCGATTCAGAAATCGGTGAGGAAGCGGCTGCTGGAACCAATGAGTTGCCGGAGAATTTGCCAAGTGATTTCCCATTGCCGGAAGATGCAACGATACGTTTAGCCAATTCTGGTGAGAATGAAGGCAAGCAATCAGCCATGGTGATTTTCTCCACTGAACAAGATATGAAAACCGTATCCCAGCTGTATAAAGATTACTTCAACACCAAAAAGTTGACGGATGCGGGTCAGACGATCGATGACAAAAATATTATCATTCAGGGAACCGATCCGGAAACGCAGGATGTCTGGTCCTTGATTGGAGGAACATTGGCGGGACAGGAAGGCGTCATTGAACTGACGTTGACCTGGACAGAATCATAAACAAAAATAACGAATGAACGCCATAATACCTTGCATACGGAGCCGCATTATTGCTGCACCGCTGCAAGGTATTTTTATTTCGAACTGGAAACCTGACAGGTTACATGGTATGTTATATCATTATAAACAGAGTAATAGACAACTATAGAAGAAGACAGGAGAGGATTGAACATGATTAGAGTGGGTATTGTTGGTTACGGTAACTTGGGTAGAGGTGTAGAGAAAGCCATTTCCCAGAACGAGGATCTGGAACTGATTGCTGTGTTTACACGTCGTAATCCGGAGCAGATGGTCGCTGAAAGCACAGAAGTACGTTTTGAGCATATCTCTGCAGCGGAGCAATACATAGGCAAGATTGATGTTATGATCCTCTGTGGTGGTTCTGCAACCGACCTTCCAGAGCAGACACCAGCCATCGCCAAGTTGTTCAACACGGTAGATAGCTTCGATACACATGCGAAGATTCCGGAATTCTACAAAGAAGTTAATGCTGCGGCAGAGCAAGGCGGTCACATAAGTGTTATTTCCACAGGTTGGGACCCAGGCTTGTTCTCCATGAACCGTCTGCTTGCACAGTCCATCCTGCCAGAAGGAAAAGAGTACACGTTCTGGGGCAAAGGTGTGAGCCAAGGCCACTCGGATGCTATTCGTCGTGTTCCAGGCGTTAAGGCGGGTGTACAGTATACTGTACCTGTTGAAGAGGTGATCAACCGCATTCGTGCAGGGGAGACACCAGAGCTGTCTACACGCGAGAAACATCTGCGTCAATGTTATGTGGTAGCAGAAGATGGTGCTAATCAGGATGAGATCCGTGAGACGATTGTGTCGATGCCTAACTATTTTGCAGATTACGATACAACTGTAACGTTCATTAGCGAAGAAGAATTGAAATCCGAGCATGAAGGTATGCCGCATGGTGGATTTGTTATTCGCAGTGGGGTTACAGGTGCCGGTCAAAAGCAAATTATTGAATTTGGTCTGAAACTCGACAGCAATCCTGAATTTACAGCAAGCGTACTTGTGGCGTATGCAAGAGCCGCACAACGCTTGAGCGTGGAAGGACATAAGGGAGCGAAAACGGTATTTGATATTCCGCTCGGTCACTTGTCTCCGAAATCGGCTGAAGATCTTCGCCGCGACTTGTTATAATTCTGATTCGTTCCAGTGATTTGTATAACAAACAGCTCGTCCTTGGATATATAGGACGAGCTGTTTTTTTTGTTTTTGCTACACCCAGTGTGAAGGAATGTTAAGATGATCCGGCAACTTGGTATTCACATTACCTTTGGCTGCATTAATCTGGGATTGCGTCAGGAAGATGCCACCTCTCAGGTCTGCATCGCCCAGATCCGTATCCCGCAAGTCCGCGCCAATCCAATCCGCCTTTCGTGTATCTGCATTTCGGAGATCGGCTGCGATCATTAAAGCCCCTCGGAAGCTTGCGCCACGCAGGTCAGCCCCTTTTAAATTGGCACCAAAAAAGTCACTTCCGGTACGTTTTTTACTCTTCTTCGACTTCCCTTGTCCATGAGCGGTGGGGGGCACATTCGCGCGTACCATCTCACTTGCCTGGACCAAGAGTTGATTCACACTGAATCGATAATTGGCGATGTCCAGACGGAGGAGTGCCGCAGGCTCCAGATTGCTCAAGTGCTCAATCTCCTCATATAACTTACCAAATGCCGAGTGAAGGGATGACGTCTCCGGTCTCATCATCATTTCCTTCATATAACTGAGCAACTCGTGAAGTTGTCGCAAGGCAGGCAGACACTCGAACATCTCGTTTGCAGACTCTGGATGATCACGCCAATCTTTGCCCGCGTAGGTCACTTGGGACAACTTCTGTCCAGCTCCGAAACAGTCGTATACCGTGCAACCTTTGAACCCTTTCTGCCGAAGCTGAGTATGGATACCGCAGCGATTGTCCGTGCGCAGATTGGGACAGGGTGTGCCGCTGGCTTTATCAAAAGCAAAGTCAGATGACTTGCCATAGGGCAAGGCAACACAGCACAGGCCAAAACATTGCTCACAGTCTGCGCTAAGATGAGGACTCGCAGTGCTGGCAAATGGTTGGTTAGACAATGTAAACACTTCCTTATAATAGTACAAATAGATGGAATTACGTCAGTACCACTTTACCATTGCCTTGCGATTAGAGCAATTGAAGAGAATGAAAAAAGGGCAGTTACCCAAATTAGATGGGAACGCCCTTTAATCGTGGAGAATTACGTATTTAAATTAAACTACACCTTGAGCAATCATGGAATCGGCTACCTTGAGGAAACCGGCGATATTCGCTCCGGCAACGAGGTTGCCTTCACAACCATACTCTTCAGCAGCTTCTACACAGCTGGTGTAGATGTTCTTCATGATGTCATGCAGCTTGGCGTCTACTTCTTCAAATGACCAGGACAACCGCATGCTGTTCTGTGACATTTCAAGAGCAGACACGGCTACACCGCCGGCATTAGCCGCTTTGGCTGGACCAAACAGCACGCCTGCACCGTGGAAGACGTCAATGGCAGCCAGGGTGGAAGGCATATTTGCGCCTTCGCCAATGGCCTTCACGCCGCCTTTGACCAGAAGGGCCGCAGCTTCTTCATCAATCTCATTTTGCGTCGCACACGGAAGGGCAATGTCGCAAGGGATAGACCAGATGCCTTCACAGCCTTCGGTATATGTAGCATGCGGGTGTTCTTTGAGGTATTCGCTGATGCGGAGACGATCAACCTCTTTCAGACGTTTCACGGTATCCAGGTTGATGCCTTGTGGATCGTGTATGTAGCCACCTGAGTCACTACACGCCACGACTGTAGCTCCAAGCTCCTGGGCCTTCTGAATGGCATAGATGGACACATTACCAGAACCAGAGACAACGACTGTGCTGTCTTGGAAGCTGAGCCCCTTGGATTGCAGCATCTCCTTCACGAAGTACACACAGCCGAAGCCAGTCGCTTCCTTACGTGCCAAGCTTCCTCCGTACAGCAGACCTTTTCCTGTCAACACGCCTGCCTCATGCCCGCCATGAATACGTTTGTATTGACCGAACATGTAACCGATTTCCCTTGCGCCTACACCAATGTCACCTGCCGGTACATCCGTATCGGAACCGATATATTTGTACAGCTCTGTCATGAAGCTTTGCGTGAAACGCATGACTTCCAGATCCGATTTTCCTTTGGGATCGAAGTCAGAACCGCCTTTACCACCGCCAATGGGCAGACCAGTCAAAGCATTTTTGAAGATCTGTTCGAAGCCAAGGAACTTGATGATGCCCGAGTATACAGAAGGATGGAAGCGAAGTCCGCCTTTGTAAGGGCCAATGGCACTGTTGAATTGCACCCGGAATCCACGGTTAACCTGAACTTTGCCCTGATCATCTACCCATGGGACACGGAATGTGATTACACGTTCGGGTTCAACAAGCTGTTCCAGCAGACTATGGTTCCTATACTTGGGGTGTGCTTCAATAACAGGAATAAGGGAATCCAGAATTTCTTTGACAGCCTGATGGAACTCATCTTCATGCGGATTTCTGGCGACAACCGACTCATAAACGGAATGAACATAATCTGCGGCAGTAACTTGAACGGACTCTGTAGTTTCTTTTGTTATCGTGGACACTTTTTCGATGCACTCCTTTATTGTGTTAAAGTCTGTAGAGGCTTATTTGCATAAATTGAATAAAAGTTTGTAGTTAAATATACAGGAAAGCAAATAAAAATACGAGATGAAAATTCATAAAATGTTTTTTATGCAGTAATTAAAATGTTCTATGGATCTACCATATGATGTGAAGAATTAAGTTATTAAATGGAAGATATGACCACAAATGATAATAAAAAAGCAAGTTAGTCGAATATACTGGATTAAAATATTAGTTTTGGTAAGATGGTAAGAAGGTCTCGTATCCCGGGATCTTTTTAAAATATAAAGGAGGAAAACAAGATGATGAAGAGAAACATGCCAATCAACATGGAGAACAAGGCTTGTATAGGGGGGGAAATCTACTATGAACCATAGGACCTCCCGCCATAATTGCAGAGAGAAGCTGGTGAGCCAGCTATTTACATTCGGTGAAGAGAAAAGAACATTTCTCGACGCCTATTTCGATGCGCGTGATCCAGAGCGGATACAATTGGAAAAACAATTGTCCGCATATACAGAGTATGTGGAAAAGCTGCTCCTGGGTCCTGATGAAGATCTGGACTCAGCTGTATTGATCGGCAGTCATATTGATTTTGAATATCTCGATTTTCATACGTCAGATTCGTTCATGATTGTCATGCCAGAGGATACTAATCCTGATGAGGGTCGTATTTCCTTCCTCTCTCCAGTAGGGAGTCAATTACTGCTTGGCAGTAAAGGGGAAGTTAGGTCTGTTCATACACCATCAGGTTCCATGAGAATCCGAATTACGGGGATTGAGCTGAGGAGCGAAACCTTGAACGAGCCGGCGCTAGGGGGTGCAGATCATGCACTTTAAAGAGACAGACTTACCAGGCATTGGACGTAAATACTGGCTGCATACCCGTAGTGGTGAGCATTTGGTCATTGTGATCCATAACGACGAGCGACGTGACCTATTCCATATGGAGTCAGGGGATACGCCAGAAGAGGTGGGTGATATGGTATCTCTTGTCACCCTGGACGATGATGAAGCCCGGGCGGTAGCCGCTATCGTTGGTGGTATGACCTATAAACCGAAGTTTCAGGATGAGCGTGAAGTGATGCTTGAAGGTCTGTTAATCGAATGGCTACGGATTGAGCCTCACGCTGCAAGCTTAGGCATGACGATTGGTGAACTGGATATCCGTCAGGCAACGGGCGCCGTAATTCTCGCTGTTGTGACTAAGGATAAGGAGAAGCATTTTAATCCAGGCCCGGATTATGCTTTTACCGCTGGAGCTACAATTGTAGTTGCCGGTGAACGGAATCAGATCAAACATCTCAAACAATTGTTGACTGATGGACGGACTTAGCCTATGGATATGCTCATATTCGAAGTGGGAATTGCCGTTGCGCTGATTACACTTACTGGGCTGATATCTTCACGATTACGATTTTCGGTCATTCCTTTCTATATCCTGATTGGTATGGCCGTTGGACCACATGCACCACAGATTGGCATAGTGGATTTACGTTTTATCGAAAGTTCGACCTTCATTGAATTTATGGGCAGGCTTGGCATTTTGTTTCTGCTATTTTATCTGGGTTTGGAGTTCTCGGTCTCCCGGTTATTAAAGTCTGGTAAAGCCATTCTGACCGGGGGCATGTTCTATGTTGGTCTGAATTTTGTCTCTGGATTGCTGTTGGGGTGGTTCATGGATCTGCCCCTTCAGGAGACACTTGTTGTCTGCGGGATCATGACCAGCTCTTCTACAGCCATTGTAGCTAAAGTGCTCGTTGATCTGAAACGCACGGCAAACCCTGAAACAGAGATTATTATGGGCATGATCATGTTTGATGACTTGTTCATCGCGATTCATATCTCCATCCTGACCGGGCTTGTGCTCAGCGGGGCAACTTCATTCTTAAGTGTTCTGTTAGTATCGCTGTCTGCCCTGCTGTTTATTGTGCTGTTCCTGATTATTGGCAGGAAAAGCATCAAATATATTGATAAGGCACTGAATATCAAGTCATCAGAGTTGTTTCTGCTTACCGTCATGACACTGCTCTTCCTGGTGGCTGGTTTCTCGGAGACACTGCATGTAGCAGAAGCCATTGGAGCATTGATGATGGGGCTTGTGTTGGGCGAATCAAGACATGTAAGTCGGATTGAACATCAGATCATGCCTTTCAAAGATTTTTTTGGTGCAATTTTCTTCTTCAGTTTTGGCCTGACCATCGAGCCGGCTTCACTTGGCGGAGCTGTTGGGATGACGATTATTGCCGTTATTCTGACGATTGCCAGTAACTATGGTGCAGGTATGATCGCTGGCAGACTGGCTGGAATGAGCCCTAAGGCCTCATTGAATGTGGGCTTTACCCTGGTCTCGCGGGGGGAATTCTCCATTATCATGGCAAACATCGGCAAGGCCGGAGGGCTGATGGCATCCATCCAATCGTTTGCCGTGTTGTATGTGTTAATTCTGGCTGTGCTGGGGCCTATCCTGACGAAAGAATCTCCGCGGATCTATGCTCAGTATGAGCGTCTAAGGAAGCGGATGAAACGAAGGGAAACAGGATGAGCCGGTGCGGCTGTCACTGGCCAGCCAGGGGATTTTCACCGTAATGCTTAATAGGCGTCACACCATTTGGAGAGAGAAATCACTCCGGGTGTGGCGTTTTTTTATTACTGGGACACCATCCATACAGCCTTGTTATTGTACCTATTTAACCAATTTATGGTATGTATCCATATCTTGTGCGTGGTCGTGAATGTTCAAGTCCAGAGGCAGGACTATAGATGTGATTTGGTAGAGAGGGATTGAAAATAAGAAGTTATTATGTAAAATAATGTTATATTCAAATCTAGCAGTTGAACGCACTATGTACACGAGAACGAACGAGGAGGAATAGCTCATGAACAAGAGAAGTAGATTTCAACGGTTAAAATGGGCCGGTACAGGGATGTTGCTCAGTCTCGTATTATTTGCTCTGCCTGCATCTGCTGCATGGAACGATACATATCAGGGTTATGCGACGTATACAGGCTCAGGCTACTCTGGAGGTGCAGTGTTGCTTGATCCCATCCCGGCGGACATGAAGATTACTGCACTTAATCCGTTCCAACTCAATTATAACGGTGTCAAAGCCGCTTTAGCGGGAGCCTATCTCGAGGTACAGGGTCCTAAAGGCAAAACAACCGTCTATGTAACAGATCTCTATCCAGAAGGCGCCAGTGGAGCGCTGGATCTCTCACCGAATGCCTTTAACCTGATCGGTGACCCAAAGGCAGGCAAAATCAATATCAGCTGGAAAGTGGTCAAAGCCCCAATTCAAGGCAACGTCTCCTATCGGATTAAGGAAGGCAGCAGTCAGTGGTGGGCAGCCATTCAGGTTCGTAATCACAAATATCCGGTGCTAAAGTTCGAAGTGAAACAGAAGGATGGTACGTGGCTCAATCTTGAAAAGCAAGACTATAATCATTTCCTCGGAACTGGACTGGGCAAAGAAAAACTAAACGTGCGTATTACCGATATTCGCGGTCAGGTATTAAATGACACGATCCCGGCTCTGTCTAATGATGGGTCAGGCGGTGCATATATCGTACCGGGCAATGTACAGTTTCCCGATTGACAGATATACGAAGGTGTTATAAAAAGAAGTATGGTCATAGACGTATTCCTAACGAAAAGTCGTACACTGTACGGCTTTTTTTGTATACGAAAAGAGGAGAATGTACCCGTATGAAAAAAAGTTTGCCTTCCTATCAGACAACACATCCCTATTGGAAACAATATCAGGCCTTTTTCCCGGAAGAAGTGAGGTTAGGGGAGCATACGGTTCCTGAGGAAGAGTGGTGGGAGTCAAATGGGGTTCATCTGCATATCGATCGTTTACCTGCGCCGGAGTCTTCAATCAAAATCCTATTCATTCATGGGGCGGGAGGCAATGGCAGGTTGCTTGCTCCGTATGCCCGTATGTTGCAGCGGCATGGATACGAGGTGGTGTCGCCAGATCTTCCACCGTATGGGTTAAGTTACGCAATGTCTGGTACACGTATCAACTACGAACTATGGATAGAGCTGCTTGTGTCACTCATCGAACGGGAATACAAAAAAGACGACAAGCCAATCGTTGTATTGGGAAGTAGTATCGGAGGTATGCTTGCCTATCACACTAGTGCACGCAGCAAGCGTGTTAAGGGTTTGATTGCAACTACATTTGTAGATACGAGTAACCCGGAAATGCGTGATCAGCTTGCGCCGAATCGTCTGGTAAGCCGGGCGGGAAAACGGATGATGGATCTGTTCCCTGGTCTGCTGGATCATGTACCTATTTCGGTCAAACAGGTATCCCGAATGCAACTGATTACCAATAACAAGGACTTAACCCGGCTTATTATGGATGATCCACAAGCGGCAGCTACACGTATTCCGTTGGAATTATTAAGAACATTCCTTAATAAAAAACCGGAGGTAAGCCCGGAACAGTTCAACCAGTGTCCGGTCCTGTTGGTTCACCCTGAACTGGACCCCATGACACCGATCAGGTTCAGCCAATCTTTTTTTGATCGTCTGGTGGTGGACAAGGAATGTGTGATCTTGGAAGGGGCAGGCCATTTTCCTATAGAGCAGCCAGGGCTGAACCAGTTGGAGGTAGCGGTACTACGATTTTTACAACAAATTCAATGATTTAAGATCATTCAAGTACATAATTCTCATATCCTACGTACGTAAAACACCTCCCATTAAGGGAGGTGTATTTGAATGTTTTCGATATGAATTGCATTACCGCCAACCTGAATCTGTGTGATTTCATTAGAGCTGCCCAGCGTTAATCTGGCTCGGATCTCGGAGGGGCGGTTCATGGTATACCCTTGTCTGATCGTGTACGTGTGAAGATGAGGATCTGTAAGCTGGTTGTACTGGGATAAATAACAGAGCATTGCACCATTGGATGTGCCCGTCGCGCTCTCTTCCGGTATATCATAAAGCGGTGCAAAATTACGGCATTCTGCCAGAACGTCCATATCATCTGATTTGAGTGTAAACACGTGATAACCTATGGTATGATGAGCCTTGCTTATTTCAGTGATACGCTGGAAGTCAGGATCAATTTTGTTTAGAACATCAATATCTTTAACGGCTATCATGATATCAGGTAGCCCGGTAGACACAATCTGTACAGGTAGTTCAGCATGCAAATCCCCCATAGAAATACGTAACGAATCGGCAATCTGCTGTCGATCCACGATCTCCCCAAACTCCGGCAACGTCTGAGACAGATAGATTTCTCCATTGACTTCGATATCAACTTTAAGAATTCCGGCCAGTGTCTCCAGTGTATATGTACCAACATTAACGAGCTGCTGTGTCTTCATTAGATAAAATAATGCAATTGTGGCATGTCCACATAGATCGACTTCATCACTTGGGGTGAAATAACGCACTTTGAAATCAGCCTGATCCGACGGCATAACAAATGCAGTCTCTGAAAAACCGACTTGTCTGGCAATCTCCTGCATCTGGGTTTCAGACAAATGAGCTGCTTGTAAAACAACACCTGCGGGGTTTCCGCCATGAGCCTGATCCGAAAATGCATGTAATGTACTTACTTCTACTTCCATCGTGTTACCTCGCTTGTTCAGTTATTGGGTTAAGATTTAACTTCATCGCTAATCGACATTATATCACGATTGTTGAATTGGCTTGCGAATCTCAGATTGTTGTGAATTTTGAATGAATAGGTCAAGTGATTGCTGGGAAAGGGTAATGATGGAGGAGAGCATAACGATAATCCAATGGAAAGGCTGGGATCTCTAATGAAGGCAATTGTGATTGAGGAATTTGGTGGGGCGGAACAATTGAAGGAACAGGAAGTAGCCAAGCCAAGATGTGGAGTGAATCAGGTGTTAATCCGAACGCATGCCACGTCGGTGAATCCGGTAGACTTCAAAATCAGACAAGGGGATATGAAAGAAGCAGCGGAGAATTTTCCGTTGATTCTGGGCGGCGATGTTGCGGGTATTGTGGCTGAAGCAGGTTCCAATGTCACGCGGTTCAGAGAAGGTGATCGGGTATTTGCGCGTCCGCGTCAATTCGGAACCTATGCAGAATATGTTGCTGTTGATGCAGACATTATAGCCCGTATACCGGAGCAACTGAGTTTCGAGGAAGCGGCAGCGATCCCGCTGGCTGCGATGACGGCTTGGCAAGCCCTTGTGGATCATGGACGTTTAGGCAAAGGGCAGAAGGTACTCATTCATGCTGGTGCAGGTGGTGTGGGAACATATGCCATTCAGATCGCCAAGTCCCTAGGCGCTGAAGTGGCTTCCACGGCAAGTGAATCAAACGAAGCGTTGCTTCGCTCGTTGGGTGTGGATCATTTTATCAACTATAAAAAAGAAGATTTCTCGGAGATTCTCTCCGGTTATGATGTTGTACTGGACACCATGGGCGGTGATATTCAGCGCGACAGCTTCAAGGTGTTAAAGTCTGGCGGACATCTCGTGTCCTTGGTGGAACAACCGGATGAGAAGCTTGCCAAGGAAGCAGGAGTAACGGCCAACGTCTTCATGATGGAGCCCAAAGGGGATCAACTGGATCAGCTGGCTGAACTGGCTGCGGAAGGCAAGCTCAAATCGATTATTGATGGAACGTACCCGCTAACTCAACAGGGAGTACGTGAAGCACATGAGAAGAGTGAAACCCATCATACCCGCGGGAAACTGGTTATTCAGGTGCAATAGAATTCATTAACTGGTAGAAGTATTTGGACTCATGAGTCTGATACAGATTGAACCAGGCCTGTAATGTTTCTGGTGTATAGACATTCAATAGCTTCAACACATGCATCGTAAATTCTAACGGAGCTATTCCAGATGCAGTAACTATATTTCCATCGGTTACTGCAGGCTCCGTTACATAATAGGTGTCTCCAGTATAATCTGGGCATATCATCTTCAGGTATTCTAAATCATTGCTTGTATGTTGTCTGGAATCCAGTATCCCTATTTTTGCAAGTGCAACTGTCGCACCGCAAATCGCCGCAATAACCGTACCCTCTTCTATAGAGGCAGCAACTTTTTTTAATAGGGGATCATGGATGGTGTCCATCCAGGTGTTTCCTCCTGGAAGAATGATGACGTCGTCACCTTTCAATGTACATTCATCAATAGAAATATGAGGAAGGATGTTCAATCCGCCCATGGTAGTTACCGGATGTTTATCCACGCCTACGGTTACGACCTGTAAAGGCTGGATCTCTTTCCTGAAATACCTTCCCGAGTTCAATTCAGCAGTTAGATATCCTACCTCCCAGTCTGCCATCGTATCAAATACATATAGATATACGTTCTTTGTTTGCATCATACATGCTCCTTTTGTTTTCATGATTGAATGGATTACTTTTGTATTATAAATTAACTTCACTGACATCTACGGTCAGTGAAGTTTTTAAATTTGAAAATTAACAGCCCTAAGAACTAATAAGGGACTGCTCCCCAATTGTAGTGGAATAAGATATAATAGGAGAAATTTATTCCATTTTGTGCATGAGGTGATTAGGATGTCCAACGAACTCATTCAAGCCATTCAATTGTTAAAAGAAAAGAAATGGGTGGATCTGACCCATACGTTTGGTCCAGGCTCTCCACATTTTTCAGCTTTTGAGGCAGCACAATTCGATACACTGTTTGATCACAATCAGGGTTTCTTTGCCCAGAGCTTCAAGTTCCCGGGTCAATACGGGACACATCTTGATGCGCCGATCCACTTCGTTCGGGATACCCGGTATCTGGATGAACTAGGTTTGAAGGAGCTTGTGCTCCCGCTTGTGGTCATTGACCAGTCTGCCGAAGTAGAGAACAATCCGGATTTCACACTGGATGTGGAGCATATTCTTGAATTTGAAAGACAGCATGGCGTGATTGAAGCTGGAAGCTTTGTAGCCTTACGTACCGATTGGAGCAAACGCTGGCCTAACCATGAAGCATTTGATAACAAGGATGATAAGGGCAACAGTCATGCGCCCGGATGGTCGGTTAGTGCGCTCATGTTTTTATTTGAGGAGAGAAAAGTACAAGCCATTGGGCATGAAACCTTTGACACGGATTCAGCGGTGGATTATCAGAAGAATGGAGCACTTCTGGCAGAATATTATGTACTTGCCCAGGATACATATCAGGTCGAGCTGTTAACAAACCTGGATCAGGTGCCGGCTAAGGGCGCTGTTATTTTCAATATTGTACCCAAAGCGGAGAAAGCTTCTGGTTTCCCAGTCCGGTCTTTTGCCATTTTGCCGTAAAACGAGGTAGATCAAAGCTGAAATAGATAAATCAGGCACAGAACTCATAATGATACTCAAGTAGACAGCCGGCTAAATAGTCGGCTGTTTTTCAGCTAATGGGCTGTTAATTTAATGAAAAGGGAATAACATGCCTCATATAGAATACTTTATCTTTAAAGGGGAGGGGGGCACATTGCATAGTATGATGAATAAGAGAAAATTTATTGAGATGACAGTTAAAGAACAACATTCTGTAGTATTTAAAGTTAATAATCGAGATGAATTTTTCCGTGGTGTTGCTAAAGAATTAAAGGAAGACTACCTATTTGTTGAAACAGAAGAAGGTAAAAACTTTAAATTTAAAATGGATGATATCATTGAGATATATGCTATCAAGTCTTCATCTCCAAAGCATAGTGCTATCCAATCCCACAGTTTGATTAAAGGTAACGAGGATGACCTTGAAAGCCTTGTACTCCAGTTTGGAAGTTTAAATGACGATGTAAAGAAACAAATTACCTCTTCTTTATCAAAAGTGCTTAGTAAGCAAGTGATCATTTCGAAAATGGATATAACTTCATACAGTGTATCTGAAATTGAAATGATTACTAATACTATAAATGGATATCTACTCACTATTAAAACACTGGATATTCGTTCCGAATTTTTCGAATCATACAACCAAAAGACTTGTTTTGGGAAAGGGCTAGATCACAATCAAGAATAGCCTAAGGGAGGAAAAATTATAAACGCTAAAATAGCAGGTCGGGAACTGTCAAAATCCCTGGGAGGTGAGTATGTGAAAGAAGGAATTAAAAATGTTGAAGCTGAACTTACATATTATGCTGCCATAGCATATGCTCTTTTATACTTAGCCAGTGTTATATCTGTCTGCACCGCGGTACTCCTTAAAAAGATGAGTCAATTAAAAAAGTGAAATTACTCTTAAGCTAACGGGAAACGTTAGCTCAATGAAACAAAGAAAGCAGCCGATCATTATGATCGGATGCTTAGGTTTAACAAGGTACTTAAATTGGTCGAACTGGGCGGTTTTGTACAGTGCGAAGAAGTGATCAGCTAGTGGAGTTGGCCATGAGCTCAAGCTCGGTTACAACATCATCAAGTGGCTTCCTGGTGTCGATCTCAACAGTAGCTCCAGCACGTAAGAGGGGTTCAACACTAGCGACGTTTTGTATAATTTCTTCACGTTGTTCGACAGTTTTTCCATAATCGTTTGTCTTACGGGAAGCTATTCGTTCAAGGATTACTTCGAGGGGGGCGCTTAACAACACTACTGCATCGAACATCGGGTAAAACTTCCCCTGATTTGATACACAACCTGAAATGAATAAAGTACCTTCGCTATGTTCAGTGAGCAGCTCATCGATTCGATTCTCGTTCCATAACCACCCAGAACCATCCACATTCTCGCTCCAACCATCATAATCGGTGTCGATAACTCTATGCCCTCTATGAGCAAGTTCGCTCAGAACCGTTGATTTACCTGTACCCGACATTCCTGTCACCAGAATTATTGCCTTCTTTTTTGATATTGAGCCCGAAGTATTTGTCATATTTTCACTCCCTTTATAAGAAAGTCAGGTAAGTAAGCTTATCAGGAACCAAGTCCAGCTGGGATTTGACCTATTGAAAGCATAATGTGAATTTTGGCAAACTTATGGGTTAAGTCACAACTAATGAATTCTAAATAATTCACTTATGTAAATAGCAAGGGAGGCGTATTCCGCCTCCTTTTTATGTTGTTACTTTTGATTCGAGTGAGGATCTTGATTAAATCTTTGAGAGATTTTTTTCTCTGTTTTCTTACGCCGTATCCAGCGCTTGAGTAAGCCTTCTTCTTTGCGTTCTTGCAGTGTTTCCTTCAAACCTTGAATCATAAATTCCGATCTTCGTCTGTCATCCCGACTAATCTCGCGTAATTCCTTAATAAATTTGTCGTCCATATCTGCCTCTCGCTTATTCAGGATAATTCCATTATACCGAACGTACGTTCTTTTATCAAGTTTTTCCATTACGAATGATTTTCGAGATCAATATAGTGAAAAGAAGCACAGGAACAATACGTGGCATGTGTGAGAATGGTACTAGAGGGTTTGAGCATAGTCCTCCATATATGAAGTTGAGAAACGAGAGAACGGAAGGAGCCATTCATGATGAAGCAGCGTATAGGCAGATCGTGGTTACTCATGTTGATGCATGGAATGCTGGGGATTGGGGCGATTGTTGGAGGCGTCATTTTAATCATAGACCCATCCGGAAGTATGGTGAATTTGCCCGCATCTTTGTTGGAGAATTCTCCGTTTGCCAGTTTTTTGTTCCCGGGGATCATCCTATTGCTGGTCTTGGCGTGATGCCTACAATGATTGCTATTTCGCTCATCCGCTACGTTCATTGGGGGCTGGGTGAGAGACTGAATCTCTATCCTGACCGCTATTGGGCTTGGACTTTTTAGTTGTATACGGGGTCTGCTCTCATCATCTGGATTATGGCGCAGGTGTACTGGATTCAGGATGTCTCTATTATTCACTTGGTCTATTTTGCATGGGGAGTGGGTATTCAAGTTGTGACCTTATTGCCCGGGGTACAGCGAATCTATTCGAAATAAACTGCTCGCATGTTGAACAAATGGCTGCCGACAGAATCGTTGAATGATTCTGTCGGCAGCTATTTATTATGAGCATCGAGATGATACGTGTTGTTGTAGTTGACAAAGAACTATTATCCTCGCATACTTACGTAATACACTTTATAAAGTATATTTATTAAATAGAGGAATAGTCACATGTGGTAAGTATCACAAAATCATAATCTGCATGAAACAGGGAGGTAAGTATGGATGGTCTACGTTATTATGACAGTTATAATCTGGGCAGGTACCTATGCAAGTATGGCCTTGTCAAAGCAACCGATTGAAGTGAAACCTGTGAAGTCGATGGATGATTTGTTTGAGTGAACAAAGTAGCTCTGCCGATTTCGATCCTTTTCCAGCATGATGGAACTCATGTGTTCGAGTAAGGCATTATGTTATGATATGGTGTGAAATGACATCCATACCATTGCTTTGGCTCAATTGAACCAGAGTAGAAACGAGAGGGTTATGAAAAAAGCCAACGCTACAATGATGAAATACATCAATTTGAATAATGTGCGTGAAGTCATGCAGCAGATTGAGACGGCGACCAAACCGCAATTAGCTTCACTAACCAATCTTAGTGTTGTTACCATTAATGCGCTGATTCAGGAATTATGTGATGGCGGAGAGTTGTTCCAAGATAAAGTGGTTCCCTCTAACGGTGGTCGTCCTGCTCAGGCATATCGATATAATTATAATTTCAAGCTTGCTTTGGTTCTTTACATCAAAGAGATGAAAGGCCAGGAGTTGATTTCGGCAACGGTCATGAATCTGGAGAATAAGGTTGTGCTGAAGGAAGAGCGCATTTTGCCTGCTTTTGATAAACAACATGTGCTGCAACTTATTGCGCGTTTCATTAAGGAGTACCCCGCCATTGATATGATCGGCATCGGTATTCCGGGGCAAGCCGTGGATGGGGATATCACGGTGAGCAGTCATGAAGAGCTTATCCATTCACATCTGATACGGGAGATCGAGAGCGAGTTCCAACTGAACGTTCTCGTGGAGAATGATGTGAATGCAGCGATTAGCGGATACTGTACACAGCATGCGGATATGAAGGAACGGAGTGTAGCGGGAATTTATTTTCCGAACCGATATCCGCCGGGTATGGGCATGATGTTGAATGGACAGATGATCCGTGGGAAAAACGGGATGTTTGGTGAGATCAAGTATCTTCCTTATTCACCTGATTGGAAACGTGACATGAGCAAAGATGATTTTGTAGTGCAGGTATGTCATATCTTGCAAACGATTAATGCCGTCGTTGCCCCGCACCAGATTGTCATTTATCAGGAACGGGTGGAGAGAGAAGAGCTGGATTTGGCGTGGAAGCAGTACGGGAAGGATCACCCCATGCCGACGTTGCCCGAGATTGTACATCAGGATTCGTTCCAACATGATTTTGATGCTGGGTTAAGGGGAATGGTGCTTCAGGCGTTGAAGTCAGGCATTCTATCAGAAGCCTTATAACCCACAGGTCATGTCTGTGGCTTTTATTTTATAAGCTAACTCTTGTAGAGGAGGATTCGTGATGCGTGAAGAAGAGAGAATCATGAAGGGCATGTTGTTCAGTCCAAGTGATCCGGAATTAAAGATCATCAAAAGGCGAGCCCATAATCTCAGTCAGCGTTACAGCCAGACCTTTGAAGAACAGACTGAGGAAAGGAATCAGATATTGCAACAGCTACTGGGGCAGATCGGGGAAGGTGGATTCATGCAAGGCCCCATCTTCTTTCATTATGGTGTGCATACCCGAATAGGCGATCACTTCTTCGGTAATTACAATCTGACGATACAAGACGACGCGTTAGTGACGATCGGGGACTATACCAGTTTTGGACCCAATGTCACGATTGTTACCCCCATTCACCCCATGATTTCCAGCGAGCGGAGACGGATGGTGGACCAGAACGGTGATGTGAAGTCACTATGTTATGCCAAACCGGTCACGATTGGTAACGATGTATGGATCTCGGCAAACGTTACAGTATGCGGGGGCGTAACGATTGGAGACGGCTGTGTGATCGGAGCAGGTAGCGTGGTAACTCGTGATATTCCACCGCATTCTTTTGCAGCAGGCGTACCGTGCAAAGTTATTCGCAAAATTACTGATGCGGACAGCATGCGAAACTATCCCGATGTTCTGGCAGATTGCCGTGTGCTGGAAGAATGACAAAGGCTGTTATCAGGATCAAATACATGATCCTGATAGCAGCCTTTTGTTGGTATACGTTTACTTGGAGGCGTTGTATTTACTCAAGAATTCTTTTACTTTTGCAGGATCAGCTTTCAATTCATTCCCGGTCTGAACGAGCGGGCTTACTGTGGAGTATGCTTTGAGTTTGTTGTTCTTGTAGAAGCTCAAAATCTCATCCTGATTAATGGAGTACAGCACGGCTTTTCTCAGATCACTGCTCTTGGCAACTTCACGATTGGCCGTATTGAACAACAGATAGGAGACAGCGTTACTTGGCAGACTTTGCAGTTTCAGTTTGCTGTCATTTTCGATGATGTCATACTTGGTTTCAGGTACACCGTAGTATAAGTGAATTTCACTGCTGCGAAGAGCAGAGAGGGCGCTGTCTGCATCCGCGATGAATCGGACGTTAACCTGAGCAATTTTTGGCTCATCTTCCGTGCCTTTACGGTAACCCGGATTTTTTAAGAATACACCTTCATAGTCATTTTTATAAGACAAAATATAAGGTCCGCTAGTATAAAGGGTGTTATTGTATGCTGCGCCTTCAGTCACCGTGTTCTGATCACCGTAAGGAATATCTTTGTTGACGTCAAAGGAAGCTACATCATATGTGTTGATGCTCTCCACCTGTTTTTTGGACACGATACCCGCAGATTGGTGAGCCAGATAGTTCAGTACTTGCGGGAAAGGTTCAGTTGTTGTCAGTTTAACGACCTGATATTTACCTGCGCTATTATCTGCTTTGGTTTTGTCCGTCACGAGTTCTGTAATTTTGCTACCCAATCCTTGTTCCAATGCTTCGAGGATTGTGCCGTTACCGCTGGATTGTTTGATGGATTGTAATGCACTCAGATCCGTTACAACCTCAGCTTCTTTGATGTGTTCATGCAGACTGTACGTCCGGTGATCCGGAACGGAATCTTTATTTTTAGCACGATCCAGGGAGAAGATCACATCATCTGCACCGACACGTTCTCCTGTATCTACAGCTTTTTTGTTATCAATCTTCGCAAAGTTGATATCATCTCTGAGAATGAAGTAGTAGTCCGAATTTCCTTCAGCAATACTGAAGTTATGGGACAGTGATCCATCTGCTGTCAGCTGATCGTCATCCGTCAAGTTAACGAGACGTACGTACATATTGGTATTCAACTGGTTGATGGACCCGTCATTTCCTTTGATGGGATCAAGGGAAGTCAGTACGGATGCACTTTGCGTCAGAATCAACGGGTCTGTGGCATTTTTGGAGCTGTCCTTGAACTCAATCGGTTCCCAAGCCATGGCGCGGGATTTGGAGAGACGAACGGTGTCGACATTCAGAATGTCTTGGTTCACAGCCTGACTTTTCAGGGAAATGTACAAAGGAGCGATATACGCCTGATCCGTTACCAAGCGATCTTCCAATTGTTTGTACGTGTCTTTGTACTCATCTGGCGTTTGAGTAGCTGCCTGATCGATGAGTTTATCAAGTTCCCCATCCGCAAGGATACTGTAATCTCCACCTGTTTTGAAAAGGGAACGTACCGCATAATCGGGATTTCCCGTTACCGTTGTCCAGCTGGACAAGGCAATGTCATAATTCCCTGCATCCTGCTGGGATTTGAAACTACCGTAATCCGGCTGCAGGTTCAGTTTCACATTGAAGCCGTTTTTAGTCAGCTGGTCGCGCACAATGTTAACATCATTTTCGGAAGAACTCATGGCGAGCAGTTCAATGTCTGCCGATTTTTGTGCAGTCTCAGTTGTGTCCGCTGGTGCGGTCTCGGCTTGGGATTCGGTTTTCGTTTTTACACTGCAGCCGGAAATCACAATGACGAGAATTAATAGTAATGAGATCAGTGTACGTTTTTTCATGGGATGACCCTCCATATCTTGAATGTGTGATGTGTGAATTCTTTTTTCTATATCATTCATTTCAATGACGAATCATTTAGGCTTTTTCCAGCTTGGGATCAAGCGCATCACGCAGACCGTCACCGAGAAAGTTAAACGAAAGAACCAGCAGAATAATAGCCAAGCCTGGATAAATCGCCAGATAAGAGTGGGTCTCCAGGTATGTACTGCCGAGCTTCAGAATGTTACCCCATTCTGGAATATGCGGCTCCACGCCGAGTCCCAGATAACTCAAACTGCTGGTAGCGATAACAGCTCCACCAATCGTGAGTGTGGACTTGATAATCATGGGCGCAAGGGAGTTGGGAATAATGTGTTTGAAAATAATCGTACGATTGTTGTACCCCAGTGCACGTGCAGCTTCCACAAATTCAAAAGTAGATACATAGAGCACACTGGCTCTCATGGTACGAGCGTAAGTTGGAATGGAACCCAGACTCAGCGCCAGAATGAGATTGACAGTATTGGCTCCAAACGCCGCAATAATCGCAATGGCGAGCAGAATTCCCGGAATGGCATAGAGAATATCCAGCAGCCGCATGATGATGTTATCCGTATGCCTTCCGTAGAAGCCTGAGAATGCTCCGAGGACTCCACCGATCAACACCGGAATGATAGTCGACATGCAACCTACAATCAAGGAGATCCGGGCACCGAATACAATCCGGGAAAATAAACATCGTCCGAAGTCGTCCGTTCCCAACGGATACGCAAGGGAAGGCGGCTGAAGCAGAGCCGAGTAGTTATTTTCCACAGCCATGCTGTAATCAAAAGTAAAGAAGCTGCAGATCGATATCGAGAACAGAAAAATGATAAAAAACAAACCGGACATGGCAGTCATATTTGGAGCAAGGCGCTCCCACAGATCATTCCAGAAGTTTGATTTTTGTTTCCCCTGTCTGCGAATGCGCCCAATAATGGAGATGCCGAGCAATAGGGCAAATACATTACCTGTGATTGAGGTCAGAATCAGTACTACACTGACACCGATCATCCAGCGAGGGAGGAGAGAGGTCGCGTTATATCGGGATACGATAATCAGTACGACCAGGTCGATGACCAGAATAAATAGGAGCACCGCCATGGCTGGCAGAAAGTTATCAGCCACATAGGGTTTGAAAACATTTAACGCAGATACACCAATGACGAACAGCTGGGTTAACAGCATATATACCGCAAAGGTGTACTCCACATTCCTGGCTTTTCGAATCAGATGAAAGGCTGCCGTTACGATAAATATATTGCCAGAAATGATGGCAAGTAGCTGAACCCAGGCTAACCTGCGGGTCAAAGTAGAGATCGTACCCGTACGGATCAAGTCTTTTCGAATCCGAAGGGTGATGACACTTTGGACCAGTGTGAAGAATACATAGATCCCAAGTATCGTTAGCAGAAATGGTTTGAACGCCTGCTCGCTCCAGTCATAACTGTTGAACAGCAATAATGCAGTCAAGAGAAGGGACGTGATCCAAGCGAAGCTGGCCTGACTGTATTCTCGAGAAGACTTAAGCCGGAAACGCATTTCTTGTGTTAAGGACGAGTTTGTCATAATACACCTGCTTTAAGAGGTAGTTCAACACACACTTTAATATTGTTTCATCTTGGAGCGCACTCTTGGATCAATAAAAGCGTACAGCAGATCAACCGCTACATTGATAATGGAGATCGTAATTGCTGTATAGATTACTCCGCCCATGATACTCGGAATATCGGGGATGAATTGTTTATCCACAATATAGCTGCCGAGACCACTGATATTAAACACTTTCTCCGTCACCGCTGCTCCGCCCAACATCGCTCCGAATTGAAGTCCAACCACAGTAACGATTGGAATCAATGCATTACGTACAGCGTGTTTCAGTATGACCTGACGTTCGCTTAACCCCTTGGCGCGGGCGGTCATTACATAATCCTCATGAATGACTTCCAGTGTAGAAGACCGGGTCATCCGTGCCACCGCAGCCGTAAGTCCCGTGCCCAGCACAATGGTTGGCATAATGATCGACAGCCAGTTCTGCGGGTTGAAGGTGGCGGGAAGCCACTGCATTTTGATCGAAAAGTTCAGAATGAAAATAAGTCCTTGCCAGAAATTTGGGATCGATAATCCAATCAGAGCGATAAACATAAACGTATAATCGAACCATGAATTAGGCTTAATCGCTGAGATGATACCGATAGGTAATGCAATGACAAGTGCTAACAGCAGGGAGATGACTGCGAGGGTCAAGGTAATTGGAAACTTCCTTGCAATCGCTGCTGTGACATCTTCATTTCCCGCAAAAGATTTGCCAAGATCGAAGAGAGCAACTCCCTTAATATTGTTCCAAAGCTGTGTAAGATAAGGCTGATCCAAGCCATACACCTGATTGAATGCCGCAATCTGTTCCTGCGTTGCTGTCTCTCCGAGAATGTTAGCTGCCGGGTTGAACGGAGACAGATACAGAATCGTAAATACGAGTGTGGCTACGCCCAGAATGACAAATACCGTCATCAGTATTCTTTCAAATATGTACTTAAGATAAGGATTTCCATACAAAAAGAGGATGCCATACATCAGACAGCCGGGAATAATGGATATCGCGAAAAACCACGGTTTTTCCAAAAGCGAACGGAACGTATCGGCCATCGTAAGACGGTAATTTCCCTGTTCCTGAAGTATGCGAGACGTCCGCTCCTTCAACTCTTTCTGAACCGTCTCTTCCAACCATTCCTCGGTCTGACGTGTGAATTCTCCCTCACTGACCTGTTGCTGGAAAAAACGATGTTTGCGACGCAACTGTTCTTCGACTTCCAACCTCAGCTTGTTCCGATAGGAAGAAGCGAGCAGTTCTTGCTCAGCCGTCTGCCTGGCAGCTACCCAGCCGTCATTTTTTCGATTCGAACGCCATATTAGAAACACGACCAGATTGATCGGTAATCCAAGAATGAACAGAACATATCGGTAGGAAGGATGAAGCAGCATTTTGCCATAAATAAAACTTAAATTGTGCACCAACCGCGAGAGTCTGCTGCCTTCTGCAAGATTCAAACCAAGCGTGCCTCCTTTCATTCAGGTTTAAATTGCATTATTCCGATTGATATAGTATATATTATTCAGGGTCTAAACAATTGTCAAGGATTTAAATGGTATACATATGAGATGAGTGAATGTGAAAAACGGATGAGAGCTGGTGATGATATGGAACCTTTACTGAAAGTGAATGATCTATCGGTCTCTTTTCATTCTGGAGAGAGTGAGTTTCAGGCAGTGCGAGAAGTGAGTTTTGAAGTACGCAAAGGGGAGACGCTGGGCATTGTAGGTGAATCGGGCAGTGGAAAGAGTGTGACCGCACGTTCCATTATGAGGCTGCTTGCTTCCCCGCCTTCGCAGATGAAAAATGGAGAGATTCTATTTAAAGGGGTCGACCTGGCCAATAAAACGCAGAAAGAGATGGAGAGCATCCGTGGGCGTGATATTGGCATGATTTTTCAGGACCCGATGAGTTCCCTTAATCCGACTATTAAAGTGGGGAAGCAGATATCTGAGAGTCTGATCAAACACCAGAAGGTGTCCAAAAGGGAAGCCAAGAAGCAGGCGATTGCCATGATGGAACGGGTGGGGATAACTCGGAGCGAAATACGCTACAACCAGTATCCGCATGAATTCTCCGGAGGCATGCGCCAGAGGGTCATGATCGGTATTGCACTTGCTTGTCGTCCTGAATTGCTTATTGCCGATGAGCCGACAACCGCACTGGACGTTACCATTCAGGCTCAGATTCTGAATTTGATGAAAGATATGCAGGACCAACTGGGTACATCGATTATTCTGATCACACATGATCTGGGCGTAGTAGCAGGCATGTGTGATCGGGTTGTTGTTATGAAAGAAGGACAGATCGTGGAAACCGGGACTACAACAGAGATTTTTGCTAATCCCAAACACCCATATACGATTAGACTTTTGAATGCATTACCACGTCTGGATCAGAAGAAAAAGCCGAAACCGGTATCGTTGGTCCCAAGAGATCTGGAAGACGATCAGCCATTGCTTGAGGTGAAATCACTCAGACAACATTTTAATCTGGGGAAAGGCAATACCTTAAAGGCCGTGAATGATATCAGTTTTCATATTCGTCAAGGAGAGACGCTTGGCGTTGTAGGGGAATCCGGTAGCGGAAAATCAACCACGGGGCGTGCGATTCTGCGGCTGCATGAGCCAACAGGTGGAGATGTACTGTTTAAAGGAGTCCCGCTCAATCGCTTGTCAGCCTCGGAGATGAAAACGATGCGCAGACATATGCAGATCATCTTCCAAGACCCCTATGCATCGCTGAACCCCAAAATGAGGATTATGGATATCATTGGAGAAGCGCTTGATATCCATCAACTTGCAGGAATTGCATCTCAGCGGGAGAAGCGGGTGGAGGAATTACTGGATATGGTAGGTCTCGATCCCACCCATGCGCAGCGTTATCCACATGAATTCTCGGGTGGACAGAGACAGCGGATCGGTATTGCACGAGCTCTGGCTGTGGAACCTGAATTCATCGTATGTGATGAGCCGTTGTCTGCCCTGGATGTATCGATACAGGCTCAGATCGTACAACTGCTTGAAGAGTTGCAGCAGCGACTCGGATTGACGTATCTCTTCATCGCGCATGACTTGTCCATGGTTAAACATATCAGTGATCGAGTGGCGGTGATGTATAACGGGAAGATTGTGGAGCTGGCTGAGAGTGAAGAACTCTATTCGAACCCTCAACATGCCTACACCAAGGCATTGCTGTCCGCTATTCCTGTGCCTGATCCGGCGGTAGAAGCGAAGAAAAAGAGACATGTTGTCAAAGAAACAACAAGAGAAAATGTTGAAATGGAGGACCGTTATAATCTCGAACATTCCAAGTGGGTAGAGATCACGGAAGGGCACTGGGTAGCCATATCTAGCTAGTGCAAGAAATCTTTTTTTAGTAAAAAAGAACCCCGACAATGATCTCATAGATCGTTATCGGGGTTGTGTTATATGTGCTTTGTATAATGGCAGTAATCGAAAGCGATTATTTGAATTGAACCGATTTCTTGATGGTATCAATTTCAGCTTTGGTCTTATCATCCATGTAAGTGAAGATGAAGTTGAAAGCATAACCTTCAATGATTGTACTATAGTAATCTTGAGTAATGGTTGAACCGTCACCTGCATCCATCGTGATTTGCATCAGATCCATCTCTTTACCACCGATGGTTTCCGTTGTCATTTCCTTATAATCGTAAGGGAACTGGCTATCCACCATGAATTTTTTGGTTGCTTCCAGGTAGTCTTTACCTGTACGAATGCCTTGCAACAAGCTTACTTTCTCAGCAATGGCCATAGCGGAAGGGCCAACTTGACCCCCGTCCAATGGATACTTTGAAGCCATAAGCAGATTCAATGTTTTGGTCTGAGACAGTTCGATTTGTTTTTTCTTTGTTTCATCATCACCAGCAATCGCTTCGGATGAAGCACTTGTCAGCTCATTCATGCCTGCAGCATCCTGGAACTCCCATGCTTCCGGGAATTTCAGAGATACGCCAAAATAGTCATTGGTGTAAGAACCTTTTTCCGTCGTCCCCAGCTCAACGTCTTGGGAATTATCAGTTTCCTTGGACTCTTCGCTTGCTGGTTCTGTTTTCTCTGTTTCTTCTGTATTCGCTGTATCTGAATCAGTACCCGTCGTTGTTTCTGTCGGGGTAGGCTCTTCTGTTGCGGCTGTGTTATCTGCTTTGTCACCGCAAGCGGCTGCAACCAGCATAATCATAATGAGCATGGCGAATAAAGAAGCTTTTTTTGGAATTGTCATATTACCCTCCTGAAATGTGTGTGTGTGTTTCTCTCTCTACATGTTGCCTGCTTCCTAAATTGTAGCACAAACGTTCTCATATACTACCTATAGGAATCTATAGGGGTCTTCTATACATAAGACATTCGGCTAGCAATTGAAACAGCTTCTGTGCTGGATTGCACACCTAATTTGTTAAAAATCACTTTTTTGTGATGATTCACGGTGCATTCCTTGATCTTTAATTTCAAAGCAATGGCTTTCACGGTGAGGCCCCCGGCTATCATCTCCAGAATGGTTAACTGACGCTCGGTGAACTCCACCGCTGGTTTGTCGCACACTTCAGCAGTCTGTTGACTCTGATAACAGTTCTGCATGTACGCTGGAATAAGCTTGGCAATGGCAATCAGTTCACCTTGCATATCTGCATTAATGGTGGACACATCCAGATAACCTACATGTTGCGATCCCATGAACAGAGGTGCGGCGTAACAATGCCAGCTTTGAAAATAAGGACTTTCATGCTGCTCGGGCAGCAGTACTACAGGCTCGTTGCTGTCCATCGTTTCTGATATGGCGTTAACTCCACAGCTCTTTGCGGTGAAGATCATACCCGGACATATAGGGGAATGTTTCACCACAGCTTCAAGATCTGAACTGTAATCCATGGAGAGTAACACACCGTCCGTATCTGTAAGTAGAAAAAGATAGGTGCCTGTTAAATTTTCTTTGATATCCGAGATACTGTTCTGGAATGCATGAATCAGGAAATGATTGATTTTGCGAAGCCTGTCCAGACTGGATTTTGGTAAATAGTCGAACGGAGCCGTTCCTGCTGCATGCGAGCAAGTCGGAGACTCTTCGTGTCGTGTGGCAAATGTAATGGCAGGCATGTTGTTTCCTCCTTGCTTCACAATCGCTGAATACAAACGTTGATCTTTTACTGAATCTGAGGGTGTTCTCATCCAATCGTTTGAATGACATGTCCTTCTTGGTCCTTGATTTCTGTTCTAACAATCTGAACGATAATATGATCCAATGAAGTTACTTCAAATGTCCCTTCAACCGGAAGAAGGTTCTCTGCCAGCTCCTCAACAATTTGTTTGTTCACCGTCAGGATAGTTTGTCTGTCCGATTCCAATACGGCTGGTTGTTCTCCTGCTTCGAACAGAATATTAGTATCCGGTCCGATCAAGGATAGGGAGGCACCTTTCGAAATTCGGCTACGAAGGATGGTGCCAACTAATACGGCTTGTTTGGCTCCAAGCTGGAGTTTGGCCGGGACCGATTTTTGCAGCAATCTTTTGCGAGGAGACTCCCAAGCCAGTTGTTGTATGAATAAAAAGGCTGTGCTGGATCCGTCCTGTTCCATTCCATCCTCAACCGCTTGTATAACCGAAGGAATATCTGCATACGAATTTCTCATCAGATCCGTCACATATTTGGGCATGAACATGGAGGAGGCAGACAGGAATCCACGAGCATTCCAGCTTTGAATCATTTCCAGTTCCCGACCTGTAATGCCAACCATCTGAATAAATTGCACTGAACCATTAGGCGTAGAGATTGCGGGTAGATCCGGATCTTCAATAAACGAGAGAGCAGTCAGCAAAGTATCAGACTCCAGACAGATGGGGCCATTGGCGTCCATGTAATCTCCTGGCTGAAAGATATTTCCGCTGGTGAATACGTAACGTCCTACATTCTGTAGCAGATTCAGCGCCCAGGCTGGCGGATCAGTCTCTGCTTCACTGCGTGTAAGACGAAAGGTGAGCTCAAATCCATATCCGCTCTTGGATGCATCCTGCATCTCTTTTTCATATAATTCAGAGAAACCGTAGGTGACAAAATGCCAGTGAGGCATAGGGTTATCGACAGCATAGACGCTGATACCATCAAGTGGATCAGGCCCCCCGAGCATATACGGAAGGGCAGTGCCGTAGTGTTTTGGCTCTTGTTCACCGTATAGATCACCGATGGCTTTATCAATCGCATCCCAACCGGATGTATTTTCTTCGTGAGTCATTTTCTGAATCCTCCTGTACTAGTCTTTCCCCCGAAAAAACATTTAAAATTAAGTCTACCTGTTACAGAAGTCGTTTCAAGCGGCTTTAGGATGAATTGTTTTAAATAGGACCACAGGGTTACAAATGGCGATATGGGGAGTGAAATTACATGAGTATGAAAGGTATTTATTTCAGGGAGTTTAAGCAGGCAAGATGGGACTCATTTTCTGAACGGTTTGAAGAACTTGAACAGAAGATGGACCCCACTTGGGTAGAACGTGCGCGAGTACAAGGGATTCCGGCGGATATAAGTCGGGTGCTTTGGTGTGAAATGGGGGAGTACGCTTTTGAATGGCTGGCGAAAGATATCCCGGCTTTAGGGGACCAAAGTCCCGCTGCTTACCTGGAAACAGAGGAAGGAGCGCAGGCATTAAGGGCAGCCATTATGCGTATGCCGCGTTAATTTTCCAATGGAGAGAGTGTGCGAACGATCATATGATCCAGTGAAGTTGATTTTGCAAAATAGATATGTTACGCTTACATTACAAGAGCAAACACAAACAGAATACGCAATAACATCTTTTGATGGATTGTAACTGTGAAGACAGGCAAAACCTAAACTGATGGTGAAATGAAAGCCCCTTTTTTTGGTGCTATTTTACCTTGAGTTTAGGTTTTTCTTGTTTTCTGCTCTAAATTGCACAATTTCTCACCTGGAAAAACCAAAATAAATTTCGAAAAGAGGTTGTTGTTCATGACCACGGCAAAAAAAGGATTCCCCGAAAACTTCCTATGGGGCGGCGCTACAGCTGCCAATCAATTGGAGGGTGCATTCGATAAGGACGGCAAAGGCCTCTCCACAGCGGATATGATCGCTCATGTTCCGAAAGAGAAGCGTACAGGCGGACATGCCATGGAAATTTCCTCTTCCCGAATTGAAGAGATCCTCTCCGGCAAAATTGAAGAACGTTTCCCGAAACGTTTTGGTATCGATTTCTACCATCACTTTAGAGAAGATATTGCATTGTTTGCCGAAATGGGCTTCAAAGTATTCCGTTTGTCCATTCACTGGGCACGTATTTTCCCGAACGGTTATGATCAAGAGCCAAATGAAGCAGGCTTGAAATTCTACGATGAAGTATTCGACGAGTTGTTGAAATATGGCATCGAGCCGCTCGTTACATTGTCTCACTATGAGACACCGCTTGGCTTGACGCAAAAATATAACGGCTGGGCTGGCCGAGAAGTAATCCAGCACTATGTTCGATATGCAGAAACGGTGTTCAACCGTTATAAAAATAAAGTGAAATACTGGCTGACGTTTAATGAAATTAACGTCATGCTGTTCAGCCCGTACACTGGCGGCGGCATTCTGATCGATAAAGTGGACAACAAGTTGCAAACCACTTATCAAGCGCTGCATCATCAATTTGTAGCAAGTGCATTGGTAACAAAGCTTGCACACGAAATTATCCCTGGTTCCCAAGTGGGTTGTATGCTTGCTCGTATGGAAACCTATGCAGCAACATGTAATCCGGTAGATGTTCGTCTGGCTCAACACGAGAATCAGATCAACCTCTTCTTCACGGACATGCATGCTCGTGGTAAGTACCCGAACTACATGGCTCGTTATTTTGAAGAAAATGACATCGTGATTCAAAAAGAAGCAGGCGATGATGAGATCTTGCTGAACAATACAGTTGATTTCATCTCCTTCAGCTACTACATGTCCGTAACCAAATCTGCATCTGCAGACAAGGAAGAAACATCGGGTAACCTGACTGGCGGCGTGAAAAACCCTTATCTGGAAGCATCCGACTGGGGTTGGGAGATCGATCCGATCGGTCTGCGCGTAACCCTGAACAACTTCTGGGATCGTTACCAGAAACCATTGTTCATCGTAGAAAATGGTCTGGGTGCATATGACCGTGTTGAAGAAGACGGTTCGATCCATGACTCCTATCGAGTGGATTACCTGAAAAAACACATTGAACAAATGAAAGAAGCCATCAAAGACGGCGTTGATCTGATTGGATTCACAGCATGGGGTCCAATTGACCTTGTGAGTATGTCCACTTCCGAAATGTCCAAACGTTATGGTTTTATCTACGTGGATCTGGATGATGAAGGTAATGGAACACTCAAACGTTCCAAAAAGGATTCATTCGACTGGTACAAAAATGTAATCTCCAGCAATGGTGAGCAACTGTAGTTCTCTCGTTTCCAGGATTGTTATCGCATGAAAAGCGGGCAAAACTTAACACGAAAGTTGGCATGGAAGGAATCTAATTTTCCTGATGGCCCTTTTAGTTGGAGATTGTCCGCTTTTTCCTGTCGGCAAAGGATAGAGTAATGCATTTAGACAAAGAATGAAAATATCGTTAATTAGAGAGGAATGATTGATATGACTACACCATTTCCGAAAGACTTCCTATGGGGCGGCGCTGTAGCAGCCAACCAACTTGAAGGAGCTTATAATACAGATGGCAAAGGTCTGTCTGTTCAAGATGTAATGCCACACGGGATTACAACGCCTAGAACGGAAGCACCTACAGAAGATAACCTGAAACTGATCGGAATTGACTTTTACAACCGCTACAAAGAGGATGTTAAACTGTTTGCTGAAATGGGCTTCAAAGTGTTCCGTACATCTATCGCTTGGTCCCGTATCTTCCCTAAAGGTGATGAATTGGAGCCAAACGAGAAAGGTCTGCAATTCTATGATGACCTGTTCGATGAGTGCCACAAATACGGGATTGAACCACTCGTAACAATCTCTCACTATGAGACACCACTGCACTTGTCCAAAACGTATGATGGCTGGGTTAACCGTAAAATGATCGAGTTCTACGAGCGTTATGTAACAGTGCTTTTCAACCGTTTCAAAGGTAAAGTGAAATACTGGCTGACGTTTAATGAAATCAACTCCATCCTGGAGGAGCCATTCATGAGCGGCGGGATCTATACGCCAAAAGCAGAACTGTCCAAACAGGATCTGTACCAAGCGATCCATCACGAATTGGTAGCCAGTGCGCTGGCTGTTAAACTGGGTCATGAAATTATGCCTGAAGCCAAAATTGGCTGTATGGTACTGAGCATGCCTACGTATCCGTTGACTCCGAACCCGGATGATGTGGTTGCAGCGATGCATGCGGAACAGCGCAATGATATCTTTGCTGATATCCATGCACGTGGTTATTATCCGAAATACATTAATCGTTATTTCAAAGCAAATAATATCAATATCAAGTTTGAAGATGGCGATGCTGAAATTCTGAAGCACACCGTAGACTTTATCTCATTCAGTTATTATGTAAGTATCTGTGAGACAGGTGATCCGGAGAAACGGGTTGAAGGAAAAGGAAACCTGTTCGCAGGTGTGCAAAACCCTTATCTCAAAGCGAGCGAGTGGGGCTGGCAGATTGATCCGCAAGGATTACGCGTAACGCTGAACAAATACTGGGACCGTTATCAAAAACCATTGTTTATTGTCGAAAATGGCCTGGGTGCAGTCGATGAGCTGATCACGGACGAAAATGGCAATAAAACGGTGAATGATGATTACCGTATTCAATACTTGAATGACCATCTGGTACAGGTGGGCGAAGCTCTTGAGGATGGCGTAGAAGTGATGGGTTATACGTCATGGGGCTGTATTGACTTGGTAAGTGCTTCAACAGCAGAGATGAAGAAACGTTATGGTTTCATCTATGTAGACCGCAACAATGACGGTTCAGGAACACTGGATCGTTACAAGAAAAAATCATTCCATTGGTACAAGGAAGTTATTAGTACAAATGGCGCAAGTCTTAAGAACAACTATGAGTAAATACTAGTTCTATAAGCCCAGTTGTACAAGCACCTTCTAATGTCACATTAACGCACATTAACCGCTTTCACAAAAACATTGTCATATGGATAATTATATGGTAAGATGGGCCTAAGGCTAATGAATACTGGATTGTTACTGTTCAATCAGGCAAAACCAGAAGCGGGGCATATTTCGTGACCTGCTTTGGTTTTGCCTTTTACTACTTTGACGGTGCAAGGTGATGTGAAGAAATGAAAATTGAGAAGGTGCTGAACAACAACGTAGTTACCGTAATTGATCCGGGAGGAAACGAACTGGTCGTTATGGGACGTGGAATTGCCTTCAAAAAGCATACTGGTGAATCGATTGACGAAAGTCTCGTCGAAAAAATATTCTCGCTTGAAAGTAAGGAAGTATCACAGAAACTTAAAACACTTCTGTCTGATATCCCGGTTGAATATGTCGAATGCTCGGATGAGATTATCCGTTATGCCGAGACGGTGTTAGGTGAGAAGCTGCATGAGAGCATCTACATTTCACTGACGGATCATATTCATTTTGCCATTGATCGACATCGTCAAGGATTGCAGATCCGTAACGCATTGTTCTGGGAGATCAAGCGCATGTACCGAAAGGAATATGCCATTGGACTCAAGGCGCTACAGATTATTGAGGAAACGTTAGGTGTCCTGTTACCCGAAGACGAATGCGCATTCATTGCAATGCATCTGGTTAATGCCCAGATGAACGGTGAGATGAGGGAAACGATCAGTATTACGAACATTGTTAAGGACATACTTAACATCGTAAGACGTAGCTTTGTGATTGAACTTGATGAAGATTCATTGAGTTATTATCGGTTTTTAACTCATCTGAAGTTCTTTGCCCAACGTGTGTTGCAAGGAACAGCGATTGAAGATAAAGAAGAAGATAACCCGCTTCATGACTTGGTGAGCAAGCAGTATCCTGAAGCACATGCATGTGCAGTAAGGATCAGTGACTATACGCGTAAGATCTATAATCGGGTGTTGTCCAAGGAAGAAATACTCTATCTGACCATTCATATTGAACGAGTTGTCAGAAATGAACAAACAATTGAATAAAATTGGGATTGTTACTGCTAAAAAGGCAAAACCTAAACGTTGAATAATGATAAGCTTTTCTGCTTTGTCATTATTCAGTGTTTAGGTTTTTTTTTAACCTTCATTACACATAAAAGGAGCAAAACACAATGGATAAACAACAATTGTCCAAGGATATTTTAAAGCTTGTTGGTGGCGAAGAGAATATCGATCAAGTCACACACTGTATGACAAGACTCAGATTTAACCTGAATGACAACCAAAAAGCGGACAAAGCGACGCTAAAAAATACACCAGGCGTTATGGGCGTGATGGAAAACGGTGGACAGTTCCAGGTTATCATCGGTAACGATGTGCCTGTCGTGTATAACGCACTTGTTGGCAACATGTCCAAATCACCAACTACAGATAATGCATCATCAGGTGCTTCAACTGGAGAAAAGAAAAAGAGAAATCCAATAAGTGCGCTGTTCGACTTTATTTCAGGTATGTTTACACCAATTCTGCCTGCAATTACGGGTGCAGGTATGATCAAGGGTATCGTGGCCATCTTTGTCGCACTTGGGTGGTTGTCCGACACTAGTTCAACCTATATCATTTTGTCGGCGATTGGTGACGGTGCATTCTACTTCCTGCCGATCATTCTGGCAATCAGTGCTGCCCGTAAACTGGGTAGCAATATGTATATTGCCGCAGCGCTCGCAGCAGGGATTATGCATCCGACCATTACAGCACTACTGGCGGATGGTCACAACTCATCATTTATGGGGATTACAGTCATAGCGGCAACGTATTCTTCTACAGTTATTCCGATTGTTCTAGCAGTTTGGATTGCTTCTTATGTAGAGAAAGCCGTTGATCGTGTAACACATGCTTCACTTAAACTCTTGGTTGTTCCAACGGTTACCTTGTTGATTATGGTTCCACTGACATTGATGACAGTAGGTCCATTGGGTACGGTTCTTGGTAATGGTTTGTCCGGTGGTATTTCATGGTTGTTCGATAACATGTCCATCTTCGCAAGTATTCTGATTGGTGGTACGATGTCACTGCTAATCATTACAGGTATGCACTATGCATTGCTGCCAATCGTAGTTGGTTCGATGACAACACTGGGTTACGACTTTATTATTCCACTGATGTTTGCAGCTAACTTGGCACAAGGTGGTGCAGCATTTGGTGTAGGTCTCAGATCGAGAAATGGCAAAACCAAATCCCTTGCATATTCCACAGGTCTTACGGCTATCATGGGGATTACGGAACCAGCGATGTATGGTATCAACATGAAGTTCAAAAAACCGTTTATTGCAGCCCTTATCGGGGGAGCGATTGCTGGTGGATTCATGGGTATCTTCAATGTTAAATCGTACGTTATTACAGGACTTGCAGGTCTGCCGAGTGTGGCAGCATTTATCAGTCCAGCAATTAGCACACTGCTCTATGCTCTGGCTGGTGGTTTGATTGCTATCGTAGCTGCAGCAGTACTGACGTACATTCTTGGATTCCAAGAAGAAAGTGCAACAGAGCCAGCACCAGCAGCTGAGCCGGCAACACCAGCAGCAACAACTTCTGCTGTTGTAACTGAAGAAGCAAAAGCACAAGATGAGCAAATCTTCAGCCCAATCACAGGTGAAGTTAAACCGCTGAGCGAAGTGCCAGACCCTGCGTTCTCTGAAGAGATTATGGGTAAAGGATTTGCGATTCAACCATCTGAAGGACGTGTGGTTTCTCCAATTAACGGTACTGTGTTCTCGTTATCGAAGAGCGGACATGCCATTGGTTTGGTAAGTGATACAGGCGCAGAGATGTTGATTCATATCGGGATTGATACCGTGAAGTTGAAAGGCCAATTCTTCTCGCCTAAAGTTCAAGCAGGTGTGAAGGTTGCCGTAGGTGATGTACTGATGGAGTTCGACCGGGAACAGATCGAAAAAGCTGGTTATACAACGATTACACCAGTTATTATTACAAACATGCACCAGTATGAGTCGATTGAGTCTGCTGGTCGCACTACGATCAAAGAAAAAGACTTGTTGTTCACAGCTAAAGCTTAACCATAGAAATGAAACAGCAGCTTCACCGGAATGTAATCCGGTAAAGCTGCTGTTTTTTTTGCATATAGCCTTTTACACGGGAAGCATACCCTGGACCAGTTGCACAAAGTGTTGTGCAGGCTTGGACAGATAACGGTTCTGCAGCCAGACCAGCGCCGAGCCAACCGTGGAATGCTGATCCTGGATGCGATATACGTGGAATGGGTGCTCGTGATATAGCTGTAGTACCGTGTGAGGCACGATGGAACTGGCGAAGCCGAGTCGGACCAGTTCCAGCAACATATTAATGTCTGAGCACTCACCCATGATGGAGGGGGTAACCTGATGCTCCCGGAACTTGTCCAAAATTAGCTCGAACATACCGAGTCCTTCTGTGCTTGGCAGCAGTAGAGGGATACCTGTAAGCTGCTCAAAATAAGTCCCCATCTCCGCTCCTGGTCCCATCTCTGTCGGACTATCAAGCGGTGTTGAAGAAATATAGAAGAGTCGCTCCTGTGGCAGGTGCAGCACCTCATAGCGTTCTGTCTGGACGGGCATGCGTACACAGGCGAGTTCAACTTTGCCATCTTCCAGCAGGCGGCATAATTGTGCAGACTCATTTTGCTGAATTTTATAGGTAACCTGTGGATGGGTGGTGCGAAACTGTTGCAGTGCTTGCGGGATCAGGCGATCCGATATGGTATTGATGCCGATGGTGAGTTTGCCCCGTATGCCGTGACGGAAACTTTGCATCTCCATTACAGCTTCCTCCATATATTTGGTCAAGGTGACCGCATAATCATAGAAGCTGCGACCCGCCTGCGTTAGTTCCATCATGCGCCCTTTGCGTTCAAACAACATTACGCCAAGCTCCTCCTCCATTAACTTAAGCTGCTGGCTTAAGGGTGGCTGAGCCATGTGAAGTCTTCGGGCAGCGGCTGTAATCTGTTTTTCCTCAGCAATGGCAATGAAATAGCGACATTGTTTGATATCCAATTGGTTGTACTCCTTCGCCTGCAATGTATATGTAATTCGTATGGAAAGCCAACAAAACATGTATTTTTAATATACTACGATCTTATGTTACCATACATTAGATTTGCATACCTGACTAACAGAGTTTGGTTTCTATATGAATATTACTACATGAGAAAGACCTTGAATTGGAGGATAAAACAACGTGGTTAGAACAATACATGATGCTGCGCAAGCGGGCCATAACGATGAGGTCATTCGATTTATCACACAACAGGGAAGCCGGTTGAATGAACGGGATGCATTGGGGCGAACACCTCTGCTGGCTGCGGTGCACGGTAACAAGATAGACACGGCAAGGATGTTAGTGGATGCCGGAGCCGACATTAATCTTCGGGATGCACGATTGGACAACCTGCTGTTATATGCGAGTGCTGAGGGTATGTATGACATGGTCGAATTGGCGATTACAGCTGGTGCGGATACGAGGTTAACGAATCGTTTTGGCGGCACAGCCCTTATCCCAGCAGCAGATCGGGGCCATGTGGACATTGTGAAGCTTCTACTGACACGCAGTGATGTGGATGTGAACCATATCAACAACCTAGGGTGGACAGCCTTGCTGGAAGCGGTCATTTTGGGAGATGGCGGACCGCGTCACCAGCAGATCGTTGCCTTGCTTTTGCAATATGGAGCAGATCCAAAGATTGCGGATCGGGAGGGGATTACACCGCTTGCACATGCGAGCCGGCATCGGTATGCCGAGATGGAACGACTATTAACCCAAGTCTGAAGAGACTTATACATTTATAATACAGAACAGTGAAAGGATATTCCGAACGAATGAACAGACATCAAGAGCATTTTACACAAAAGAATATGAAGGACGTATCTTCACTGATTTTGGCAGGTATACAGTGGTTTTTCTTCCTGTTTACCAATACCGTTGTTGTTCCGCTATCCATTGGACATAATTTTCATCTGTCTCCGGATGCCATCGCTGCCTCCATGCAGCACGCATTTATCCTTACCGGAGCAGTGTGTATTCTTCAAGCCGTATTTGGTCATCGATATGCGATTATGGATGGTCCGTCAGGGTTATGGTGGGGATTAACGCTAAGTTTGACGGTATCTGCTTCATCGGCCGGTATGAGTCTGGAGCGTATTGGCGGTGGACTGGCTGCAGGTTTTCTGTTAGCGGGACTAACGATGGTGATTCTGGGTTGGCTGGGAGCAGCGCAAGTGCTGCAAAAGCTGTTCACACCTATGGTGAAGAGTGCCATGTTGTTTCTAATGACGATTCAATTAACCATGAATTTTTTCAAAGGTATGATTGGATATACGGAGTTTGGTCGTTTCGATCTGCCTGTTGCCGCATTGTCCGTTGTCATTGCGTTTTTGGTGGCATGGATTCAATTAAAGGGTAGGGGGAAACTGGGGAACTACGCGATCCTGATTGGGATTGTGGCAGGCTGGATCGCTTATAGTCTATTGTTTCCTGGACAGCATAGCGGACAGCCTAATCAGGCCCCGGCAGGTCTCGAACTGTTTCCGTGGGGAGCACCCAGATGGGAACCGGGTATTGTCATTACTGCATTTTTCGTGGGGTTGGTGAACATGACGAATTCGATCACCACATTAAGCACAGTTGAGAAACTATACCGGACAGAAACAACAAGCCGTCAGTATAGGCATTCCTATGCGCTAACGGGTCTGTTCACGATGTTGTCAGCCTGTGTAGGTGTGCTGCCCTTTGGTTTATTTGCATCATCGATCGGATTCTTGGAGAGTACTCGCATCCTGCGTCGTGCTGCCTTGATAATTGGAGCGGGGATGTTATGTATGATAGGTCTTACACCTTCAGTGACAGCATTTTTTGCACAAATACCACCAAGCGTTGGCAGTGCGGTTTTGTTCGTGGCTTATCTTCAGATGTTCGGCACGGCACTAAGAACGCTTGAAGGTACAACGTTTAATTCTAAAACGATCTATCGTGTAGCGCTGCCGGTCCTCACGGGAGTTGCAGTCATGAATATTCCTGCTGAGGCCTTTCAAACCTTGCCCATGTATCTCATTCCGATCATAAGCAATGGTCTCGTCATTGGGGTATTGGTCTCACTGGTTCTTGAAAAAACCGTGAACTGGTCCAAAATGGAACAACCAGCGACAGTAAGTAAAGCGGCATAAAGAGTTTCATCTTGCGACAGTCCAATTTAATTGGGCTGTTTTTTTGTTTTTTTGTTATCAGGCTATATGGCATCTAACTATTTCACAATAATTTTGCCTTGTCCTGCAAGCATTCGCATCTCTCTAGAGAGACGGTCCTGGTTCCCATCCTGCATTTCGAGTTGAACACCATAATGCCATGAGGTATTTTTTTCTTGACCCCAGCGGAGAGTGCCTTCCATATATAGAGGGTCTTCAAAGAGCAGCATATTCATTCCAATCCGAATATCGTTATTCTCTACAGGAAGGGACAGCGGAAATGACAGCTGACAGCCGGATCGACTGATATCACAGAGTTCGGCCTGAATGGGTTTGGCTGGTGCGTTAACCCCGTTGATGCTGAGAATATAGATCTCAAAGTGGATTGGTTCCTTCAATGTGTAGCGAAAGGGTTCTTTTCTATTGTTAATTGACATGGCTTGGCTTCCTCCATCAGGTTCAAAAAAAGTCAGTTATGCTTATATCGACCATTTGGAGCGAGAAATGAAGAGTTGCGCAAGCAGAGATGGTTCATGGGTTCCTTTTACACGTGTATCAGGCTTGATATAATGATGGAATATATTTCTGAGGTCAGACCTGGATCAGACAGAAGGGACGGGTGAATATGAGAGGAACATTTCAAATGGTTACAGATACGGCAACATTGTGCCTTTATGATCTAGCAGCGTTAAAACATCGTGCCGAGGATACTTCGGACTGGTGGTCCATTCCAGTGGATGAGCTGGCTGAAGTGAATGCAGGTCATTGTCTGTTCCTGAATCTGGGTGCGGATGGAGTGTATGAGGTGGAATGGAGCCTGGAGGATGTAGAGGAGGATTCAGATCCAGATCACGCAGCGGAACGGGAAAAGGTGTATCATCTGCAAGTTCCGTCTGGGCACGTCTATCTGGGAGCGGCGGATGATGTCACTGGCGGTGAATTGGAGCCGGATGAGACGTGTGAAGGGGTTCTGTTTCAGTTAAAGCCGGGAAATTATGCGTGTATCGTCTCCAGAGAAGCCAGTTGGATCACCATTGTCATGACACCAAGTGTTCAGGGAAATAATACGCTGGATGAATTAATCCGGATATAGTGTACATATACAAACAGGAGGGATTCATATGCAGGATTGGAACGAGACAACGATGATGAATGCAGATGCCCTACGTAAACGGATGAGAATACTCGCTGCTTTGGATATCATCTTTTCGGAGGAAGAATGGTTACGCGTACATCATTATGAAGATAAACTTCAGCCAGGTGTGGCATGGGGAAGCATCAATAACGGCGCAGGTGATCATCTGCATGTCTTGTTTACGGATTCGGGCACGTTGATCAAAGGATTCGATCATGAGTCACCCTTGAGCCCACATGCTCGTGAGGACGGAGAAATCTATCCGGGCATGTACGATGAAGTGCCGGAGACGTTAATGGTTGTTCTGCGAGATCAGGAGGAAACATTGGATCTGGAGGATGTGACCTTTTGCCTATGGCAGGAAGGGAACGACTTGCCATGGAAGGTTGGTAATTGGATTCAGATGGCGATGACCGAGGAAGACAAAGCGGACGCCAGAGGTGGCGCAGAATTTTTGCTGGGATATTTGGAGAAGAACTCGGTAGATTACGTTGATTGGGCCAAAGGGTACTATGACTTGCCGGATCTGCCGTTGGAAGCCGTAGCTGAAGTATATGAAGAAAAACCGGTGACCGCCAGACTGATTAAGCAGTTGTGTCCTGATCGAGATGTGGCAGCAGTACTGGATGAGTTACAGCAACGCGGGTACGCCGTGGAACAAACGTAATACAGTAGCAAAGGTGGGAGAGTAAGCCATGTACAATGTACAACTTGAGCGTATGCGTGAAAAGTTAATCACTCTTCGAAGCCTGGACCCGGATCTGGACCTGTTTGGCGCAGAGAACCATGAATATGAAATGGGGTCTGTGTGGACGCAGAAGGATATTGCTCAATTTGAACAGAAATGGCGAATTGAGTTGCCGGAGGACTATAAGGTATGGCTTCTTCATATGGGAACGGGTGGTGCAGGGCCTTATTATGGTCTGGAAAACCCGGATGACGGCATATACGCTGTGCTTGGTTATGACGATGAGCTGAACGCGGTCTCGGACCCTTTCCAATTCACGGAAGCATGGAACTGGAACTATGACTGGTTCGATGACAGCAAGGAAGAAGAGGAATGGGAAGCGCTGGAACATGAATATTTTGATCCAAAATGGTCAGCAGGCATGCTGCGCATCAGTGATTTTGGTTGTGGCATATCCATGAATCTGATTGTTAAGGGAGCCTCCTACGCAGAGGTCTGGGTTGATGACCGGGCCAACCGCAATGGAATCTATCCTGATCAGTATTGGGGCAATACGAATCAACTGCATTTTCTGGACTGGTATGAGTTGTGGTTGGATCGTTCGATTCATCAAATGCATGAACAAAAGCAAAATTCTGAAGCGAACGAAGTCTGAAGGAGGTTGTACATATGGGCTGGGAATATGGCTCTGATCGGTAAGAGGTTTGCCTGAAACAGGAGGAGCATATATGGCTAAAAAATCAAAGAGAACAATTCCTGCGCTCATGTATCAGTATCAAGGTCCACAGCGAAATGTGGGTTTTGTTTTATCCCCTTTATACATACAAGAATCGGTTGAAGTAGAGATGGAAGACATGCTATTCATATATAATGAAGACTTTGACTACATTCGTCCTGCATTGGATCGGGCATTTCCCTTAATTGACCCACGAACTGGAGAAGAGATGAAGGCTCTAGATCCCTGTTGGGAGAATCCCATTATGAAGGATGTATGGGCGGAGATTTTGTCAGCGCTGGATCAACAGGTGGTTGCAGAGCCTGAATTACGGAATTTTTTGAATCAGTTCATAGCTTGGGTGAGAAACCATCTGCAATTGGCCGACGGGATCGAAGTCATCGGCAATTTGTAAGTTAGTTGATCTTGGATTGATCATACTTGTGAGTAATTCAGTATATCGGCGGCCGATTGTTATGTAATCAAGCTCCCTCATGATGATGGCGGGGCTTTTTATAATGAACAAATATTAAAAACCGTTTGCTTCACTCACCCGTCTTATACCACAGAAAGAGAGAGAAGGAGGGATGCGGGGTGGAAACAAAAGCAGAGATGAACCAGAGGATCTATGTACAGACCGAAGACGAGACGGAATTTGTGCAATCCATTATGGAACATCAAGATACGCTTATTTCCATTGCCTACAGTTACCTGCGTAATCGGCAAGATGCGCTGGAAGCGGTACAAGAGATGACGTGCCGGGCTTGGATCAAGCGTCGAACGCTGAACAATGAGAAAGCGTTCAAGTCGTGGATCATTCGGATTCTGATCTATGTTTGCATCGATGAACAGAGGCGCCGCAAGCGGGCGACACCACTGGCGAAGGAAGATCTGGAGGACAGCATTCCGGCATCTTGGATGATCAGCGTTGATGATAATCGAATCGCTATGGAATCTCTTTTGCAAAAGGTGAAACCGAAATATCGCCATGTATTATTGCTGAAATATTATAACGACATGACACTGACGGATATTGCCTCCATCCTCGGAAAACCGGAAGGTACGATCAAGACCTGGCAGCATAAAGGACTCCAGCAGTTGCGCAAGTTGATGAAGAACAGGAGGGATTGGCATGACCACTAACCCGGAGGAAAAAGCACTTCTTGCAGACGCATATCAGGTGAAAAGAGAGAAGCAGCACTGGAATCCGGCGGACACAACTGCTGCAATTCAACGTGGTCTCGCAAAGGCCAGAACAAAACGATCAGGTAGGACCGTTCGTATCAAATGGATCACGGCAGTGCTAGTCACGGTTCTGGCTGCAGGTTGGTTTCTTCTTATAGGCCCGCTTGGAAACTATGGGCAACAACCGGCAACATATACTGAGCCTGTAACCGATTGGGGAGTACTAGAACCCTTTCGTGACCTGTTAACTTCGGATATGGACCGTGCAACGATTACTTCAACGCTCAATCATGGGTATGTGCAACTCGTGGATCGGACGGTTACTTCAGGAATATATCAGTTTACCGTGAACGCGGTTATGGCGGATGAGAACAGGATAATCGTATTGTATACCGCCAGAACGGATGCATCGCAAGAGATTTATTCGATAGTCAATACCAAGATGACGGATGCAAGAACAGGTTATGTCCTTGATAACGGAAATATAGGAGGGGGGCATTTCTCGAATGATAAACATACCATTTATGGCCGGAAAACAATTGAGCGAAATCGAAATAAACCGCTGCCTGAGCAAGTGAATCTTCAGTTCCAGCTTTCTTCCTTTGTTCCAGATGTGGTGGGAAGTTTAGAAAAAGGGGAAAAGGAACGGAAATATAAATATTCCAAAAAAATGAATCTTTCTTTTGCGCTGGATCCCAAATTCTCTATCCCTAAAACGGAAATCATCAACGTTAATCGGACTTTTACCCTTGGAGGTTATGAGGTCATGTTGTCCGAAGTTGAGGTATCTCCACTTGTAACTCGGGTCAGGCTTGTTTATGAGCCGGAGCAAGAGATCGATTACAAGACGAAGTTGTTGATCAGTGAGGTCGTTCAGCCCATCGAGATTGTAACTACCTCTAAAGACGGGAAGCAAACCAACTTATCCACGATATTTGGGAGCGGAACGGAAGACGGAATGATGTATACTTTCAGCAGCAATCTGCTGGACAATCCGAAATCGATGGTATTAAAACTTCGTGGTAAACCAGATAAGGTCTATGATGATTTACAAGAAGCCAAGAAGGATGAACTGGAAATCAAAATCAAATAAGACAAACTAACTGGCAAAACTCTTATTCGAATTGGTGGACGTTAGTGAAATAAGAGAAGGGATGTCCCTCAAGTAAAATGTACCCTATAAGATGGACACTTTAAAAAAGGTCATCTTGTAGGGTCTTTTTGTGTACAATGAATAAAAAAACGAGCGGTGGTCAAGCGAATGTCAAAAAAACACTTTACAACTCAAGAGCAAGATCAGTTAAGAAGAAATCCCTATGTGAAAAATGTCAGTGCTAAAGCTATTACGTACACGGATGCGTTCAAAGAACGATTTATTCAAGAATACAGTCAAGGTACGCTTCCCCGTGAGATTTTTCAGGAAGCAGGCTTTCCCCTTGACGTCTTGGGTGCTACCCGGATTCGAAAGGCTTCCAATCGATGGCGTATGGCTTTTCAAGAACAAGGACCTACTGGATTAACTGACGGTAGAAAACACGCCTCAGGCCGTCCGCTGACCCGTGAATTAAGTCTTGAAGAAAAATATGCCCGTTTGGAAGCGAAAATGAAATGGCTTGAAGCGGAGAATGAATTCTTAAAAAAGCTCGATCAACTCGAAAGGCAGATGAGAAAAAAGACATCCAACTAAGTACGCGGCAAAAATTCGAACTGATTCAACAGATGATGCATACATACCCTTTCCAACGCAAGGTGCATGTTCTTTGTGAAATTGCTGGAGTTTCACGTTCGGGCTATTACCAATATTGTAGCAAAGATGCTCGGTTACATCGTCAAAATCAGGAACAAGACGATCAGAAAGTAAAAGCAATCGTTCTGAAAGCCTACCATTACCGTGGAAGAAAGAAAGGTGCCCGTCAAATCAAAATGACGCTGGAGCTCCACTATGGAGTCACATACAATCTCAAGCGAATTCGTCGTGTCATGCAAAAGTACAACATCGTTTGTCCGATTCGCAAAGCGAATCCCGCACGTCGTATGGCCAAGGCCACCCAAGAGCATCGAACCTGTCCTAACACGTTAAATCGAGCTTTTAAGCAAGGGATTGCAGGTAAGGTACTATTAACAGACATCACGTATTTAACGTATGGGAAAAATAAGCGAGCCTACCTATCGACCATTAAAGATGCTGAAAGTAATGAGATTTTAGCTTATGAAGTCTCTGCTTCACTCGGTTTGGACATTGCGATGGAGACGTTGAAACAACTCAAAAAGCATCGTCATCTCACCTCGAATGCGTTGATTCATTCGGATCAAGGATTTCACTATACGAACCCAAAGTTTCAAAAGCTTGTGAAGAACATGGGGCTAGGTCAATCCATGTCGCGTCGAGGAAACTGTTGGGACAATGCTCCACAAGAATCCTTCTTTGGGCATTTTAAAGATGAAACGAATTTCAAAACATGTATGACCCTGGAAGAGGTTAAGCAAGAAGTGAAAAGCTACATGATCTATTACAATCATTATCGAGGTCAATGGAACTTAAACAAGCTGCCGCCTGCGCGATACAGACAGCAGCTTGAAGCAGCCTAACCTTTTTTAATTTGTCCTTTACAAGGGGTACATTTTAAAGGTCGTAAGCCTTGTGATACATCCCTTTTTAAATACGAAAAACTGCTACTCTTATACAGTTAGAATATCCACTCCCAGAGCTGGAAGAGTCAGCTTCTGATCCAATCTCTCGCTGGTCAACAAGCTGCGATAAGGAACGTCCAGCGTAATCTCTCGTTGCTCATTCGTCATATTGATCAGGAAGAGGAAGCTTTGTTCCCCCTTCGTTCGAATCGACAGCTCGACACCTTCTGGTAGCTGGATTTTGGGCGCCAATTCCTTTTCCTTCAATATGCCTTCAAACAGCTGATAGAAATACGATGGTTCCGGCCAAGTGCCGATATAATATACTTCACCTTCACCAAACTTATTGACAGTAACCGCTGGTACACCCTCGTAAAAGTCGTTATCATACCAGGCGATCGGCTCTGCACCTCGCAGTTCCAGTAGATCACACCATTGCTTCGCAGCGAATGTCTTGCCCTCCGCGTTCCGTATCCGATGCTCACTGTTGCCGATGGCATCATATTCACTTACGACAACACCCGCTGCTTCTGCCAGTAGCCCCGGTAGAGGAAGCATCTCACATACATTCCTCATGTTCTTCACACCAGTCCGATTGGTGAGAACAACCGTCCCCCCTTTAGCTGCGAATCGCTCCAGTCGCTGTGCTACTTCTTCACTTAACAGGAAGAGGGAAGGGACGATGACCAGCTTGTACCCGTCGAGCTCCTCGGTCCAGTTGATAACGTCTGTACCTACGCCCATTTTAAGAAATGCATTATGCATAGAGGACAGGTTGTCTATATAGTGCATTCCTCCTTCCGCCTGTGGCTGAAGGGAAAGTGCCGTGTGCTGATCATGCGAATGCAGAATCGCAACCTGGGTAACAATGGTTGAGTCGGCGAGCATTTCTCCTAACCGGTTCACCTCGCGAGTAAGCTCTGCAAACTCCCTGAACCTGCGTCCAGGAACATTACTGTGGTCGATCAGCCCATGCCAGAACTGTTCCGCTCCGACGGTAGCACTCCGCCAGCGGAAATGGACGACCATATCCGCACCGCGGGCGATTGTCTGCCAAGAGCGAGCTCGGATCAGTCCAGGATATGGGGTGCGCTGAATCGGCATCCAGGCGCCCTGCGCTCCGCTGAGTTGTTCCATTACCCAGAAATTCCGGCGTTTGATGCCGCGAACCAAGTCCAGCGTAAGCGCTCCGTTCCTCGGAAACCGATCGCCATAATCGAGATACAGCTCATTCGGATAATAATCAACAGAGACGAAGTCCAATTCGTTGTGCATATCATAATAGTCCAGGCTGTTCGGATATTGCCACATGTTATGCGTCACAAATTGGCCTGGACAGTTACGGCGTAAAATCTCAAGCTGCCATCCCAGCAGATAGCCTACGCTGTCAGAACAAAACCGCTTGTACTCCAGAAGATAGGAAGGATTCATCGGTTTGTTGGCACCGAGTGGTGTTGTTACCTCAGCCCAACTGCTGTACTCACCACTCCAGACGACCGTTCCCCACTCCCGGTTCAACTCCTCCAAATTGGAATAACGCTTTTGCAGCCAAGCGACAAATGCACGATTACATGTATCACAATGGCATTCCTGGTAGTGCATCTCGTTATCGATTTGCCAGCCAATGACTGCGGGATGCTGTCCATAGCGCTGTGATATCGCTTCCACAAATTTGGAACCCAGCATTCTCAAGGAAGGGCTGTTGTTGCAGCGATGTCCACGCACACCTGGCCGAATGATGTGGCGTTGTTCATCCATGGGCAGCACATCCGGATAACGGGTTGTCATCCAGTTTGGCGGGGTATTGGTGGGGGTGCATAACACAATTTCCATACCACGCGAAGCGAATACTTCTATAGCCGCATCCAGCCATTCAAACTGATAATTACCCTCAGTCGGTTCCATTCGGCTCCAGGCGAACTCCGCCATTCGCACAACTGCAACCCCTGTCTGTTGCATAAGTATGGCATCTTTCTCCCATAACTCCGGGGTCCATTGCTCTGGATAATAATCAATTCCGATCTTAATTGTCATCCTGTGATCTCCTTTATTTATCAATATATTGCGATTATATGTTATATTAATTCGAGTGAATATCTTAAATAATTAATATGATATAACAATATTAAGATCAGGAGAGTTAGTCGTATGCCTCATCCCAATCGTAATTTCCCCGTGTTATCTGCCCGAGACAAGCTGCTCCCTTTTTATTTGCTTGGCATCGGCCTGCATCATGAACAGGAGCATATCCGCCGAGACCAAGGCATTGAGGATTATCAGTGGATACAATGTCGCAGCGGTGTGGGTAAGCTCAAGCTAAGTGAAACGGAACATATCGTCAAACCAGGTATGGGCATGCTGTTATTCCCTGGACAGAAGCACGAATACTATGCGCTATCCGACAGTTGGGAAGTCGACTGGATCATTTTTGATGGCAACGGGTCAGCAAACTTGTTTGAAACCGTTGGCATTGTCGACACATGCGTATACACGCTTGCACAACCTGAACACCTTCTATCCCGAATGCGGGAGCTGCTGCAAGCTGCCTTAACACCACAAGAGCAGACATTAAGCAATTACGCCTGCTCCGCCATTCTCTATACCTTATTGACAGAGATTATTCAACGCGTATCTGTTGAGGGCAGCGATACGGTCGGGCAGCAGTATGAGCGAATAAAACCGGTTCTGGACTATATTGAACAACATTATGCTGAAGAGATTACTTTGCCAACGCTGGCTGGATTGATCGGTGTCACACCAGAATATTTCTGTCATTTGTTTAAGAAAACGACAGGTATTCGTCCCATCAGCTATGTTAATCAGGTAAGAGTCAACAAGAGCAAGGAACTGCTGCTCGACAATGTGCAGCGCGGAATGGAGGATATTGCTCGTCAAGTCGGTTTCGAATCGACCAGCTATTATGGAGCCATCTTCAAGAAGCTGGAGCGACTTACACCCGGTGCCTTCCGCCGCAGCTATCAGAAGTCGTAACATATTATTATCCGCAAGCGATGTGTTTTTGTCATAGGCTTTAGGAACTGATCCAAGGGTGGATCAGTTCCAAGTCGGATCACATAGTACTCGTTAATAGAGCCGCTAATTAGCGGCTCTATTTTGTGTGAAAGAATGGCCTGGTTTTACGTTTTTTCACTATATCTGATCTGCTGTTGCATAAAAATGATAATTGTTGTCTTTTTGCAATTTTTGTATTGTCACAGCCAAAGTTACACGATATAATCGAGTTGTCTTTGAGGATAATATTATAAAGGATGGTGAAATTTTGAAGAAATTTTCGATGCTTTTACTCGCTATAACTCTATTGTTGTTAACTGTCTCCACAGCCCCGTCTACATATGGTGCGGCCAGTTATCCAAACACAGGTACGAACGGGTTGACTGGTTTTGCAGGCAGTGCCAAGAATGAAAATGGTGTATCCAAGTCAGCTACGACAGGTGGCAAGAACGGTCAGGTGGTTTACGTTAGTAATCTGAATGACTTGAGAACACAAATGGCAGGCTCTACAGCCAAGATTGTCGTTGTTGAACAGAATATTTCTTCCTCCACGCTGCAAAAGGTTGAATTCGGAGCGAACAAGACCCTTGTAGGTTCCTTTGGCAAACATACATTAACGAATATTCATTTCAGATCCACAAGCAGTTCAAGCAATGTGATTTTTCAGAATCTGACTTTTGAACACGCTTCCAATATTAATGCCAATGATGATATCCAGATGTATATCACTTCAGGCTCCAATTACTGGATTGATCATGTGACGTTTGCTGGTCACAGCTACAGCTCTGGCGGTAGTGATCTGGACAAACTTCTGTATATTGGAGATCGCGCCGACTATATTACGATTAGCAATTCCAAATTTGCAAACCATAAGTATGGCGTCATCCTTGGTCATCCGAATGATGGTAACAGCAGTTACAATGGAGTACCTCATGTGACGATGTCCAATAATTACTTCGAAAATTTATATGTACGTGGTCCTGGACTTTTAAGATATGGTTACTTCCATCTCAAAAACAACTATGCAAACAACTTTAATCAGGCCATCACAATTGGTGAAAAAGCACGGATTTATTCTGAAAACAACTACTTTGGTGCTGGCGCTGAAAAGGGTGGCATCCTGGATGACAAAGGAAAAGGTGAGTTTACGGATACGGGAAGTACACCTGCGCTTAATAGTCCGACTTCTCCTAAAACAAACTGGAGACCAAGCTCCAATTATAGTTATCAGGTAGAGAGTGCCAGCTACGCGCGTGAGTTCGTCACCAAGTATGCAGGTTCCTCCAATACGACACTTGTATTCGGAAAATAAGAGTTGCTGCACATCCATTCACGACCAAAAAGGCCTGTCTTGTGCGCCATAACGCATAAGACAGGCCTTTTTATGTTTGTAAAATGATATGCTTACATATCATTTTACAGTTCATATTCATTTTAAATGTTGAATACCGATATACATAAAGTAGCGCTGGTTTCATACTTATGAAGTTAATATGTACTATGCTAAGGCGCTGCGTATTTGCGATTTGCACATAAGCAGGACCAAAGACTACTAGATGTAGTACAGAAAGGCCCTACAACTCACATTTAACCTACTTAAAAGGACGGGGTATGCATGGATCGTATGGACGAAATTATTTGGAAAAGGAACAAATTAATCGGTATCATTTTGTGGATTATTATTGCCATTGGTATGGGTCTGGCCTTTACGATGCCGAAGTTACTAGTGTCCAATGGAGTAGCTCTGATCTTTGTAGTTTGGATTACATACGCTAATGCGAAAAAGAAACATATTCATCTCATTCCATGGCTGATTACCATATTACTGACAATATGTGGAGTCTATGTCGGTTGGGGAACGGTCAATTTTGCCTTAAGTTTGGTTATAACCGCAGTACTACTGTTATTTCCTAACAAGAAATTTTTTGTGGTTGGATTTTCGGTATTACTAGTCAACAGTGTTCTTCAGTTATTTGTTATGAATACCGTTGACTCTGTTGAGCTAATCGGTAATATCGTTAATGTGGGACTATTCGCTCTCACGGGGGCCATTCTGATGCTGGTCTCACAGCTGAATCAAAGGCTCTTCCATGAAAGTGAAGTACGCCAGAATGAGGTGGAGCATTCTAAGCAAAGAGTGGAAACCATGCTGGAGCGTGTGAAGGAATCGGTCGAAGGTTTATCACGTTATACGGATCAATTGAAGCAAAAAGTGAATGCGACTGGCTCCATTACCAATGAGGTGACGCTTGGGTTCAGTGAGGTTGCAAAAGGTGTTGAGTTCCAGGCGACCAGTGTGGCCGAGATCTCGGAATCCTTGTCTGTGTCGGATCAGCATATCAAGGACGTTGCGTCGTATTCCCAGCAGATGAAAGAGTTGTCCGCAAGTATGGCAACAAGCACGCAAACTGGAAGCACACAGATGGACCAGCTAAACATCCAAATGCAAGATCTATATGAAACGATCAATACAACTGCAAATGACATGCGAAAGTTCAACGAGGAAAGTGAATCCATGACACTTATGTTGAACAGCATAGCGGATATTGCGAGTCAGACCAACCTGCTTGCACTCAATGCAGCCATTGAAGCCGCTCGTGCGGGTGAGCATGGACGCGGGTTTGCTGTTGTATCAGAGGAAGTTCGCAAGTTAGCAGAGAACTCGGGTCAGTCCGCAAGTGATATTGGAACCATCCTGTCTCGATTAAAAGGACAGACGCAGGCACTGACGGATCGATTCGAACGCATTCGTCAATCGTTACAACAAGGAAGAGATAGCGTCCATACGGCAGAGGAAGTATTCCGTACGATCAACAGCAACTCTCAGCATGTGTTGAATCAAGCGACAGATATCGAGACTAGTTCGGCGACCATGAAGGAATCCTCCACCAGAGTTGTGAATGAGGTTTCCGAGATTTCGAGTGTGACTGAGCAATCCAGTGCAGCGACAGAAGAGATTCTGGCAAGCATGGAAGAACAACGTAACCTGACACAGAAGATGGTAGAGAGCTTTGGAGAATTGGAGCAACTGATTGTAGACTTGAATGAATTGGTCTCGGATCATCAAGCTTCTTCCGCTGAGAACAAACTTTAATACTATATCGTTGAAAGTTCGTCTGTACGTATTTATCGTGCTGGACGGGCTTTTTTTTATCTGGAATACAGCTTGATGCCGACATTTTTTTCCTATACAGTGTGTTGTGTAGAGTATGAAGAGTGTAGAACTAAAAATGTAATGGTAGTTAAAAGAAGATGTTACCTCATGGGGGAGTAAAAGCTTGAAAAATAAAGGAATGAAAGACAGCTCGGCCTACGATGACCGTACATATGAGGTTAGGAATGATAATTGCGCAGCACGCGTACGTTTTTATGATCAGCATTCGCTCAAAGACATGGACTGGCCCGATACAGAGGATGGCAGATATGCCAGAGCTTATCTGGAACCTATGATGCTGGACGGGACCCAGAGTTTTATGTCCAACGTGGAAACGACATTGTTGCTCGCCCGGATTGATGATCTTGTTATTCCGCTGACGGTGAATGATACAGAGTATGATAATGCTTACGTTTGTTCGCCATATACGCATTATGTGAGTTACGCCAAGCAGGAATTGACCATGTTGCAGAAACCTATGTTGGAAAAAGGTCTTTCTGTGCTGCTCAGTCTAATAGGTTGGGGAATGAAGCAATCTCAGATCAACAAAGTTGTGCATGTGAACAACTGGTTGTTGTCCACCAATCTGTATCCAGCCATGTCTGGTGATCAGGCAGAATGTTTGCTTGCCTCGGTACAAGAGCGATACCCTGAACATGTCATTGTGTTTCGCTCCTTGTGCCCGGGACTTCATCCCGATCTGACGGCGAGGCTAACGGAAGCGGGCTGCAGATTAATCCCGAGCCGACAAATCTATTTGTATCAAGCGCATGATCCGAATTTTGGCAACTCGAAATCGCGCTGGCTGTTGAAGCGGGATTACGAATTATTGGGCAAGCATGGATACGAATTCGTCTCCGAAGCAGATATGACAGATGCAGATATTCCGCGAATCGTTGAGCTGTACAAGCTGTTATACCTTGAAAAATACTCCTATCACAATCCGCAATTTACCGAGCGGTTCATTGCTGCTGCGATGGCATCAGGAACACTCAGGCTCTATGGACTGCGTAAGGAAGGGTGCCTGGACGCGGTGATGGGTTATTTCTGCAGAAATGGAATCATGACAACGCCGTTGTTCGGTTACGACACAGCGGTGCCCCAATCCGTCGGACTATACCGCATGTTATCGGCTTGCCTGATCGGACAGGCTCGTGAGAACGGCCATCTGTTACATGAGAGCGCCGGGGCGGCGCAGTTCAAACGCAATCGGGGTGCTGTGGCGGATTTTGAGTATTCCGCAGTGTATGAGCGCCACCTTTCGTGGGGCAGACGCTGGTGCTGGCTGCTGCTTGATCGGTTGTTGAATCGCATAGGTGTGCCGCTCATGCGCCGCATGAAGCTGTAGACAGACACATAAACGTGTTTACGCTACCCGATGAGAGGTGTGAGCTTGCATCTGGTTTGACTGCACACTTGCACACCCAACTGGTCATCGTATACGCACACTCATTTCACACTCGCCTAATTAGACATGCTCTGAGAGTTGCACCTCGAAGCCATCTGGATCTGTAATGTAAATAAACCGCAGATGCGGATTGGGCTGGATGGGGCCACGTACAATCGGAATATTCAGTTCTGCCAGTCGTTCCATGGCTTCATCCAGTGAGTTCACCTCATAACCGATCGATACGCCGGCCTCTGGTTTAAGAATGGATTCACTGCCCTCAATCAGTTCCAGCTTGGCTTCATTCTCCATGCCGAGCATGGCAATCTGCCGTCCACGACTTTCGAATCTGCGCTGAATGGGAAGTCCTAGCATGTCGTGGTAGAACCCGAGTGAAGCTTCCAAATTACTGACCCTCAGCGTGATCCAATTTAATTTGATCAACATGGGTGAATCTCTCCTTTTTCTTGCATGATATGTATTTTTGTTACGTTCATTATACGATAGGCGCTAGCAGGAACCTACTGCTTATCAGAAAACAATAAAATAGCTACCGAAATATTCGGCAGCCAGATGGTGTAATCTCCTGTAGTTCCAGTAGTTCTAACGAATTACTGAATCAGATCAACGGCCGTTTGTGGTACAAATGCCTCTACACCGTTATAAACAATGACACCTTCCAAAGTTGTCTTTTTGCCGTTCACCAGTGCAATATTTTTGTAGATTTGCAGTTCCAGTTTGGTGTTACCTTTTGTAACGAGGATCTTCGGATTTTTGGCATCCGTCAGGTCCAGTTTGTACGTCGCGCCTTTGGCTGTAAATGCCTGTTTGGCAGGTACAAACAATTGTTTGCTCACGCTGTCGAGATCCAGATTCAGTACTCGCGCTATATATTTGGCGACATCTGTGTTGTCAATCACACCGAATGGACGGTCATTGTTCGGAGCATACGTGTACAGCACAACATCTCCACCTGTATGACCACCGGTTGTCCAGCCAATCCCTGCACGTTTGCTAATCATTGGACCGATTGCATAGTTAAGACTGCCCGGCTCCGCCGCTTTAATGGTGGCAATCTCCTCGGAAGTCAGATCGGTAATGCCATAATATTGTTTCATCACTGCTTTGATGTTTGTGCGCTTGGCATTCAGCTTCGCTTCAACGCCCTCGCCTGTCAGCTTGGCCTTTTTCAAAGGTCCGATAAATGTGGACAACGGCTCTTTATCGTATGTGCCGCTAGTTGCGTTGTTACCAATGGTGAGTCCACCGTTCTGATGGTCAGTTACAGCCACTACGGCAGTCTCTCCATCCGCTTTGGCAAAATCCATGGCTACTTTCACGGAATCATCAAAAGCCAGCACGTCACTGATAATACCAATCGGATCATTGGCATGAGCTGCCCAGTCCACTTTACTGCCTTCGACCATCAGGAAAAAGCCGTCTTTGTCTTTGGACAAAACTTCAATGGCTTTGGATGTCATCTCGGCAAGGCTTGGCTGCTTCGCAGGATCACGGTCCATATTATAAGCCATGCCTGCGGGTGCAAACATACCCCACAGCTTGTTCGAATCGGATGCTTTCATTGCAGCTGGTGTAGTGACGTAATCGTAACCCAGTGCCTTGATGGAGGAAATCAGATTCTCGCCGTCTTTACGTCCGGCTGGCTCAAGATATTTGCTACCTCCGCCCAATACAACATCCATGCCATTGTAGACTTGCTGTTTACTGAGTGCATCATAGTTTTTACGGTCCGGATAGTGAGAGGAGAAGTCCGCTGGTGTGGCGTGCATAATCTCGGATGTAGCGATAATGCCAGTTGCTTTACCCGCCAGTTTGGAAGCTTCCAGTACAGAAGCGATCGGTTTTCTTTCGTCTCCAGGCGCAATAGCCTTTTGCCCAGGCATGGTAGCCTTGTCCGGCAGTACACCGACAAATCCGGTATGAGATTTATAACCTGTAGCAAAAGCGGTTCCGGCAGGGGCCGAGTCCGCAATCGGCGCATCGGCGGAGTGTGTCCGAACCATGCCGCTTGCCATGGAGTCCAGTGTCAGGGACGAGCCCTTATACCAACGAGCCAGAGCGGTAGCATCGTTAGCCATACCGTCAGGAATCAGAATAATCACATTTTTAATCGGTGATGCAGATGTTGTTGAGGTGGTGTCTTCCACAGCCCACGCTGCACTGCTACCTCCGAGTGTAGCCGTAACAATTGTTGTCACCGCGAGCATCATTTTGGCTGCACGGACATTAAACCGGTTTAACATGAATGCATCCTCCTAGAATATATGTATAGTTTGGTATCCCAAACCAAGTGTATACAACAATTGCTAAACTAACGTATGAAATGGGTTAACTATATGTAAAATTTACGATTAGTGAAGGGTGCTGGAATTCAGGGGAACTGGACAACGTGAAGAGTCGACGAATTAAGAGACAGTTCAGAGATCATATAATGACGATTAAAAAAAAGGTATTGCGAACGCTTACATTATGTGCTAACATCACCATAACAACAGGATTGTAACCGTATTTAGGGCAATACCTGTGTCAGTTCATTCGTTGACTCTTTAGGTACCAAACGATTGATTGCGTTTACATTTTCATATGGAATGAGCCTCATTCCTCAGGGTTGTTACTGATTGCAGGCAAAACCTGAATTGAGGGCAGTAGACCACGCTAAAGCGATGTCTGTTTGCCTTCGGTTCAGGTTTTTTTATATAAAAAAATGCCTGATGGCATGACCGTAAGCGCCGTAGCAGATAGGTTAAGCAGAAAGGAGCGCAGCAGACCATTTTTCCTAAATAGAGATATAGACTCATCCAGACATTGGAATACTGATTCCTAGATACACATCTCAAGTGAACATTTCCAATGGAATTATCCCATCACACACTATTCGACAGCGAGGAGATTTATGACATGAAAACCATTAAACGTTCGATTGCCGTGGCAACAATTCTGGGGTTATGTGTATCAGCTCTACCAGCTTATGCAGCAGGGAACACAACAACCTCTTCTTCAGCAGCGATGGACAAGCTGATTCAGTCCGAACTTATTCGTGGCAGTGGTCAAGGCGTTAATGCGGCTTATCTAAACAAAAAGGCTACACGCATTCAGGCCGCAGTACTTTACTTGCGTTTGTCCGGATTGGAGAAAGAAGCACTCGCTTATCAGGGATCGGAAACGTATGACGATGCGGCTCAGGCAGGCAAAGTATTACAACCGGTCATTGGTTACTTGAAGCAGCATCCATATGTGTCTGAGATCGTAACAGGAACGGAGAAGTTTGAACCTAATGCACCCCTTACAGCGGAAGGTTATGCCGAAATGCTGCTGAAGGTGCTTGGATATGAAGCGGGTTCGGATTATGAGCAGGAAGCGGCTTCCACCTACGCGGCTGGGAAAGGAATCAAGGCACTTCAAGGGAAGGGCGCGAGTCAACTTACCAACCGCCTGATGGCAGAGGCAACTGCACAGGCTTTGCAGATACAGTTCAAGAATGGCAGTGGAACTTTGGAGCAGAACTGGTTGAAACATAAAGAAGCTGGAGCGTTCCAACCTCAAACGGTGCAACAGACCAAGTATGGCGCGATTGATGGCAAAACCTATGAGCAATATGGCACGCTCGGCTGGCTCGGTGTTCCTTATGCGGCACCTCCGGTTGGTGAACTGCGCTGGAAAGCCCCGCAAGAACCGGAATCATGGACAGGAACGAGATCGGCTAAGGAATTTGCAGCGAACAGCTTGCAGATCTCCGGCAAGACTACAGCGGGAAGCGAAGATTCGTTGTATCTTAATATCTGGCGTCCCGACACAACCAGTTCGAAACTTCCGGTTATGGTGTTCCTGCACGGCGGCGGGAATATGACCGGATCAGGTAAAGATTTTCAAGGTGAACAGCTTGCACGGAGCACCAACAGCATTATCATTTCCGTGAACTACCGACTGGGAGCACTTGGATTCTTCGAAAACGCAGCACTGAAAACAGGCAATGCCCTGGATGACTCAGGTAACTATGGTCTGCTTGACGCATTCCGTGCATTGGAGTGGGTGCAGGATAATATCGAAGGTTTTGGCGGAGATACAGGTAATGTTACATTAGCCGGACAATCTGCTGGTGCACGTGATGTGCTGGCAACTCTGATCTCGCCACTTAGCAAAGGGCTGTATCAAAAAGCAGTTGCTTTCAGCGGAGGATTGACGACAGCATCACCGGAAGAAGGCAAGCAAAAATCCGAGGATGTACTTGTGAAGCTACTCGTGCAAGAGGGGAAAGCGGCTAACGCAGAAGAAGCAAAAGCATGGATTGGCAAGCAATCTCAGGTACAGCTGGAAAGCTACCTGCGTGCACTGCCTGCGGACAAGCTGGTCACTGCGTTTGGTGCAACGGCAATCCGTATGGACCCATTCCCGCATCTGTTCCGGGATGGCACCGTGATTCCAAAAGAAGGATTTGACGCCATCAATAATGGCAAGTATAAAAAAGTACCGGTATTGCTCGGCAGCCTGGAAACGGAGTTCTCCGGATTTGCCTTCGGTGATCCAAACTTCTCTCCATCCATCACGGATGAGACTCTGTTTACCGATAAAACCAAGGCGGAGCAATATGCTGCTGCGTTGAAATACGGAAGTGAAGCTTATGCAGGCTTTAATGCAGAGCGTGTAGCGGAGCAATTGACGAGTGAAGCAGGTCAGCCACCAGTATATGCGTATCGTTTTGCATGGGGTACACAACCTGGGGTCATCTCTGAGCGTTTGCTCACGTTACTGGGCGCACCACATGGTGCGGATATGGACTTCTATACAGGACACGCAGACGGAATTGCTGCCTATTTCCCTGATGGGTACTTTAGCGATACAAACAAACCAGGACGTGATGAGTTGTCCGCCGCGATGGCAGCATATCTGAAGCAGTTCCTGTACACAGGCAATCCAGGTACGGGTGGATCACCTGATCTAGCGGCATGGACACCTTGGACGAAAGATGCTCAAGCCCCAATCATGCGTCTGGATGCGAGCAATACAACGGCAGAGATTGGCATGTCGACACAATATAACCAAGGCAAAGAAGCCGTTATGGCAAAGATGAAAAAAGAATTGCCTGAAGAAACGTATAAACTGTTGACGGAAAAAGTGTTCGCAGGTCGTTTCTTCTGGGAATAAGGATCACCGGATAGGAAGGTATATATAGATAAATTGAAAGCCAAGGGAGCATGCTCTCTTGGCTTTTTGTACTGTTCGTTATGCTTAAATATGGTATTGTTGTAAATATAAATTAATAAGATATGGGAAAGGGGAAAACGTACATTATGAATGGAGTTAGTAATTTTGGTATTGCGGGGATTATAACGCTATTAATTTTCTTTATTATGATTGGTCTTGTATTATATCTGGTTTTCTATCTTGGGATGAAGAGGTCTGGCGTCAAAGAGGAAGTATCCGCATTAAGGATGGAAGTACGAGTATTACAAGAAGAAGTAGAGCGGAACAGGCGGGAATTGGAAAATATGAAGCGTCGATAACCTCTGCAGCATTATATGTGGGTACGTGGAATAGCGCGTACAATAGTATGAGAGGATAGGGGCTTTTCGCCCCCACCTACTCAATACAACGTGACACCGCTCAGTTCAGCCTTTACATACCGAGGGCACTCGAACTATTTCTTGGCAAAAAAACTAAGTGTTCCCGTGCTTTCATCTGCACTCACAAACAGGCTGCGTCCGTTAACACGATGAATTCCCTCTGGTGATTCTCCAGCTGTAGGAATAAGACCCAGGTAGTCCGGATTGACAGGATCAGCAAGATCAAAGAACAAAATGGCATCTGCCCGTTCGGAAGCTACAGCGGCATACGTTTTGCCGTCTACAGTAGCAACGGTCAGGTTCTCGACTTCACTACCCTTGTTGGGACTGCGATCATCCGGATACAAGCCGACCATAGTTGTTGCCTCGTCAATGAGGTTCTGGCTATCGTACATCCGCTGGCCTTGCAGATCCCAGACAGCGATATTACGTCCTCCTGCTTTTACACCATCCTCAAATTCATTCTTGCCCAAATCCCCTTCGTTAGCTGTCAGCAGGTATTTACCATCTGCAGAGAAAGCAATTCCATCCGGTTCATAACGAGCAGTCAACGTCTCTTTAAACTGAACGATACCATCATCTTTCAGATCTGCTTGATGTGAAGTGGTACCCAGAGCGAAGATTGAGCTGATTTTTTTTGTCTCCAGATTTACAATAGCAACGACATTGTTTTCCTGTAGCGTGATGGCTGCTGTTTTACTATCTGGACTAATGGCAACATACTCCGGTTGTGGATCATGCGGATAGATGGCACCTTCTACATTGTCCAGAGATACTGGCAAGTTGGTGATCTCACCCTCCAATACGTTCCCGCCAGCAAAAGATACTACCATAATGCTACCCGGACGTTTGGTGTTGGCATAGTCAATTTCATCGGCAGCTTTATTCAGCTCCTCATCCTCTATCGCGATCACCGCATGCAGACCGTCAGGTGACAGTGCAATGGAGTCAGGACCAATGCCTAGTTCATACGTTTTGACGGTTTTGTAGGTTGTCAGATCCACAATGGCAAGCAATCCTTTGTTTGCTTCACTGTCTGTATCCCCTGTACGAATAACAGCAAGACCGTATTTGCCATCTTTGGACACGGTTACGCTTGTGACTTCAGCTTTGGCGGAGAGGTCCTGGAAGCTGACTGTCTTTAATACGTTGATGTTTTTCAAGTCAGCAATGTCCAGTACGGAAATGCTGCCATTGTCTGCTTCGGTTACAAGCAGGCGCTGTCCATCTGGCGTAGAGGCTGATATTTCTGCTTTTCCACCAGGCATCTGAAACGATGCGGTCTGTTCAAAACCGGTTTTATTTTGTTTCAGGATCAGTTGATCCGTAATTAATTTTAGCGTTTGGGAAGATACATACGTTGTACCTTTGGTGATGTAGCTTTTACTGTCCAAAGGAGTTTTCACACCGTTGATGGTGGCTGATGACGTTCCTACAGGAAGTTGTACTTTAGTATCTGCGATCTGGATATCAACACTTCGACTGCTTCCGTTCCATGTGACCGTACCCTGCATATTTTGGATGGCTGTACGCAGTACGACATGATCGTTGGCAGGTTTAGTTGCGTCAGCGGCATGAATCATGGATGTGTAGCTGGTTGCTCCTGCGGTAAGAATGGCAGTCATCGACAGAACGGCAAGCCATTGATTTCTCTTTTTCAATGTTCCAGATCCCCTTTATCGTTTCGTGTGTGTTGTTGTGTACAATTGTTTTAGTATAAGAAAGAAACGTTAAGCAATGGTAAAAAGGCAGGTCGAATTGTGTAAAAGATTAAACGGGAACCTTCATATATATAGGACTGGTCGAACGGAAGAAAATACGCTAGAATTATAATTGAGAATCATTATCAATTAATTCAGGCTTTCTTTACTGACAAGTCTGATCAAGATATAGGCGAGGTGAATACCCATGCGCACGGATGATGCATTAGGCGTAGTATATCAGCATTACCTGACCCAGGAGCCTTACAGTCAGCAAGATGAACACACGTATCTGCTCTCTCCCAAGGCGGGTAGCGGTAAGGTCAAAAGAGTGACAACATACAGTGGCATTGAGATTTTATATTCCCAAGTTGAATATCATCAGCCTTATCCTACGTATTTTGCGTCCGAGACACCCATCGTGGAATTGCAATTTGCCTTGTCAGGAGAGCGACATGTGGATATATCCGGTCAGGATTATTCATTATCGATAGGGCAAGGGGCCCTTATTTTTATGCATGATTTCGAAGCGTGGTTCCATCCTCCGGCAAGGGAACTGTATACGTCCTTTTCGCTGGGGATTCCGGTTTCTCTGTTCAATTATGCTGCGGCGCAACTGGGCGGTTTCAAGTCGATTGCGTTTAATCAGGTATTGGGGCGAAAGGTGTTCAAGCCAATTGTATTTCAATTGGATAACCGGATACGAACGATGATTGACAGTCTGATTGTGGAATTAAACAACAGTTATCGATCATCCTTAATGATGGAAGCGACAGCCTTGGAGATCTTGAATCGATTTATGATCCAATTGTTTGATCTGGCGCCAATCCCCGCGGGATTCTCCAGAGAGGACATCCGGAAGTTACATACGGCACGGGAGATTATGGAGGCCTGTATGGTAGATCCTCCATCTTTGCTAGCATTGTCCAGACAAGTAGGACTTAACGATTTTAAATTAAAAAAAGGATTCAAGGCACTTTTCGGAAGCACGGTGTTCGAATATTTGCGTCAGGTTCGTCTCGACAACGCCATGAAGTTGTTGCGCAATCAGGATAACAACGTCACCGAGGCCGCGATTGCGGTCGGTTACAGCAATGTCAGTGCTTTTTCGCAGCAATTTTATCGCAAATTCGGCGTGAAGCCCTCAGAGATGAAAAAAATTTATTAATAAATCCGGCTTGCCGTGAATTGTTCCGTATAGAGGCAGTGGGGATTCTCTCAGCCTTGTATACTCCAGGTACAGTGGGTACTGTACTGAAATATAGAGGAGTGTACAAACATGAATAGAATCAGAGGGAGTATTTTTTTTAGCGTATTTGCAGCCATGCTGGGTATGATGCTGATTGCACCCATTATGCCGCCACTTATTCGCGAGTTGGGCATGAAAGAAAGCCATTCCGGTCTTATTATCTCACTAGGGTCCATTATGATGGCTGTCATGGCTCCGGTATGGGGCAGATGGAGTGATATAAGAGGAAGAAAACCCATCATATTGATTGGATTTATAGGTATGTCTGTGAGCTGTGCTTTATTTGCACTGGCATTGTACGGTGGATTGAATGCATGGATCGGAGGGGGGCTCCTGTTAACCCTTCTAATTGTGACGCGCAGTCTGATCGGCATGTTCATTCCGGCGGTGCTGTCTTCTGCCCAAGCCTATATGGGTGATGTGACAGAAGGGGAAGAGCGGGGAAGCGGGATGGCGATTATCAGTGCTGCGAATGGACTTGGCCTGGTATTTGGACCTGCGATTGCAGGAGCATTTACCCTTATCGGTCTGCTCTGGCCGCTTTATTTTGGCATTTTTATAGCGATAGCTGCGTTTATTATTGCCTTGTTGTTAATCCCGTCAGCGAAACCGGTCATTCAGGTAAAACCGCCTAAAGTCAACCCGTTCCAACGAGGTTTACGAATGTACCTTGCTGCCGGCTTGGTCACGATGATGGGTATCATGACACTACAGGTTGTCGGGGGATTTTATTTCCAGGATCAACTGGCTCTATCCTCAGCGGCGACGGCCCGAATGGTTTCGTTTGGACTCATGTTCTCTGGAGCAGCGATGTTGATCATGCAGGTTATTCAGATGAAGTGGTTGAAATGGCAGCCACGCCCGATGATTTTGCTCGGGTCCCTTTTCCTGATCGCAAGCATGATCCTGTTTTTGGTCTTCAATGTGTTATCCATATATTATTTCTCGTTTTTCCTGTTTGGCATGGGTTCAGGTCTAATGATGCCTGGGTTCATGGCGGGTGCTTCGCTGGCAGTTAGCAAAGAACAGCAGGGAGGTGCAGCGGGATTGGTAGCAGCGATTCAGGGGATATCCGCCGTCATTACGCCTTTACTTACAACGACACTCTATCAAGTGGACAAACATGTTCCATTTATGCTCGTAGCTGTTCTGGTTGTCTTGCTGACAATCATAATGCTAGGAATGAGGAAGAATCAATCCAATACTGTAGTGGACTCCATTCATTCGGTATAGTCAGACAAAGTCAGAAGATCAAATAAGGTCAAAATAAAAGAAAAAAAGATCTATTTTAAAATAGTGAACCATGATGAAAGAAAATCGGTTTTTTTCGTCTTTTACAGACTTTGAGCCTTATTTGCACGGGTATTATAATAATCAATGTAAGCAACACCAATAAACCAACCACATAAAAGGAGCTGATTTTCATGTTTGATCTGATTCCGTTTCGTAAACGAAATGAAGACCCGTTCGGACACATGTTGAAATCCTTCAATGACATGGTTGAGAACTCATTCCTCTCCCCTTTTGGAACTGGCTCCCAGCCATTCCGGACCGACATTCGTGAGGAAGAAGACAAATATTCGGTAGAAGCCGAGCTTCCGGGCATTGCCAAAGAGGACATAGACATTCAGGTTCAAGGTAATGAATTGATTATTCGTGCCAAACGCAATGATATAGTGGAGCAGAAGGATGACTCCAATCGAATCATACGGCAGGAGCGCCGTTCCGGCGAATTTATCCGGCGATTCTATGTTGATCATATTGATGAGGAGCACATTAAGGCCAAATTGGAAGAAGGTGTGCTGAAGCTCGAGATTCCAAAACGACCTGGTGATGATCAATCTCGCAGACGCATTCAAATTGACTAATACACAGTGGAAAAAATAGTTTCCTAACATGGTGAAAAGCATGCAGGTGACATCCATAAGGATGTTTTCTGCATGCTTTATTTTTCATATGAATTGGACGAGATGAGACAAAATTGAATATCTATTTTGCTCAGTTGAGTTATTTCTCTGCTGTTGCTTGCATCAGGGCATAGATCTTACGTGTGGTATTCACATTTCTAACCGTCATATAGGCATATACTTTGGATCCCACAAGCTTGTTCATGCCACTTTTGGACGCATCTTCTCTGCTGACTGAGTATAAAATCGCTCCGGGAACATAGATCAGTGTGCCGATTTCCGGTTTGATGGGCAGCTGGTCCAGCACGGAGGGCTCATTGATCTCATCCCAGAGGAACATCACATCACTTTTGGCTGTGTCATCATTAACCCATTCTTCTGGCAGCGCCTGAATAACGGATTGAATTTCATCCATATTCCGCACCATTACCCTGATCTGTAAGCCAAAATCGGCGGCGATGGCCTGTTCTAACACATGGGATATCTCCACATTCGCATTGGCATGTTCCTGATGATCGGCAAAAATAATATTGCCAGAGTTGATATAGGTAACAACATCCAGCATGCCTGCTTGTTCAAACGTTTCTTTCAGCTGTTTCATATTAATTTTATTGTTCCCGCCTACATTAATGCCTCGTAGCAAAGCCACATAGATCATATGGGCGCCCCTCCAAATTCTTCAATTTACCGTTTTAACAAAATGACAGATACTCGAAAAGATGTGCAGTATATTCTTCTCCCAACAGATCATTCATTAGCGGTTCCACATGTTCAAGATACTCAGGCTTGGTTTCATAGGTTTCTTCATCTTTTACTTCTCCCCCATAGGTGCGCGCCGCTTCAATCAGGATGGCTAGTGCACTGAAAAAGTCTGACAGCGAATCAGCAACACGGTTTGGTTCTCCACCTGTAAAAGCGGCATATACGGGAGAGTTTGGTGCTTCCACATCTACAATTAACGGATCATCGTTAAAGTTTGCGATGACGACGTGATTTTTTGGCCAAGTGGAGGACTCCTCATAAGGTTCATTCATGCCAACCCAGCGGAATCCCAGTTGCTGACGAAGCAGATGTTCAGGTGCGACAAAGGAAATCAGTGCGGCATCACCGATTTCGACGGCATTTTTCATTTTGAGTGTACCTTCCGCATCCGCATCCATCATTTCATAATGACTGTACAGATACTGAAGTTCTGGAGAAAGAGATATTCGTGTATCCACTTCCGGCTGGTGATGTTGTTCGCGGGGACGCAGATCATGATTTTTGAAAAGTCCATAAACTTCATTATATAAATCCTGCTGTTCCACAAGACGGCTCAAGGCCGCATCCAGTTGTTGCATGATGTCTAGTCCTCCTAATAACATTGATATAATAACAGGCCGATTCGTTTGATTCTTGGTTATAAGCATTATACTATAATAAAAATGTCGAAAAAACATTTGAATACGTTTACATTTATTTATGAACATGATATACTTTCACTCAAATAAGGATTGTTACTGCTTCGGGCAGGCAAAACCTGAGTATCAATATGTGTGGACTTTGTGCCATTCGTGTTGATGTTCGGGTTTTTTTGCATTTTTCAGGCCAATATTAAGGAACAGGAAAGCAGAAACTGATCCAGCCCAACACTAACATCACGCTGTACAGAAGAAAGGGGAGCATTATGAACAAGAGAAAATGGTTAAACGGTTTTGCCGCAGGTTGTCTCAGTATAATCCTGGTGATTAGTGGATGCGCATCCAAAGCGCCACAAACCGCGACTGACACACCCAATCAGACAACAGAGCAGACAGAAAATGAAACTCAGGAACCTGCAAACAACCAAGCTGCCAAAGGCAGAACAGTGATTACAACCGACGGTGAAGTGGATGATATGAACTCGGTCATTCGTTTCCTCTTATATTCGAATGAGATGGACCTTGCCGGAATTGTACTAACCAGCTCGGTGTATCATTATGCTGGAGACAAGGAAGCGGGGATCCAACCATTCCGCTGGACAGGCACACAGTGGGTATACGACATGATCGATGCCTATGGCGAGATCTATCCGAACTTGTCCAAACATGCGGAAGGTTATCCGGAGCCGGAACAGCTTCGAGCGATGACCAAGATCGGTAATATTTCCGATAAAGGGGAGATGGAGAAGGAAACCGAAGGTTCCGAATTCCTCGAAACTCTTTTCCTCGATGATGACTCCCGAGACCTGATTGTTCAGACATGGGGTGGCACCAATACCACAGCCAGAGCGCTGAAATCGATTGAGGAACAGTACAAGGGCACGGCTGAGTGGGATACGATTCGCAAAAAAGTCAGCGACAAACTGGTCCTCTACATCATTCTGGATCAGGATGACAGCTACAACGAATATATTGCGAAGAATTGGCCGGATATCCGAATTCTCAACGACCAATCGAACTTCTGGCATTTTGCCTATGCATGGAAGATGCATGCCGAAGAAGTAAACAGTAAGCTTCATGGAGACTGGATGGTCAAGAATATTCTGAACGGACATGGCAAGCTGATGGATATGTATGCATCGATGGGTGACGGCAAAATGATCGAAGGCGAACTGGCCGAAGAACAGCGGGGAAGTGCTGAATATCTCAAGAACAATCCGCAATATGACAAGTACGATTTTATATCCGAGGGTGACTCTCCTTCCTTCTTTTATCTTATCGATAATGGGCTGCGCAGTATGGAAGACCCTTCCTACGGTGGTTGGGGTGGACGCTTTGGGGTTGTGAACGACAAGCTGTTTAGAAATAATGTACTTGATTACGATCCATACACCAAACGATATGAAGCCGAATACTCTCTGATGAGATGGTTTGACGATATTCAGGATGATTTTGCAGCACGTGCAGACTGGGCAGTTGCAGACACTTACGAAGGTGCCAACCATAATCCGTCATTAACGATTAAGGAAGGGCTGGATCTGAGTGTTAGTCCCGGGGAGGAAGTTACTCTTCACGCGGAAGGCACAGACCCGGATGGAGATCAACTGACGTATACGTGGTGGAGATATTTCGAAGCGGACACTTATGAGGATTCCAAAGTAACACCGAACAAAGTTCAGCCGGAAATGGCGGGTGATCTGCAACTTGGATTGCATCGTGAACTTGCCAAGGATGAGCAGGTGGATACGATAAAATTGCAGGGCAGTGACACCGAAGCGGTGACATTCACCGTTCCTGACGATGCCAAATCAGGTGATACCCTTCATATTATTGCCGAAGTACAGGATGATGGAGAGCATCAGTTGAAGCATTATCAACGTGTGATCCTAACTGTGAAATAAAGAAATAGAGGGGTTGTCCCAAAAGTCATTAACATGGCTGGTGGGACGCCCCTCTTATTGGTGTAGTCTGATCGTAATTGATCCGTTAACGCTGGATGCCTGACCAGAAGACATTCCAGGTGATCGCCAATGCTTGTTCATAGGATTGCCGTGTCTCATACACGAGCTGTACATCCAGTCCATCCATCACGGTGACAAAGGCTAAAGTGGCTTCTTCCGGACTCAGGCGTATATCGGAATGTCTGGTAAATACGGCTGCCAGCTCTTCCTTCAGTGTCCCTAGGTACGTTCGATACTGGGCCAGCACAAAATCATGCACCTCCAGCGGCGTGATAAAGGAAAGGATATACATAAAAGCAACGTTTGGGTGAGTCAGGAAACGATTTTTGTGTTCATGCAAAAAGGCATATAGCTGCTGATCCAGCGTTTGGGTAACAGACTCGCTGAAAAATTGGCGTACAAACTGTTGTTCCTCCTGCACGACTTCCTCATATAACTCCAGCAATAACATTTTTTTGGATGAATAGTGATAAGCCAGAGATTGCTTGCGAATGCCTGCCTCTTCGGCGATCTGCGCCATCTTGGTCCCCTCGTAACCCAGACGATTAAAATGTTGAATGGCAATTTCCTTGATTCGTTTTTTACTCAATGTCTACCTCCAGTTGGCGTGCTGTATACCTCTGCTGTTTTTGGGAGTATACCAAATATAACAAGATATATACCACAAAAATGCCTATAGAGATAGCATACACCACTGTATAGGAAAATGCAGAAGCCACCACGCCCAGAATCAACGAACCCCCACCAATTCCGAGGTCAAAAAAATTAAAGAAGGAAGCCATCGCATTTTCATGCTCATGTTCTTCTACAAGATTCACACACCAGGTCTGAATCGCCGGGAATATGGCACCAAAACCAAAGCCGTATAACGCGCCAGCGATCAGGAATTGCACATCACTCTGGGCGATAATCAGAACCAGTAGCCCCGCGATTGCAAACACGGCAGAAGGCAACAACACGGAACCTGGTCCCCATCGATCAAACATTTTCCCCGAGAACAGTCGAACGGCGAAGCTGGCGATGGCGACGATGAAGAAAAACCAGGCTATATTCTCGAACCCTCTTTCGGCGGCAAATAAAGCCACAAAAGACATGATTGAACCAGCTGCAATGCCAACGAGCATAATGAGAAGGGAAGGGAAGAGTACCTTCTTTTCAATCAGTTTCACCGAAGGGACATGAGTTTGCATAGACTCGCTACTACCTCCTGTTTTCGGCTTTCTGGATACAAACACTGTCATCAGGAGAGCTAACAGCAAAATGCACATACCTCCCATAAACAGGCTCTGATAATCGTACCTAAACAACAGGCTGGTTCCAATCAGTGGACCGATGGATATGGCGACCGTCTCCCCTACGCCGAAATACCCCATGCCTTCTCCCCTGCGATCTCTTGGTATGTTTTCTGTAGCAATCGTCGCAAAATATGTCGTTGCCAAACCAAATCCGAATCCATGGATCACTCGGAATACAAGAATCATCCAAATACCTGACGACAGGTAGTATGCGCCTGTCATTAATGCACAGATAGTGATACCGATAATTAATAGATATTTTTTATCTATTCGAGCTGCCAAAACCGAAGTGAAGGGTCGAATCAAGATGGCAGAGAACATAAATACGCCGGTAACAAGCCCGATTTGGGAGGCTTCACCACCCAGGCTTGAGACAAACAAGGGCAAGGTGGGAAGCAACATCTCAAATGCCATAAACAATAATGCGTTGGCTAACATGATAAATAGGAATGATCTACCCCAGAGTTGCTGAGGAGTTGGGCTGTGTGTTGAAGTAATCATGGTTTTCCTCCGTAATGTTGATCTCTGTCGCGCGACATGTTGAACTGATTTTACCTGACGATGGTCAGATTGTAAAGTCCGTATTCAGAGCAGGGGTTCATGATTTTTGGTGGATGAGAGAAGTAATTAATAATTTTTAATCCATATCCCAACATTTTCCGATATAATAATCAGATAAAATGATTCGAGAGAGTACTACCTCAGAGAGGTGATATGAAATGACGATTGATGTGCTTGTTAGAAATAATGTTAAAGTGCTTGGCTCGGGTAGCCAAACGATTGTATTTGCCCATGGTTTTGGATGTGATCAGGATATGTGGCGTTACATCGTCCCTGCTTTTAGCGAAAACTATCGTGTAATTTTGTTTGATTATGTTGGATCTGGCGAATCTCAAATCAACTATTATGATGCTGTTAAATATAACAACCTTGAAGGGTACGCCCAGGATGTGCTGGAAATTATGGAAGCACTTGAATTAAGAGATACCATATTTGTCGGTCATTCTGTCAGCAGTATGATCGGCATGCTGGCATCCATTCAGAACCCCAAATATTTCAAACAGATTGTCATGTTGGGGCCTTCTCCACGTTATGTGAATGATCTTCCAAGTTATTATGGAGGTTTTGATCGGAATGATATCGATGAATTGCTTGAGATGATGCAGATGAATTTTATAGGCTGGGCAAGTTATCTGGCACCGATTGTGATGAACAATCCGGAACGGAAAGATCTGGCGGAAGACTTGGAGAAAAGCTTCTGTTCCAGAGATCCGCATATTGCGAGACAATTTGCCGAAGTGACGTTTTTATCTGACTGTCGTATTGATCTGGATCAGGCAACTGTACCAACGTTGATTCTTCAGTGTTCTGAGGACAGTATTGCCCCGGTTGAAGTAGGGGATTATTTACACGCTCATCTGAAGAATAGCAGGTTGCAACAGATGACGGCCAAGGGACATTATCCACATCTAAGTCAACCGGAAGAAACGATCCGAATGATTAAGGATTATTTGACGAGCGCATAAAATTCGGAAGAAAGGCTGTTATTGATGGATACCCAACTAGATTCAGCGCCCTGTGGATACTTCTCTATCTCTGATTCGGGCGTCGTACAGTCGATGAATCAAACTTTGCTTACGATGCTTGGATACAAACGCGATGAGCTCATAGGGCAACATATTGAATCCACCATGTCGGTGAGCAACAAGGTGTTTTTCCATACGTATTTCTATCCCTACATCCAGTTATATGGACATGTGGACGAGATGTACTTTAGTTTCCGTACCCGTGATCAGCAGGCTGTTCCCGTTCTGCTTAACGGTGTTCGTCAGACCCGTAATGGGGAAAGCGTGGTAGATTGTGTCGTTGTAGTCATGCGTAAGCGAATCGAACATGAGAAGGATATTTTGCATACCAAAACGAAGCTACAAGAGTTGTATCAAGCGACGCAAGAAGCGAACAAGGAGCTTGAACGACTGCATGAGGAATATAAAATTAAAGAGCAGGCGTTAATCAAAGTGAATGATCAGTTGGAGACACTGGCCTCCACCGATTTGTTGACAGGATTGAAGAACCGCAGGTTCTTTCAGGAGAAAATGGCTGGGAAACTATTGCTATTCCAGGAGAAGCAACGTCATTTCTCTCTTCTGGTTGTGGACATTGATCATTTCAAAAGTATTAATGATACGTACGGACATCCGATAGGAGATCTGGTGCTCGGTAATCTCGCGGGGCTGCTCCAATCGGTATCACGAGGTACGGATGTGGTGGCACGTTACGGCGGAGAGGAATTTGTCATCATTCTTTCGGATTGTGAAGAGGAGCAAGCGAGTGGCATCGCAGAGGAATATCGTTCACAGGTTGCTTCAGCCGACTGGGGTGAATATAACATTACTGTGAGTATTGGTGCTGCCACTGTAGTCGAGGAAGATACGGAACAGACCTTGTTCCAAAGAGCGGACAACGCCCTGTATGCCTCCAAAACCGGAGGACGAAACCGGGTGACACATGCAGCTCAGATGGTAAGAAGTTAAGAATTAGTTTGCATCAAAAGAAAGCCAAAAGGAGCCTGTGCATGATGAGGGAGATGATCCCGAATGCACAAGCTCCTTTTATTTGTGTGAAACAGATTGACTAAGTTGAGGTGGCAGACTTAGGGTTAATTTACCGTGGTGCAAGATAACCATACGCCTTCGCCGGAGAGTTCGCCTGAGGACGAAAATCTTTGTTGGGTTCATCCATAAAAGCCGGGTTCACATATATGGAGTGGGCATCATTGCCAGATCCCTTGATATAGGCGGCGATGCCGGAGTAGGCTTTATTTTTCCAAACCCACAGGGCGTCTTCCTTCTCACCTGGTGAGTAATAGACATTATGGTCAAACACATTGCCGGTATTGCTAGTATATTCGTTGTATATCAGTACTTCCGAGCTGCTCGATACGAGAATGTTACGCATGAATGTATTGTTCATTGTCCGTGATTGCATGAATAACTGTCCATTGCCTGCATTCAGCGTATCATTTCCCACAAGCGTATTGTACATAATCTTGCTATCCTCGGTAGCTCCTCGTTCCTCGTCATAACCTCCCATGGCAATGCCCGTCAATCTGTTGGAATAAATCAGGTTATCACGCACGGTAATGTTGCTGGTTGAACGTCCGGCATGCTCTGAGGCAATCTCAATTCCGATATCGCTCCGATATACCCGGTTCTGGTCGATGATATGATCTTTCCCGCCATCTACATAGATGCCGCCGGCCGAGTTGGTCTCATTGGGCAGGTCTGTACCGTAGGAGGGATTGTTATTGGACGTAATATCGTATACTTCGTTACCTCGTACAATGCCGTTCCGGGCCTGATCGTACGTGTCGTCCTCGGACGTACCCTCGTACCCGATCAGATCAATACCAATATTATCGGAATCATGGATGATATTGTCCTGGATGGCAAAGGTATCAACATTACCGTTGACTGCGAGTGACTCGCTTGAACCAAGTGTAAGATCATACAATTCATTATCCTTGATGATGATATCGCGTAAAGCTTGAGGGTGCTCTGTGCCATATATGGCAATACCGTGGGCATCCCTGCCCCGCAAATCGGGACCTTCAGGAGTTGCGTAACTAGCGATCGCGTGTATGGTGTTGCCTAACAGCTGAATATGCTCACCTGCTCCGTGGACATAAATCCCGGTTGGAACTTGGCCCCCAAGTGTGGTTGTGAAATTACGAATTTCGAGATTTTGAATCGTGATATAACTGGCATTTTCAATTTCAATTAACCCTTCAATGCCCCGGACAGATAAACCTTTACCATTAATGATAACCTGCTCCTGAGGATAACTTGAAAATAGGGTTGGATTAGCGGAAGAATTACCGCTCCGGGTGATTTTGACTTTCTGATGATAGACACCTTCACGCAAATAAATCGTGCTTCCTGGCGAAGCATGGTCGGCTGCGTGCTGCAACGTTTTCCAAGGAGATTGAATGGTGCCTTTATTGGAGTCGTTTCCTTGCGGTGATATGTAATGGATGACCTGGGGATCAGACTTTTGAACAGAAACGGGGTCCTTCATGGAAGATGTATGATTCTGACAACCGGATACGAGCAACATCAGAATCGGAATCATAAGTATAACTACGCGAATCAAATCGTTTCCCCCTTGAATTTAGCTTTGAAGATCGATTATAGCAGATTTGAACGGGTTAATAACCCATGATATGCTCTTATAAAATCAGCGAGGAGACTGCTCATGAATACATTAACGATAGCTGAATTAGTAGATCGGGAGAATCACGCATGGGAAGAACTCAAAGAACTCCTGGATAGTGGGCAAAATACATATGTGTATGTTCCAGCAAAACAAGAGGCTGGAGAGGATACCCTCTATCGTCTGCAAATAAGCACCAAATCCTATTTGGGGGCTGTTGCTTATGAGACAGAAGGTATTGTACTCGACCATGGCTGGATCACGCTGCTTGGTGCGGGTGGTGACAGTACATCGGGGAGTCTCACCAGTTGGAATGGTGTAAGTGAGCAACCTTGGGTAGATGTGCTGGAAGGTATGATGGTCGTTGCATATGATGCGGCAGGCGGTTTCTTCGGACTGGATACAGGCAAGTATGGCCGCACGGGACACATATATTATTTTGCACCGGATACACTCGAATGGGAATCGACAGAACTGGCATATTCAGGTTTCATCAACTGGCTGGCGAATGGCGATCTGGAGCAGTTCTATCGGACCTTTCGCTGGAAAGGCTGGCAAGAGGATATGTCTCAGCTCCAGACAGGACAAGTATTTGCGTATTACCCACCACTTTGGACGCAGGAAGGTGACGGCGAGAGCAGTAGTAAAGCCCCAATTAGCATAATGGAGGCCTGGAAGTTCGCACTGGACGGGAAATAGTTGGCATGCTGCTGTAGGACGAAATCAGGAAATTAACAGGTAAGTTCAAGTTCATTGAGTGATCTACTTTTAAAAAAAAAACGGCATTTCTGTTCCAAACTAAAAAAGGTTCGCGCTTGGCGCGGGCCTTTTTGTTCTGAACTTTAAACCTCAATTATCAATTGTCCAATGTAACCGATTTAATGCCTGAGCGTGAAGCTCTGCTATGCCAGACGGTCAATCCGAGTGAAACAACGCAGATGAGCAACAGACAAGCATACACCACATGATAAGCTTCCTCGACTGAGACTCCCGGAATGCTGTGTAGCATTAGTCCACACACGGCTACAGACACCGAACCACCGAAGAATTGAATCAGTTGTAACATGCCCATACCGGAACCGATTTGCGCTTTGGGCAGCACACGTGACGCTTCATTATTCAGTGAAGCCATGGAGGCTGACAGTGCCGGTGAGAAAAAGAGATAACCACTGGTAATGATCAGGGCGGATTGGTCCAGTCCGAGCATGAATAGAGCAAGCACTGCTGCGAGCAGAATGTGTCCGATGATCATAAATCGCATATTGCCATAACGGTCGATCCAGCGTCCAACGAAACGGGTGCAGAATGCTGCAACAATAGCTCCAGGAGCAATCAGCAAACCAATGGCGAGTGAAGAGCGACCATATAGATCAGCAAGCACAAGCGGCATCAAAAACAGATTGCCCAGATTCACCACCAGCACGCAGAATCCGATAAGGATTAACCGGGTGTATCCTGGCGTTTGGAACACTTGTGGATTCACAAACGGAAGACTCGCTTTCCGAATATACAAGAGGTGTGCAATAAGAGAGATAACGCCGATGGCAAACCAGAACCAGGATTGCTGGGTGATTGCGACGAGAAGTGTAGTGGCGTTAATGACGGTTAGTATGGCACCAATAACATCGAACGGCTGATCTGTTTTGATGGATTCACGGGGGAGAAAATAGAGCAATACAGGCAGGGCGAGCAGGACAAGCACGGTTATGGCAAAAAGTCCGTTCCAGCCCCAGTACTCACTAATGAGTCCGCCGACAATGGGGCCAAGTCCAAAAGCCATGGCGCTACCTGATGAGATGAGTGCGATGGCAGCTCCGCGCCGTTCCACTGGTATGTAACGACTTGCAATGACGAGACCCAGCCCGGCCATAACTCCTGCACCTGCAGATTGCAGAATGCGTGTCAGCAACAAGATCGCGAAGTTATGCGCGAACAATCCGAGCAATGAAGATAACCCCAGAATCAGAAGCCCGACTGTTAACAGTTTGCGTACCGGAATACGGTCTGACAATCGACTGTAAATCACCGTCGACAAGGCGTAACCAATCGAATAACTTGAGATAACCCAAGACCCCAGATCTGATGTAATCTGAAGATCATGAATAATGACTGGCAAAGAAACATTGAACATGGTGGTATTCATCACAACGATGAACAGACAGCATGTCCAGAGTGGCATGACAATTTTATCTTTCACGGTACCATTCCTGTCTTGGGTATGAATATGAATTCGGATAGAATCTTTAATAGATATTTGATGAAAAGCAATATATCATTTTACACCTAAATTTATAATATGGCAATAATGTCATACTAATTCATTCGGATGTGATGAGCATAGAAAGATATTAATAATAAACAATAGACGGATTTCCTGAATTTAACTAAAATGATCATTGAACATACATAAGCAGATGGATCAGCGGTTAGGTAACTAGATATGTAAGTAATTAGCATGTTGAAAATGAAGGAGATTATACCATGACTCATGTATTATTAATGTCCCATAGCGTATTTCCGACGCTTGATATGAAGCGAACCGCGCAGTTTTATGAAGAAAAGATGGGCTTTCGGGTGGTCGAATATCTGGATGCCGCGGAACCTCATATCTGCCTGTATCGTGATCTTACCGAGATTATTTTAACCCAAAGCAATGGACAGAAAGTTATACCCAACAGAGAATTATATGGCTATGGATATGATGCATATTTTATTACCCAAAACCAGGAAGAGCTTCAACAGGAATTGATCAATGCAGATGTGAAAATCGTACGTGTCCTGAATCATACAGACTATAATAACAAGGAGTTTGTGATCGAGGATATCGATGGAAGATGGATCGCTTTTGGCATAAAACAGGGGTGATTAGATACAGAAACAGGCGCTCCGATAACGGGCGCCTGTTTGTGCATACGTACGATATCTGCAGTTCTTATGCCGCAGTAACTTGTTTGCCGCGATTGCGAATCCACTTGATGACATCCATCAGTATGACGGCAGCAAGAGCAAGTCCGCCTGCAATCAGGAACTCATTCCAGCCGAATGTATCAGGGATGGCGAAGACGCCGCGAACACCTGGAATCAGTGTGATTGCATAGAGACAGAGACATACCAGAATGGAGCCAAGCACGAATTTATTGGTCATGAAGCCCACCTGGAAGATGGTCTGTGTGTTGGAACGTGCTGCAAATGTTTGCAGACTGCGTGCCAGAATCAAGGTGGTGAAGGCCATAGCTACGCTGATTTCCTCCGAGATGCCCAGCCCGATATATTGGGAGACGATTACAGCCGCACCGATCAGGACACCACGCGTAATGACCGCTTGCAGGGTTCCGCCTGCGAAGATGCCTTCGTTAATATCACGTGGTTTACGCCGCATGACATCTGGCTCGGGTTTCTCTGTCCCCAAAGCAATGGCTGGCAGGGAGTCGTTCACTAGATTAATGAACAGTAGCTGAAGGGCAGTAAATGGATTAACCCAGCCGACGATCAAGGCAAACAAAATGGCGATAATGGCACCGAGGTTACCGGCAAACAGGTATGCGATGGCTTTTTTGATATTATCAAATACCATTCGTCCAACACTGACCGCATTCACGATGGAGACAAAGTTATCATCCGTCAGAATCATGGCAGCCGCATCCTTGGCGACATCTGTTCCACTACCCATCGCTACACCGATATCGGCCTGTTTCAGCGCAGGTGCGTCATTAACTCCATCTCCGGTCATGGCTGCCACTTTGCCTTTACGCTGCCAAGCACGAACAATCCGGATTTTGTTTTCAGGAGATACCCTTGCGTAAACCGAGATGTGTTCAAGTTGTTGATCCAGCTCTTCATCAGACATTTTGTCCAGTTCAGCACCGGTAATGGCGAGGTCATCCGGTTCGGCAAGGCCGATATCCACACCGATCGCCTGAGCCGTCGTTTTGTGATCTCCGGTGATCATGATGGTGCGAATGCCCGCTTTTTTGGACTCTTCAATAGAGCCATATACCGCTTCACGCGGTGGGTCAATCATCGCTGTCAGGCCAACAAGTGTCAGATCATGCTCGTCATCAATGGTGACCTGGTTTTTATCATCGAATTTTTTGTACGCGTAGGCCAGCACACGGAAGGCACGTTTGGAGAAGGCCTCATTTTTTTCTTCAAACTGTGTGCGAATCTCGGGTGTGAGGGGCTGAACCTCACCGTTGATAAACACATGACTACAGCGACTGAACAGCACATCCGGTCCACCTTTGGTCAGCAAAGCCGTCTGTCCCTCAAAGGTATGCACCGTACTCATGAGCTTTCGATCCGAGTCAAAAGGAAGCTCAGCTTCACGCGGGAACTGGTCACGGATTTCATTGTAATCCTTGTTCACCCGGTTGCTGAAGGCAATGAGGGCCACTTCGGTGGGATCGCCCAATTCCTTGCCTTCCTGGTTAATATTCGAATCATTGCAGAGCACTGCAATATGTAACAGACGTCGTTCCTCTTCCGACCACTGATCGGGATCATCGGGGAATTCGTCCTTGGTGCCATGGGGAATGTAATAATCAACGACAGTCATCTTATTCTGAGTTAGTGTTCCTGTTTTATCCGTACAGATGATACTGGCAGAGCCGAGCGCCTCAACGGCAGGCAGTCTGCGAATGATCGCATGTTGTTTGGCCATCTTATTTGTTCCGAGTGACAATACGATGGTCACAATGGAGGATAACGCCTCAGGAATGGCAGCAACTGCAACAGCTACAGCAAACATCAATGCATTTACGATGGAAGGTCCGATATTCTCCGTACCTTCGGTCAACCATACACGACCGGCTTCAATGCCAAAGATGAGAATCGACAAGCCCAGGATGAAAAAGCCCAGTTTTTTGCTGAATGATTCCAACTTGCGCTGTAATGGCGTGTTCTTGGCTTCGGCATTTTCAATCAATTCAGCAATCTTGCCGATTTCGGTTTTGAGAGCCGTACCTGTAATGACAAGCATACCCCGTCCATATACGACCAGTGAGCCACTGAAGGCCATATTGCGACGATCTCCGATTGGAGCTTCATCCGGGATGGTATCGGCGTGTTTCTCCGCAGCTTCGGATTCTCCGGTCAACATGCCTTCGTTGATCTTCAGACTTCCTGATTCCAGGATACGCCCGTCTGCCGGGACATAATCACCTGCATCCAGCATAACAATATCACCGGGAACAAGTTCCCTCGCTGGAATGGTCTTTTTCTGCCCGTCACGAATGACTTTGGCTTCGGGTGCAGACATTTGTTTCAGCGCGTCAAGCGAACTCTCGGCTTTTTTGGTCTGCACTACACTGATCACCGCGTTGAGCAAAATAACCAGGAAAATGATCAACGATTCAATCAGGTGTCCAAGAACAACCTGTACCGCGGCTGCAATCAGCAGCACGATGACCATTGGATCTTTGAAATTTTCGAGGAACAGTTTCCAGACTGGTGTTGCATCTTTACCTTTTAACTCGTTATATCCTTCCGTTTCAATTCTCTTGGCAGCTTCGGAGGTCGTAAGTCCCTTGGAGGAACTCTGTACATCCTGAAGGGTTTCCTCCGCACTGTGTCTGTAATGTTGCAATTGACCAGCTCCTTGAATATTAGATTTCTCTGTGTATTACCCTTACGGGCAAAATCTAGAATCGTTTCATTTTCGTATTTTTTTAAGATTATGGATATATACGTTTTTTAGCTGTACACAGTATTTTTCATAATGATCCGAGATATGCCTTTTTTTGAATGTTATTATTTCCAGTTTGGATGAAAGTCAAGAGAACCATATATAGATGTTGGATCAGAAACTGTGTGCACCATCACACTAGCTCATATCAGGGTCTGTTACGCTATTCCATAACGAACTGCGTTTAATCTAAGTTTGGAGGGGAAACCATATGTTTTGTTATCAGTGCGAACAGACGCCGAGTGGCGGGTGTACCGTGGTAGGGGTATGCGGCAAAAACGAAACAATCGCAAGTTTGCAGGACACGATGATTTTTGCGTTAAAAGGCATCGCTGCGTATGCGACACATGCACGCCAGTTGGGATATTCTGATCCTGAGGTGGATCGGATTACACATGAGGCATTATATATGACATTAACGAACTCGAATTTTAATGTACAGGAACATCTGGAGATGGCGATGAAAGTCGGCAATGCAGCAATCCGCATTATGGACGTGCTGGATCGTGCGCACACGGACCGCTTTGGTGTACCGCAACCGATTACGGTTAGTCAGAATCAGATCGAAGGACAGTGCATCGTGGTAACTGGGCATAATCTGTATGCATTGGAGGAGTTGCTGCGTCAAACTGAAGGGAAAGGAATCAACATCTATACCCACTCGGAAATGTTGCCTGCGCACGGTTATCCGGCGCTGAAGAAATACGCCCATCTCAAGGGCAATATCGGCAAAGCCTGGTACGATCAAAGAAGACTTTTCGAACAATTCCCGGGTGCTATTCTTGCAACAACCAACTGTGTCATGCCGATCAAAGGCACATATGCAGACCGCTTTTTCTCCTACGAAGTGGCGGGTCTGGAGGGTGTTGCCAAAATTATGAATGACGACTTCTCACCTCTAATTGAACGCGCATTGTCACTGCCTGCGGCTGATGTACAATCGGAGCAAGTCTTAACGACAGGATACCATCATGAGACGGTCATTGGGCTTGCGCCCGAGATTATTCAGGCGGTAAAAGACGGCCATATCCGTCGATTCTTCGTTATTGCAGGTTGTGATGCGCCAGGCAAAGGTGGCAACTACTATCGTGAACTCGCGACATCTTTGCCTAATGATACTGTAATTCTGACGACATCCTGTGGTAAGTTCCGCTTCAATGATGTGGATTATGGTACGGTTGGAGACACGGGTATACCGCGTTATATCGATCTGGGTCAATGCAACAATTCCGGTTCAACGGTGAAAATTGCAATGGCTTTGGCGGATGCTTTTGGGTGTACCGTGAACGAGTTACCTGTCAGTATTGTGCTGTCCTGGTTTGAGCAAAAAGCAGTTGCGATCCTGCTTGGCCTGTTCAGCCTTGGCATTCAGGACATTCGGATTGGACCAAAACCGCCTGAGTTCATATCGGAAGGTGTCTTGGATGTACTCGTGGATATGTTTGGTCTGAAGTTAATTACAACAGCAGAAGAAGATATGAACGCGATGTTGGCACTGTCATAGGATGGATGAAATTTATAGAAGATATAATAGGAGCCTGCGCTTTTGCAGGCTTTTTTGCTACGTAACGATGTCATAGGTCAATATACCTTGTGTAAATAAACATGCAATGTAAGGGAAATTAGTTTTTTTATCCTATTGAAGTTTTTTCGTGGAAATGTGTATATAGATAGAAGCACATTAGATCATAACACATCACAAAACACGGGTTTACCGTAACACGAGGAGATTGTACATAATGCATAACACACAGATTGAAGATTGGTTGAAACTCGCAGGTGGCAAGGAGAACATCAGGTTCGTAGAACATGATAAGGGCACAACGACGCTGGTACTGAAGGACAGTACACAATTGAACATGTCGGTTCTTGCCTCCACAGACTATGTGGCAGATATTCGGGTAACTGGTAATCATTGCCATCTGGCAATAAAGGATGAATCTTCCCTGATCTGCAACACGTTACTGAGTATGGGCGTGGGGGAAACGGAAGGGAGAGCACTGCAGGAAGCAGGACACGCAAAGAAGAACCGATTTTCGATCTTACACTTTGTTTCCGATGTGTTCAGGCCCTTGATGCCTGCGATTCTCGGAGCGGCTGTGATTAAGATCCTGCTCATTATTATTACGTTAATCAATACATACAGTTCTGCGGATTCTTCCACGCTGATGGATAGTCAGACCTTTACGATATTTAAATCCATAGGAGACAGTGCATTTTACCTTCTGCCGATTCTGGTAGCAGTTAGTACGGCGTATCGGTTAAAGAGTAATATATATGTTGCTGCAAGCATCGGCGGATTGATGTTTCACCCGCAGTTAAGCTACTTACTGGCAAGTGAAGGTCAAGTTCACTTTATGGGAGTACCCATGGTATCACAGCCGGCTTTTCTTTCGGCTTCTCTCTGGATGTTTTTGACGATCTTAGCAGCGTCCTATATGGAAAAGGCAGTTGGACGCATTAGTCCCGGAGTGCTTCAGGGAATTCTTACTCCAGTGTTAACGTTGGGAGTTCTGGTGCCACTGATCCTGATGGTGCTTGGTCCACTGGGGACATGGATTCAAGATCAGATGCCGGGTGCTATGAACTCACTGCTTGATGATGCGCCCATTGTGGCCATTGTCCTGCTCGGTGCAACTTTTTCGCTGCTCTTGCTTGCTGGATTACATTACTGGCTCGTTCCCATCATAATTAATGAATTGATGATTAATGGATACTCCATTATCTTCCCAGCGATGATTGTTGCCTATGTTGCACAAGCGGGTGCAGCATTTGCTTCCGGGCTTCGCAGCAAACAACCTGAGTTCAGAAGACTGGCTTTCTGGGCAACGGGAACAGCTCTTTTGGGGGTGCCGGAGCCTGCCATGTATGCCGTGAATATCAGAAAAAAAGCTTCTTTTTATGCAGCACTGCTTGGGGGTGCCGCAGGTGGACTGTATTATGGTCTTGTATCTGTAAAATCATTCGTATTTAGTGAATCTGTCAGTTTGCTAGGAATTCCGTTTTTCATGGAAACCGATTCATTGAATGTGCTGCATACCTGTATAGGTATGGTTATTGCCTTCTGTGTGTCCGGATTACTTGTGAATTGGCAGGCAGGGAGAGGAAGTAAAAACAGGATAGGCTAAAAATCAAGAGCCCACACCCGAAGGTGCAGGCTCTTTTTATTATGAGTGACGAATTTATTAATTCAGCCGTGTCTGAAATTTATAGCCCATCCCCCGTACAGTTGTTATGTAACGATGGGAGCTGGAAGGATTCTCGATTTTGCGTCTGAGGTTATGAATATGGACCATAACGGTTCGAACGTCACTCCAGTTATCCAGCCCCCATATGCGTTCAAACAAGTATTCTGTGCTGTACACATGCCCCGGACGACTTGCAATGAGGAAAAGAAGCTGAAGTTCTTTGGCAGGCAGGCTGATGAGCTTGCTGTCTACCCTGACTTCAAAATGACCAAAGTGCAAATCTAGCCAGCCGTCACGATATACAGTGTCTTTGGCAATTGCCGAGGTGCTGGTCTTCGTGATCGAACGCCTAAGTTGCGCTTTTACTCTGGCGACCATAATATCCGGATCGAATGGCTTGGTGATATAATCATCCCCAAGTTCCAGCCCCTGAATGATATCTTCCGTTTCCTGCCGGCTGCTAAGAAAGATGATGGGTAGTTCTGTGCTTCGTTTGACGCTTTGAACCCACGTTGTTCCGTTTCCATCTGGCAGCATGATATCGCATAGAATCAGATCCGGAACTCGTTCTTCAAGCAGAACAGTCGCATGCTGGAGAGTTTGGGCGGTATAAGACTCATAACCCTGGTTTTGCAAATAGATCATGACCAGCTCCGCGATATCTGTGTCATCTTCCACAATAAGTATACGCTGATTCTTCTTTATGTAAGCCATGTTCAAAGTCACCCCCCTTTCCATGCGGGCAGTTGAATAGAAAATTCACTGCCGGAGCCCTGCTCACTGGTTACACCAATATGTCCGTTATGATAGTACATAATCTCTTTGCAAATGGCGAGCCCCAATCCAGAACCTTTATGATCTCGATCCGGTTGTTGTTGTTGTTGTTGTTGTTGAGCCTGTCCAAATCGTTCAAAGATCTGTTCATGCCATTCGGGTGGAATGCCAATACCCGTATCCTTAACGTACATCCATGCTGTGAACCCGGTTTCGGTTTGAGGTGTTTCTTCAAGAGATAGACGCAATTGTATTGTTCCTGAAGGCGGGGTAAACCTCAGCGCATTAGAGATGAGATTAGACAGGACTTGTTCAATCCGTATTGGATCCAACTGTGCCCTCCACAACTGCGATTCGGGTTCTTCAGGAAGTTCGAGGCGGTAATGAATCCCCTGTTCCTCCACTTCCCATTCGTATTTCTGAAACAGCTCCTGCACGAATGACAGCAGATGTACGTCCTGCATATGAAACTGGATCTGGTTGGTCTCCAACTTCGTTAGTTCAATCAGATCGTGAATCATGCGTTCCAAAAGCAGAGAGCGTGTATAGATTCGGTTAATATACTTTGGTGCCTCTGTAGTGATAATACCATCCCTCAGTGCTTTGGCGAACCCTTTGATGGATGTGATGGGTGTGCTCAATTCATGAGATATATTGGACAGCAGTCGAACACGAAATAATTCGAACTCAGCCATTTTTTGATTGGCTTGCTGAAGCTCTCCATTACTTTGTTGCAATGAACGTGTTCGTTCCTCTACGGTTCGTTCCAGCTGCTGGTTCGTTTGTTGAAGCTTGGATGACAGAAGTTCTTTTTGCTGTAATGCGCTGGAGAAGCGAGAACTCAGATTATACGCTTGTGTTAATAAAAAGATGAGCAATCCAACAGAGAGCATATCCTCTGTGGGCAAGTGAACCGTATAAAATAACATATCATTTAAGGCAAAAGCCATGAAAAATAAAAAACCAATCATGCTTATTACGGAACCTTTTTTTCGTCTAAAGACTGACTTGACATACATACATAGCGTATAAACCAACGACGGAAACAGCACCCCCCAGGCAAAAGGTGTTAAATAGTACGTATACACGCGGGCAGGTGTCAGGAGAAACAACAAAATGAAGCAAGGCAGGATGAATCCTGCTATTTTGGATATCCAAGGTATGGATTCCTTAGGGTGTTCTCTATTAATGAACAGAATTAATAGTAAAGCGGTCGTGGCAACAGATATGTATTCGGCTTTTACTGCCCATTCCCATGGCATGTCAGGAATCAGGTAGAGGGCAGTCGATTCGCCAAGAACCACCGTGCGTACTCCAACAGACAGGCAGAGCATACTGTATAACAGGGCCGATATCTCTTTTTTTCGGTTGAGATACACAAGACCATAATATAATGCCATAACTAGAAAAATTCCAACGATACATGACTGTGCTGATACACGTAATAGACGGATCCAGGAGATACTTTCCGCTGTTCCAAGCTCCATGCTCTGCCAGATACCCGCATTCCTTTGAGAGAAGTTGGAGACTTGAATGATGATTTCATTCCATTTTGATTCAGTTTCAAAATAGATAACGTTGGGAAAGCTCTTTGCTTTCTCATTGGAAAGGCTGGTCCCGACGATACCATGACCGCCCTTAAATTGCCCGTTAATCCAGATTCGGTAGGCCGAGGCGATACTTTTGGGATAGATGGCAAGTGTAGATCCTTTTATCGTCTCATCAGGAAGTAAAAGGCGGAGTCTATAGGTCGCATAACCCCTGTTGGGGAGGACTTGATCATTTGCCATGCGATACGTTGTCCAAGCTTCCGGCACTTGTTCGAAGGTCGGTGAAGGCTCAGGTGTGGAAGAAGAGTGAAAATCAATGGGTTCCAGCAGTTGCTGCCAGTAAAATTCCCATTCTCCATCCAGAGGCATGACAGAAGTGGTCGAACCAGACCAACGGGACAGATCAAGAACTCCATTCCTGGAAGTATGGAGGGGAGTGGACTCAGCTGCAGCTGAGGTATTGGTAGAATTGGTCGCAAGGGTGACGAGGAGCACTATAGTGATTACAAGAACGAACAGGATGGTGAATAGCAATGGTTGCTTTCCAATGTGGCCACGAACGGAATTCATAAGCTTCATCTAGGGTGACCTCCGGCTAGGGCTAGGATAGGTTAACTATATTATAGAGTGATCCTCCGTTTGCAGAAAGAAGAAATTTGACGAATTATCCCGGACTTAAACAAAACTTAAACTAACCTAAGTACAATAGACCACATCATCTTTAGGGAGAAAGTCCCGGCAACAGAAAGGAAGCATGTTCATGAGTCGTTACTTCTCCATCTGTTCGACCTATATGTACCAGCATCGTTATATGGATTTTTTGCTGGCTCATTACAAGGAACTGAATATGCCATATAACTTTCCGGTCACACTCAGCTATATATCCAGTCCACTGTTGATGGGAGGTGGAGCGATTTTGTGTTTTGATGATCAGGATGAAATCGCAGGAGCACTGGGTTATATCCATGGCACAGGGGAGCATGATTACGAGGATCGTCATGTCATTCAGCTCCAAGTAGCCTTCATAAAGGAAGAGTATCGTGGAAGCAGACTTATGGTAGAAGCTTTGCAGTTCCTTCTCCAACATATTGACGAACAAGAAGAGATAGAATCGGTTCAGGAAATGCGCTTTTGGGCTGTTAAAGATCGGATTAACCAAAGACTGTTCTCCAAATTTGCAAAGCGAATCGGAGGCACAGAAAGTGAATATGGAGGATCTATAGACGCTTATGCAATATACCTTTCTGAACTTCGGGCATACCTTTCCTCTTTTCATCGAGTGTCAAGGGTGAAGGGATCTCGTGATAAGGAGGTCACACCATGATGCTGCAAGCCAAATCTCATGAAGTATTGCAGGATGCAGACTATGCCCGGTTTGCTCATTTTTATCTGGCAAACAGCGAGGAGTTTGATGAACAATACATGTTGCATGACGCATTGTTGCATCTCATCAGTACCTTGCTGCACTCTCGCCTGTTGTTGCTTGATGATGAGCAGGGGCGATTGGGTGGTTTCGGGCAGTATCGTTATACCGAAGATCGACAGACGGCTTTTATTGATTCGGTCATGCTGGCGAAGCCACATCGCAGCAGCAGAGTATTTTTCGCCGGCTTCCGTGATCTGGTGCTACAGATCTGTCAGGAAAATGACGAGATTCAAACGTTACAATTTCACGCCGTGGCTAATAACCGTTACATTAACAGGTTATACAGCAAGTTTTCCACACACACGGATACACAGGAGCGTAACGGAAGAACAGAACATGTGTATACGGCAGAGCTGGATTCATTGTTGGTTTATCTGAAAATTAAAACAGCTGTTTAACGCATTGAGCTTATTAAAATTATTTGAAAGGAGGTGAGTTAACATGGTACCTATGCGCCCTAGCATAAAAGAAGATACACGCGGTGGTAAAATTTTTCGCATCGAAAATGTTCTGAAATTGAATGAGCAATTGCGAGTGAACACAACCGCTGCTGCTGTGAAGTAGTCTCATTCTCCCCAAACGATGAAAGAAGCACACAGATCACACAATATGTGACCTGCTTGCTTCTTTTTTGGTTGACGTGTCCATTATAGTCATCCGAATCAGACGTATATGTGTATATCTGGTGAAATGCATACCGTTTAAGTCCAGAATCGTATGTAATGAATTATACTTAAGGAAAACGGACGAGGAGATGGCCTCCAGATGAAGAAACAAATGTGGATCATTGCAAGTGTCGCAGTTGTGATTGTAATCGGAACCTATCTGTTTGCAAGCAATACGGGTAAGGATGAAGCGGGCACAGCCAGTGCGCCCAACATCCGAAAATTGGTGGAAGATATCAGCACAGGAAAAGAGACACCGGAATCTGCCTCCATCAATGCCAAACAGTTAATCGTAACCGATCAAGATAAAAAGACCACTACATATGATTTGCCTGAAAATGAATTTTTCCTTTCCATTGCACCCTATGTGGACCAGACCCATCCCTGTGCAATTCATAGCTTGACCGGTTGTCAGGGGGAAATGAGCAATAAGGAATTTAGCGTTACCATTCACGATTCTCAAGGCAACACTTTTATGAAAGATGCAGTGATTAAGTCTGGTGCGAACGGATTTATGGACTTTTGGGTGCCAAGAGACAGAAGCTATCTGATTCGTATTGTTCGAGATGGGAAGGTTGCAGAAACGCAATTGTCTACATATGAAAATGATAATACATGCATCACTACGATGCAGTTGAGTTAATGCAAACAGCAATCAATGGAAGGGAAGGATGGCTTTTGAGCTATCCCTTTCCTTTTTTATTTCATAAAAGAATTGGAATAAGGTACTTTGCATTGACAAAAATCCATTCCTACGGCATAATCCAATAGTGATAATGATAATTGTTATCATATAAATACATACAAACAGGGGAGATACAGATATGAAAAAAGGGTTGAATGGACTGTTGATCATGCTGGCCTTTGTGCTAGTTTTGGCGGGTTGTGGTAAAACCACGACTACAACAGATACAAGTCAAGGTAGTGACTCCGGTAGTGCTCCGGCTGAAGAGACAGCAGGTCCTGTTACCGTGAAGCATAAACGTGGAGAGCTTAAGCTGGACAAGCCAGCAGAACGTGTCGTTACGCTTGAATGGACATATACGGAAGATGTCGTTGCCCTGGGGGTTCAGCCAGTAGGTAATGCAGATAACGCTAACTATAAAGTGTGGGTAACATCCGAGGCAGCACTGGATGACAGTGTAACGGATATCGGAACACGCGGTGAGCCGAATCTGGAAGCTATTGCTGCATTGAAGCCGGATCTGATCATTGCTAACGCAGATAATAATAATGCGGTCTACGATCAGCTTAATGCTATTGCACCAACCATTGAATTCGATCCGTATGATGGCGATGGCTATAATTATGACAAAATGACAGAAATTTTTAATACCATTGCAACAGCTCTCGGTAAAGAAGACAAAGCGAAGCAAGTTCTTAGTGATCTCGATCAACACTATGTAGAAGTCAAAGAAAAACTGGCTGCTGCGGGTAAAGAAAACTTCAACTTTGCACTGACACAAGCGTTCACATATCAAAATGCAGTCAGCCTGCGTATGTTTACCGATAACTCGGTTGTGATTGGTACATTGGACAAAATCGGACTGGTTAACGACTGGCAGCCGGACAAAGTTGAGAACTATGGCTTCTCTACAGTAGGTATTGAATCCTTAACCGATGTGAAGGACAGTAACTTCATTTATATTACACAGCCAGACGATGACGTCTTTGGCACAGCAATGAAAGATAACTCGGTTTGGAACGGACTGAACTTTGTGAAGGAAAAACGCACATATCAACTCGATAGCACAACATGGACATTTGGTGGACCGATCTCCTCCAAAGTGTTGGTTGATGGGGTAGTCGAGGCGATTACCAAATGAGTTCGGTTCAAGGATCTAAGCCAGCTATGAATTGGCGCACAATAAGCATATATGGGGGCGGTCTAACCGCTCTCATCGTGCTTTTTTTTGTAAGTCTATGTTATGGAGAAGCATCCATTCCTTTGCATGTCGTTTGGGACGCTCTAACAGGCAGACAGGATTCATTAGAGCACAATATGGTCTGGGACTTGCGCATGCCGCGTACAGTGATCGGTATTCTTGCGGGTGGCGCACTGGCTGTTGCGGGCGCTTTGCTGCAAACGATTACTCGTAATCCATTGGCTGCTTCAGATACGCTGGGCATTAATGCAGGAGCGTACTTTGTGGTGGTGCTGGGAGCTATCGCTTTTCCAGGTCTATTAAGTCAGTCGCCTTTTCTTTTCGCAGCACTAGGTGGTTTGCTGGCAGCATTTGCGGCTTATTTCATGGGCGGCGGACGAACATCAAGCCCGGTGCGACTTGCGTTGTCCGGTATGATTGTATCGATGGTGCTTGGTTCATTTACAAGTGCATTACATATTTTTTTCTCCATGGAGACACAAGGGTTGTTCCTTTGGGGCTCCGGAACACTTGTCCAGAATGACTGGAGTGGTGTGTTTTATGCTTTGCCTTGGGTGGTTGGTATTACCCTTCTCGCGTTAATCCTGTCCAGACAGTGGGATATGCTGGAGTTGGATGAATCAACGGCTTCTTCCTTGGGACAAAAGGTTACATTGGCTCGTGCAGTAGGGTTAATTCTTGCTGTATTGCTGGCTGCTGTGATTGTAAGTGTAATCGGACCGATTGGCTTCGTGGGACTGGTTGCACCACATCTGGTTCGATTGAGTGGTGTACGTACCAATCGATTACTTTTACCCGGTGTGTTCATATGGGGCGCAGCGCTCCTGGTTGGAGCAGATGTCCTCGCCAAGATGGTGCATAACTCCAGCATGGAACTGCCAACGGGTGCCGTTATGGCGATTATTGGTGCACCGTGGCTCATCTGGCTTGTTCTTACACGTATGAAGGCTTCGAACGGATCAGGGATGTCTACTTCAATGAGCACAGGAGGAGCCGCGCGTCGCTTTGCATTTGGCCCGATGGCTGTATTATTTTCTGTGATAACCGTTGTGCTTATCTTGCTCAGTACGATGTTTGGCGGTATGCGAATTCCCCTGGCCGATTGGTTACCAAGTCTGTTCCAATCGGATGGACTGTTCTCCGCGCTGATTCAGCTTCGGATTCCGCGTACACTTGTTGCCGCAGGTGCAGGAGCTGCACTGGCAATCAGTGGTGTGCTCATTCAGATGGCGGTACGTAACCCGCTGGCAGATGCTTCAATTGTTGGTGTGTCCTCAGGTGCAGGGCTTGGAGCGATGATGGTCATCATTTTATGGCCGGGTCTTCCGATATACTTGCTGCCAATTGCTGCAATCATCGGTGCAGCCATTGCTGCAGTGGTTGTGTTCTCCCTCGCCTGGAAGAAAGGACTGAACCCTTCGGCGGTTGTGTTGCTGGGGATTGCGATGTCTGCCATTGCTGGAGCAGGTATTCAGATTCTGATTGTCCGAGGTGCGGTATACGGTAGCAGCGGATATATCTGGCTAACAGGAAGCACCTATGCTCGTACCTGGGAACAGGTGAGGGTTATCGGATTATTTTTAGTTATTCTGGTACCGGTGGCTTGGTGGCTGGCACGCAGATTCGAACTGCTGGTATTTGACGACAATAGTGCATCCGGGCTTGGTCTCGGAGTACGTCGTACACGATTATTAGCCATGACAGTTGGTGTATTACTTGCAGCAGGTGCGGTTGCTTGTGTAGGAACCGTTGGTTTTATCGGCCTGATTGCACCACACATGGTACGGCTACTGACGGGGAATAAGTTAAGACGATCCATGTTCCTATCCGCATTAGCGGGTGCAGTCATGCTGGTGCTGGCCGATACGATCGGCAGAACCGTCATGGCGCCAACAGAGATTCCATCAGGGATACTCATAGCAATGATTGGAACGCCGTATTTCTTGTATCTGATGTATCGTTCCAACTGGCGCAAGTCGATGAAGTAAATGGTTGGTATTTAAAGACACAGTGCAGGATTTGGAGTGAAAAAAGCCCGCTCATGCATCATTCATGCAGCGGGCTTTTCGGCGTTTATTTTACTATAGTAACGGTGCCATGTCGCCTTCTTCCCCGTATCTATATTGACGAACCGCTCTTAGATAATATATAAAAACTTCGGCTACTGTGGGCTGTCGATAAACCTCATATATTGCAGCAGTCGGTTCAATACTGCGGCACTCTGAGCCCGGGTTGCCATTTCCTTAGGAGAAAACCTGTTGGTTGGCTTACCTTGCATCAAACCTGCTTCCAGTAAAATGGATACCGATTCGGAAGCCCAGGCTGAAAGAGTGGTATGATCGGCCAACACATCCAGTACATCCTTGTTCGGCTGAGGTTTCAATCTTGCAAAATCCAATGCACGGACGAGGATTACGGCCATTTGTTCACGGGTAATGGATGCCTCTGGTCTAAACAAGCCATCACCGTAACCGTTGATTAAGCCTGCAGCCTGTGCAGTGCCTACGGCTCCAGCATACCATTGCGCTGATGGAATATCAGCGAATACTGATGTTGGAAGGTGCTCAGGCAATCCAAGGGAACGGACAAGCAATGCCGCGAATTCGGCACGTGTAACCGGGTTCTCTGGCGAAAAGGTGTCATTGTTTACACCCTCGACAATGAATTTGTTCGCAAGCATTTCGACGTCGGATCGTCCCCAGTGATCCTTCATGTCCGCAAACGCATGATTTGCCGATACGACTGCAAACATGCTGTTATGGGTTGTGGAGATGATGGCTTGCGCCTGCTTGTCATCATTTGTGAACAGGGAAGGAACAAAATGCATCTGATCCTCTGCATCGATCCACACGGCTGTTGATTTTTCGGAATCAGCCTGCGAAGGGAGTGGAAGGATTCGTTTGCTATATCCCTGATTCAAACGCTCTGTCTGTTTTCCATCGATATAAAGGGTGAAATCCATGGGTGTGCCTATGAGTTCAAAGCCCCGCTTCGTCACCGCAGCAATCAGGGTGCTGACGATGTTGGGAGAGGCTTTACCGATGCCAATGGTAACAACCGTGTTGTCAGCCAATGGGGGTAACATGTTTAGCGGCAACTCATAGCTCGCGCCATTGACCTCGAAGGTTACACTGATTTCCGGCTGCTTTTGCATCATACTCCGCAGTAACTCACCCGGCAGATCCAGAAAAACGACAGGGGATTCCGTACTGAAGCGGATCAGTATTCCCAATTCTGCACCACTGAAGGCTTGCATGAGAGAAGCTGTATCAGGTTTGAGTCGGATTACAGTCTGACCGTCAGGAGCTATCTCTGTTGAGGCTGTTGATTTGATGTCCAGACTGTTAATTTCAAGCTTGACTGTAGCTGGATCTTCGGTCGGTGGCAAAACATTTGGGAACCCTGAGAACGATTCCGATCCTGAAGCTGGTGAAGGTGCTGGAGTTGTACCCGGTGATGGTTGCGGCTCCGGCTGCGAGGTAGCAAGGGGCTTTAATGTAATCATGCCCGTATCCACGGCCTGCTCTGCCAGTACTTCGACGCTTCGTTCAGTGGTATCATAGCCTTTTGCACGTACAACAAGGGTTCGGATTCCTGCAGGAATCTGTTCCAGCGTAAAATGTCCCTGGCTGTCCGTAAGTATACTGATGCTGTCCACAGAAACGGAGACTCCCTCCAGTGGGGTCATTCCTGTGCCATATACAGAGCCAGTAACTGTTCCAGCCTGGGGAAATACAGTGATGGTTGCCGTTGCTGTATGGGAGCCATCTTCGGATGTAACCGTAATAATGGCTGTACCTGCAGTCACAGGCTGGACTTCCCCGAGCATATCCACGGTGGCGACAGCCTCATTACTGGAGCTCCAGTGAATGGTCTTGTTTGTAGTGTCTTCCGGATCAATGATTGCTGTCAGTTTAGCCGAGGGCCCACCAGAGGTCAGGTCCAGTTGAGATGGCTCCAGATGAAGACTGTTAACCGGAACGAACTGACGAATGTGCTTTTGCTCCAGCGTGAAGCGCTGCCACGCCTGAATGAGATATTTCCCCGTATTTTCATCTTCTGTCACTTCAAAGAGGTCCACAGCCTGCCCTGGACTTGTACCAGGAATATCGGCACCTGAAATATAGGTTACCGCACCCTCAGGCAGTGCATCCCCAACCGATGGAGGAGTGCTGTCCGTGCGATCCAACATATAGGCAAAGGAATGACCCGTTTGCGTCGGCGCTGCTGTAATACTTGTTGCTCCCACCTCTAGTCCGGGCTGAACCGATGCATCCGCAATGCCTGGAGCCTTCGTAACAACGACAAGTTGCAGAACCCGTTCAGTTGTGGCGGAGCCTCCATCCAGCAGCGAGAGGTTTACGGTGTACGTGCCGGATTGTGTCGGTGTACCTCCGAGCTCCCCGGAAGGGCTTAGGCTTAATCCTTGGGGAAGTCCGGAGGCTGTCCAGGTAAGTCCTGCGCACGCTCCATCATAACCTGCCAGGTCCATGGAGTAGGATTCATTCTGAACCGCCTGAGGCAGCGCGGTTGTTAATATGGCAGGGCGCAGATAAGGATAGCCATTGTTGATCGCAGGATGAATGTTCCAGGTATCTGTAAAATCCCATCCAGTATAAGTAGCCTGCTGCTTCATTTCTGTTGTTGTTTTCCCATAGATCTCAATTGTGCTTTGATAAGGATCGCTTGCTCCGACAGTCATACCCGATGTCATCGTATCGTAGTATGTATCCGTTATATTTGTTTTGTAGACATATCCACCGATCGCCCCCCAACTGGAGTAGCTTCTCGGATTCAGTGTGGAGATCGCGCCAGTTGAATATGTATTTTTGAGGATATTGTATTCTTCTGAGCTGCTTAACTGATAACCTACAATTCCTCCAGCATATATATGGGAGGTAGGATGGTCCTTGACAGGCTCGTTAGCTAGATTACCGGTAAAGTAAGAATCGCTTATGCTACCCATTGCCTGGGAACCTATAAGTCCACCACCATGCAAATTGTCAGATTCGCCTACTGTAACGAAAGCAGCGGAGGAAGAGTGAGACAGACGTGCATTGCTCAGTAATCCTACGATGCCCCCTGTAGGGGTGACACTTTTGTAGATGTGCCCGCTTCGTACAGTTCCTTCCGTATAGACATGATCAATGCTTCCCCCGGATTGAAAGCCAACAAGTGCGCCTGCATTGGAGCCACCTTTAATATCTGCCCTCAGGTTAATATATTGAATGCGGCCGTTGGCTTGACCAAAAAATCCATTGGACAATCGTGTATCGTTGTTTATCTCCAAGCCAGTGATCCAATGCCCCTGTCCATCAAATGTTCCACTGAACGGTACGTAGTCATTGCCGCCAAATGGAATCCAGTCTATTCCCGTCAAGTCGATATCCGCAGTCAGGCTGATGTTCTCTGTCAGATAGAGCTCCTGATTTTGGTTAATATACACAAGCTGTTCTTTGGTAGATACCTGGACCCAGCCGTTCTCAACCGGAGGAAGGGCATTTGGCCCGTCAGGTTCTCCTTCTGCATTCACAGAGCTGTACACTCCCATTTGTCCCGCGATCATGATGAGTACAAGCAGGATTTTCATCATGGATAAACGTTTCTTCATTTACACTTCACTTCCCCTTTGGTTTGCAGTAATGAAATTATTGTTGAATGGATAAGCATGTGAGGAACCGGAACAGTCTATGCCACTCAAGAAATAGTATAGTATATTATAAGAAATGCGGTGTCTCGTTTTTGTTTCAAATTTGAATGGAAAGTAGTGTGCAGCATGAATCTTAGATCAGTGGACCGAAATTCCCACAAGCCGTGTATTGTCGGTTTGACTCAGCAATTGGAGGTGTTATCCAATTGGCTCGCTTCGCCTGATGTCACTTCACAAATATTTTCCATTTCGGGAATTGGAGGCATTGGCAAAACGACACTGCTCTCGGAGATGGCGGCAGAGGCCAGGCGATGTTCAACAATTACCTTGTGGATGGATGGACAGTTCTGCCTGCAGACGCCGCGTGCTTTTCTGTCTCATCTGGAGATGAGTCTGGAAACGGAGTATGGTCGAACACGTGCCGCAGATACACCACTTCTTGCACATGTTGTTGAAGAACTGACCCGTCAACGCACTGTCATGATTATTGATAACTGTGAAACAATAGATCGGATTGATAGCTGGCTGTTATCGAGCTTTCTTCCGCTGCTTGCAGCAAGTGAGTTCTTGTTTATTGTGGCTTCCCGGACAGGTCTGCCCATTCAGTGGCATACGAATCTTTTATGGGGCAATCTGATTCACTCTTTTGCTCTGGAGCTTTTCACTCGCAAAGAGGTTCACGAATATGTGCAGTCAAGCGGCTTGCCACCCCTCGTACAGCAGGATATCGTACACAAAGCAGATGGTCACCCGCTGCTGCTGGCGCTAACGGTGGATATGCTGCGACGTCAGGGAAGGGAGCGAGAGGACTACGCACAACAGATACCCGGCATATTGAGTACAGAGTTACTCAAGGAAGCAACCTCTCCCTATATGTATGAGGCTTTGCAGATACTGTCGCTGTTCCCGGCAGCGGATCAGACGATGCTGAACCAGTTGTTGATTCATCCCCTGAGTGCATTGGCTTATACGGGACTGAGTACTTTATCCTGTGTGCACGCTGGAGCCGGAGGCCTTTCTCTGCATCAGTTGGTATCCCGGATGTTAAGGGAGGATTATGAGAGGCGCGACCCCGGCCATTATCAGATGATGCGTTCCCGGGTACTGGAGCTGCTTACGGAGCGGTATCCTTCAGTGAACAAACTGTTGCAAATGCAGATTGCGGCCCACATATTGGAGCTGTACCGTGAACAATTGCCCTCGACCCATGCATATACGGATTTCACAGGGATACGTCAACGGGAAGTGGAACAGCAGATGTCTTTTGAACCTGAAGATTTTCCTTACTTACAGCGTTTTCTTGCCGAGTCGCTGGCACGTTCGGATTGGCAATCGGAGCTTATCGAGAACGGACAGTATTCTTCATTATTAGATGATATCGCTAATTATGCGCCGGAGGGGATACGCGTCATACGGAATGCGGACAGGGTACCTTTGGCGTTCTGTGCTGGACTTTGGTTACATAACCAAACGTTGTCCATATTGGAACGATATTCTCCTAATGATATGAACATGCTGGGTGATACGGTCAATTCGGCACGCAAGCTCCCCCCTGAAGCGGCTGATACCATATGTGTCCTGTTAGCTGCGGTAGACGTGGAACAGTCTTCTTATCGCCCTGAGGAACTGGGTGGCATGCTGTTTCAATCCTGGCTAATTGATGCAATGAGCGGTCTGCGTGCAATCATTCCCACTGCGGACAGACAACTAAACATGTTACTCCCTCATTTGGGATTTGAGGAGCGGACGATGCCATCTCAGCCATATGCCAGGGAGAATATGCATGTATGGGAACTGGATTTCAGGCAGGTGACCTTTGAGGTCTGGGTTCAGCGTATTCTAAGGCAGAACATTCAGACTGCAGGCTTCATCCCGCAGGAAGCACCCCGTATCTTGTCCCGGGATGAGGTCAGACTAATGCTTCAACATTTATATGATGATACGGTACTTGAGGAGATGGTTCCTTTACAGGCAATGGGATGCGAAGGAGTGAGGGCACGGGAGTTGGTCGTGAGCATCCTTCAGGCTGATCCACCGACCTATCCGCTTACTGATCTGGAGCAGCGTATACTTAGGGAAAGCTATCTGCTTAGAAACTATCGCAAGTCCGAGTTGGCCGAAGCTTTACATATGAGCCGCGCCACGTTTTACCGCCATTCGCGGCAGGCCTTCATACATTTGGGCCATGCGTTCACGCAGCGATGGATGGCTTTGAAATGAAAGACCGGTAGTTGAATGATAACGATCATAACAAACCAAAAAAAAGCGAGCCTGCTGCGGATTCAATCCGTCGCAGCTCGCGTTATTGGCTAATCCTACATGTTTCTGAGAATACCGCTGTCCTCAACAGAAGCCACTGCTCGGAGAAGGTTCTCATTATCCTGCACCAGTGCCAGTCTGATATACCCTTCACCCGAAGGGCCAAAGGCACTTCCGGGTGTCACGATGACGCCTGCCTGGCTGACCAAGTCCATGGCGAAGTGTTCAGAACTCTCATAATGAGCGGGAATCCTCGTCCAGATAAACATGGTCGCTTGGGGCTTCGTTATTTCCCATCCGAGTCTGCTGAAGCCTTCGCAAAGAATGTCTCGTCTTTCCTCATAGGTTGCCCGTACCTGTTCCACTTCGGCTTGATCACCTGTGATAGCGGCAATCGCGGCCTTCTGAATCGGTAGAAACATCCCGTAATCCATATTGGATTTTAGCTTTTTCAGCATGGAGACCATGGTTGCATTGCCTACACAGAAGCCGATTCTGGCCCCGGCTAGGCCATAGGTCTTGGATAAGGAATTGAATTCCACACCAACGTCCATGGCGCCAGGGAACGCGAGGAAGCTTCCACATGACTTTCCGTCAAATACGAGTTCACTGTACGCATTATCGTGGAGCACGATAATATCATACTTCTTGGCAAAGGCAATCAGGTCAAGATAGAACTGATCCGGTGCCATCGCTGTTGTCGGATTGTTGGGGTAGGAGACCAGCATGAATTTCGCTCGATGAGCGATATCTTCCGGAATATCCTGAAGCTGAATAACATATCCGTTTTCTTCTTTTTGGGGCATGTAATACAGCTCTGCTCCGGCCAATAAAGGCCCGTCCGCGAAGACAGGATAACAGGGATCAGGTACCAGAACAAGATCTCCTTCGTCGACGATGGATAGGGAGATATGAGCCAGTCCCTCCTGTGAACCAAGCAAGGAACAGATCTGTGTTCTTGGATCCAGCTCGACCTGATAGCGTTGCTTGTACCAATCGCTTGTAGCTTGCAGCAACTCACTCTGATCATTCACAGCATATATATAATTAGCCGGATCAGCTGCGGCCTCGCATAGTGCAGTTATAATATGCTGCGCAGGTGGGATATTCGGCGTACCCACACTGAGATCAATAACGGGCTGCCCGTTCTCCAGTCTGCGGCGCTTGATCTCCAGCAACCGGGTGAAAATTCCTTCGTTGAAATGATCCATTCGTTTGGCAAAGTTCATGATGATGATTCAGCCTCCAATCCTCTTCGTACGCATATCTATTAATAATAAATGGACAGCGACTAAAAGAGAAGAGCAGGGGAAAGCTTGCGGATCATGACTTTACTTTAAACTGGCTTAATTCGTCTTGCAGTTTGCCAGATAGCTGGTTCAACTGTTTCGACAGATCCGCTACCTGTTCGATACTATCCAGCTGCTCCTGCGTGCTGGCGCTTACTTCTTCCGTCGATGCCGAGTTCTCCTCTGTGGTGGAGGATATAATCTCTAGTGCCTGGAATATCTCATCTTTGTGTTTGTGTACATTGGAGGTATTGTTGGTAATCTGCATCATACGCTGCTGCAGATCTTTCAGGTCTTTGTTAATACTAAAGAATACATGTTTGGTATCTTCTACGGATTTGGCATTCTCCTCCGCAATCTTCATACCACGCATGGTATGTTCAACCGACAGGGTTGTTTTCTCTTCAATCACATTCACTTTTTTGTTGATTTCCTCTGTTGCCTGAGCCGTCTGTTCTGCAAGTTTGCGGACCTCTTCGGCAACGACGGCAAATCCTCTTCCATGTTCGCCAGCACGTGCAGCCTCAATGGAGGCATTCAGGGCGAGCAGGTTCGTTTGAGAGGCAATCTGTTTGACTGTATCCACAAAACTGGATATTTCATTCCGACTCAGGTCAATCTCCTGGATAATAGAGGACATTGCTTGGGTGGACTGATGGTTTTCCTCGGACCATTTCGATAATTGTTCCACGACCGCAAGTCCTTGGCTGCTTTGATCAGCAGATGTCTGCACGACCGTTCCCATAGCCTGCGCATCGGTAGCAATTTCATCAATTTGGCTGGATAACGAGCCTGTTTTACGTAAAATATTTTCCGTTTCGATGGACTGATAATTCGTTGCATTGGCAATCTCGTTAATGGCTGTTGATGTGTCATTCATGGTCACAGCCGTTCGTGAGGAGATGTCTTGCAGATCATTGGACGACTGGTTCAGGATTTGCGCCGAGCTGCCGACCATTTGCAGCATGACCTGAATTTTCTGCACCATGGAATTCAAGCCTGTGGCGATCTGTCCAATTTCATTATTAGATTTGATATCCAGTTGGACAGTCAGGTCACCTTGTTCAATCTGTTTAATCTTAGCCAGCAGCTGTGGTATGGAGCGTAACAGACGGCGAAGGGTAATGTAACAGATAATCACAAGCAGAAGGGTGGCTGCAGCAAAGCCGCCAAGTGTAATCCACGTGAATGTTTTTAATTCCGCGAGAACTTCTTCTTCGGATATGGTCAGACCAACGGACCATCCCGTATCCTTGCTGGTAGCGTAGCCGATATAACGACGTTCCCCATTGTCGTTCATAAGCTGTACGCCGTTTTCACCGGCAAGCATTTTCTTGCCGATGTCCCCCATGTCCCCCGTACTGTCTAGGATGTTCTCCTTCAACACCTTTTCTTGATCTGGATGGTACAGAATTTCCCCGCTCTTGGACAGCAACATGGAATAGCCCGTGCTTCCAAGGGAATAACTCTCCATAATCGCTGGAATATCCTTGAATGCAATATCCGCTGCGGCAAAGCCGATTGTGTTGTTGTTTTCGTCTTTGATCGGATAAAAGATGCCCATGAGTACATCGCCTGCTGCAATATCAATGTACGGATCGGAGAAATAAAGTCCGTCTGCGTAGGTAACCGGCTTGTAGTATGGACGCGACTGGATATCAAAGTCCGGTGCAGATACGACACCATCATTTTGAATCCAAAAGCCTTTTCCATCCAGACCCGCGACCCAGGCATCGGCAAACGAAGGCTCTGCCTTAACGATAGCGGCCAGTGTCGCCTGTGTTTCCGCAGCGTAGGTAGAACTTGCCGCATCCGCAGCAGATGCTGTTGTTTTTATGTATTGCTGAAATAATGTGTTGGTGGACATTTGCTTGACCAGTGCGCCCTTTTCCTTGAATAGTGCATCAAATTCACTAACGATAGCTTGTGTCTTGGTCTGGAGCATGGATTCCTGCTGTTTCACCAGAATGTTTCGTGTGCTTGCAAACATAAATGTTCCCAGCACGGCAAAGACAACTACGATAATGACGAGCAGCACAATGGACAACGTATTTGCCATACTGGATGTCCGTGCTCCCGTTTTCCCCCACTTGTTCAACATGTTCGACATATTCCATCTCCCCAGATGATTAATAAAAAGCTCAAAACGCCTTAGTTATATGTCGGCATGATCTATAGTTTTATGTAGATTTCTGTCGAATAATCCTGAAAGCAACGGGAAGGAAAAGCATGAGTAGGAGAAGGATAAAAGGAGAGGGATGAAAAAAGAGGAAACGAATGAAAAACGGGGATCGGTGGTGGTTCATCCAGGGGATCTTGTTTATAATGGAATGAATTGGAACTATGGGTGGAAAAGGGGGGATTATCTGTGAGTGAGTTATGGCATGCTTCAATACAGGGGATTCCATGGAATGATGAAAAGATGCACCAGGCGGTGCATCTGTTGCGCCGCAGAGCAACGGTTCATTTTCGCGTTGACGCGGATACATACGAGGACCTTGCCGAGCTTGATGCCAAAGTATTCTTTGCCCGGCCGGATCTGATCCTACACATATCACATATGGACCCTAAAGGGGTATATTCATCCGGATTTTTGGGACGACTGGCACAGTTGAAACATGTGTCTGCCTTGCAGCTTGATCTTTCGCAGGCACAGGATTTGACGATTCTGGGTGCGATGGAGCAACTGCAGTTTCTAAGATTAAACTCACCTGCAAAGGCGACCGGACTCGATTTTATTAAACACTACAAACGATTGACCTTTCTTGAACTGCGTGGCAAATTCAACGGATTTGCTTCCATTGCGGCATGCCTCCAACTGCATACGCTCATTCTGAGCTGCACGCTCGAAAGTGCCGATGTGTTAGCGGAACTACCTAGGCTTCAGTATCTGTCCCTGGATCACTGTGAGTTAAAAGGGGGACTGGACGTATTGTCACAGTCGACCATCTCGATGTTGAAGCTCAGCTCTGTTCGCAAACTGACGAGTATTCAGGGACTCGAACAGATGCGGGGGCTGGAATATCTGCATCTGTCCTTGCCCAAGCTGGAGCAGTTATGTGACTTTTCCCATATGACCTCTCTCAGACAGCTCGAATTGGACTATATGAAATCGTTGCGCGATACCACACATCTATGGACAGCCCGTGCTTTGGAGTCTATTGAACTGAAAGAGATAAATACGGCGCTCAAGGCGGATTCCTTTGATGGACTAACCGGGCTGGAGCATTTGCGCCAAATCGATTTTCGTTTTATTGATGTTAACAAAGGACGGATTGCAGCTATGCGTGATCACCTGGACAAGGCCGGAAAATCCCATTTGTTATATGAGAATATCCCTGAGCATGAACGCCTGAATTCTATAGGTATTGCGCACTTATCGCATGTATTAATGTAAATGGGCTTCTGTCCAGCGTGTGTATACAGAGCGCAATCCGGTGAACGGACCGTTTGAGGCGTGTAGATGTCATTGCTATCTAGGTGTTCGTATCCGTTAATGCAGGCATGTTGATCTCTTTCACGCAGGCCGCTTTGGACAAGCTGATGATACATCGAACGATGGCGACCATATCCTGCAGGGGAATGCGTGTCCCACCATACTCAGCCAGTGCACGTTCCATCCCGTCTTCATACGGAATTTCTGCCGCCAGTTCCCCCGGGTTGATGCATGTCACCGCTATGCGGTCATTTCTCGTATGCTCTCTTAGAGCTTCCGTAATACCCCGTATGGCAAATTTGGAGGCGACAAAAGAAACCTGGCTGCTGCCTGCATTGCTCAAACCGGCTGTTGAACCGATCAGGATGATCTTCCCAGCTTCAGACTGGCGGAGCTGAGGCAGTAACGCCTGTATACATACAATCGTAGAAGTCACATTCACATGAATCAGCTGACTGATATCTGCGGGTTCATCCTTATCAAACGTGTAGTGCTCTTCAAATCCTTCCTTTTCCCAGATCCCCACGTTATAAATAAGCACATCCAACGTCTCGCCTTGAAGTTGACTGGCAACTTGCTCTGCGGCTTGAAGCTCGGAAAGATCAGCCTGAATCCATATTCGCTCGACGCCATCCTCCACGGACAGACTTTCCGGCTTGCTGCGGGAGACTACCCAGACCTTATCACCGGATTGTGGCACACCTCTGACAAATGCATTGCCTAACCCTTTGCTTGCACCAAAGACAATTATATTTTTCAATTAAAGCCCTCCTTCTCGATTAGAAATTAATAATATTTACATTAATCTATATCTTACTATAGAGGTGATATATGGAACATGAAGTTTACATGAGGTATGCTTCATCCTTATCAAGTTCCGGGATTTTTGAAGTTGAAAGGTGAATCTCTTCATAGAAAATGTACTGAAAAAGACCTGGCTCCACACAAGGTGAAGTTCAGGTCCTGATCAATAAGTGAAAAATTAATAAGCGAATAAAACTACATTTATTCTACGCGGAAATAATCAAAATCTGCATATCCTCCGGTAGACTTCGTTGCATAATTGAATAGTGCAAACCGATATCCCATAAAGTGTGGCAGTGTGTAAGACATTTGAAGTGTATTGCCAATGGTTGTCCAGTTGCTGCCATTCAGGCTATAAGCAAAGTAGGCTTTGTCGGTTTGGTTCGTAAAATCACAGATGACGCGGAGATAGATTCTGTTCTGGTTTAATGGCACAGTTGCTACTTCGGTCATGGTGCCGGAACTGGCATTAGCCATAACGATGGATTTGGTGCTGCCCGTCATTTTTACGCCGACAAAACCATATCTGGCCTGAAAAGCAGCGAGTCCAGCATAATCACCGTCCTTCATGCCGGCTGTATCCAAAGCGGTCATCCCTGTGCTTTTTGGACCAAAGGTTCGTTGTGTCAGTGTGTTGCGGGCTTCTAACAGGTTTTTGCTGATTTTGCCTGCAGTTAACCGCATGAAACCGGGCCGCTGGAGCAGGGACCAGTTGGAAGCATCGGGGTTATGATTCCACTGCCAGAATGTGGACAGACTGGATGTGCCGGAAGATGAATTGCTCGTCACGGAGACGTCATCCACATAGAACGCCATCAAATCATTGGTCGGGTCCGGATTCGAGTTATACGGTGTTTCGACAAAAATAAAGCTTTGGGACAAGTCTGCATTCAACGGAACGGTATACGTACCTTGAATGGTACCCCACTGTCCGCGGGTTAACGTCGCACTGCCCATAATGGTAATTCCGGTATAACTTGCACCGTTCTGGATGCTAAGATAGAACGTTTTGGTTGCAGGACCAGTAGTGTATTTGATCTTTGCCGAAAAAGAGTACGTTCCTCCCGGTACCAGCTTGCCTGTAACCATCTGTTTGGCTCCACCAGCTGTCTGCTGTCTGCCACTGACGAGCAGGCTTTTTGTACCGCTGAATGCTTCGGCATTCGTTAAGTTGATGGTTGCCGTATTGTTGCTGGTCCACGGCTGAATGTTACTTTCCTCAAAGCCGCCGTTCACTAACAGTTGCGTTACTGAAGGTGTGCCTGATGTGGTTGTGTTGAACTCATCGGACCCGTAGATTTTGGCAGCAGGCTGACCTTCAACGGGCATATTCATGTTAAGGGGGACCTTGCCGTTCACCCCAAACACAGGCCAGTTATCCGACCACGTCACAGGAACGAGATAGGGGATGCGTCCAATGGCCCCGCTATCACGAAACAGCAATCCGTACCAAGCGCCGGATGCGGTATCCACGATGCCTCCTTGGGCGATTCCCGAGTCTCTGAGTACAACTTTACCTGTGTATGGACCTGTCAATGTGTTTGCACGATAGGCAAGCTGAATGCGACCATCACCCGAAGGCCAGGCAATCAGGAATACATAGTACATGCCATTGATCTTCTGAATGTGTGCTCCTTCTGCCTTTACAATCATGTTGGAGCCCGCAACACTGCTTGCGTTTGGAATCAGGACCTGATTGAGCCCGCCGGATTTAACGGCCTTGGCATCAGGTGTCAGCTCAACGATACTGATGTTATCACTGCCATGAACAAGAAAGGTTCGATTCCCGTCAAACAAAAGAGAGGGGTCATGATAATAACTGTTCAATGTGTAAGGTGTCCACGGCCCTGTTTCAATATTGCTGGTTTGGTAAATATACGTCTTGCCCGTGGAAAGTGAGCCAAAGGCCACGTAATATATACCGTTGGTGTACCGCAAGCTGCTCGCCCATGAACCACGTCCATACTCGTTTTGTCCATTGTTCAGATTCTGTATGTCCCCGTTCCCAAGCGCATCGTATACATAGTTTACGATGCTCCAGTTGACCAGATCATAAGACTTCATGACGGGTACTCCAGGATTCATATGCATCGTTGTGCTTGTCATATAAAATGCATTGCCCACCCGAATGACGTCACTGTCAGGAACATCCGCGTAAATGACCGGATTGCTGAACGTTGCGGCTGAAGCAGCGGGACTTGTCAAAGGGAATGATGTTATAAGCAAAGGAAGAGCGAGTAGAAGAGTACTGATTTTTTTCCACATATTCTATCCTCCCAATTGATCATGTCCTATGAATTAAAGCGAGTACTCCAGATAATCAATGTAAGCATCCCAAGTGCCATTATCCGTTGTTACGACCAGCTTGATTTCCTGATTGCCTATAGCGTGAGTGATGCCGGTGAGGGTTTGAACGGTCGGCTCCGTTCCCGTGAAGTAGAAAGAACCAGCGGTTACACCCCCGATGACCAGATCAACACGGGCTGTATTATTGTTGTTGGAAGCGCCGCGGACAGAGAATTGATGGGTTGGGAATGCAAAATATTGATTGTATGCTGCATAATCATTGTTCCCGTAAAGAGCGACTCCATTAAAAGGGGAACTGATTACGCCAGCGTATTGGCCGCCAAGCGTCATATTCTCGGCTTCGTAACGGGTAACGTTTGGATTGGGATTAGGATTTGGGTTAGGGTTAGGGTTGCCGCCCGAACCGGATGTGAATTGCCAGTAGTCCAGTTTGAACAGATTTCCATTGCCCGAGCCTGTAAACACCAGATACAAACGATGTACCCCTGTAGCGTTGGTAACATTGGTCTCCATCTCGCGCCAAGTTTGCGAACCGCCAGTTGAACTTACGTTAAGTGTTCCAACTAGTGGGCCTGTCGGACTGTCCAGTCGAACCTCGATGTTGCCATTTCCGGTAGAAGCGACATTGGCCTTGAACTTGGAGGCTCCAGCTGAGCCAAAATCAACATTGCCAACCGCGATCCAATCCCCGTTATGAATATTAGTGACATTCTGATTGGCTACAGGTCCACCGCTTGCTTGACTCGGTTCAGTGTTAATTCCTGCTTGCCAGCCAATGGTTTCGGCTTCCACCCGGACATACGGGTTGAGGTTAGTGATCTGAGGTACACCTGTCATATTTCCCTGCACTTCCTGGATGGAGCCATCCGCGTTGTGAGTTAGCTTGTTGATGTGGGTGGAACGGTACCCTTTGCCATCACCGAGGAATGCCTTACTCACCGTTTGTGCATGGTAAGCCACATACCATTCGTTGTTGAATTGGAACACGGCATGGTGGTTATTGCCGCCTACACCGAAGAACGTGCCAGGATTTTTCAGAAAGTGTCCTTTATACGTGAAAGGTCCCATCGGGCTGTCGCTGACCATGTATCCGATCTCACCTTTCGGATATGCAGTGGGATGTGTTCCTGCGAAGTTGATACAGTAGGAGTAATAATATTTGCCGTTATACTTGTGGATACCAGAATCTTCGAACATATAAGGAGAATCAATAGTAACCGCACTGCCCACCACGCTGGTCATGTCGGCACCGAGACGAATGACCCGAGCTGTTTTGGGATTGGCAATGGAAGCAGCATTGGTATCGTTTGGAATACCGCCTCCAGCATACAAGTAAGCAGAGCCATCATCATCGACAAGTACAGCCGGATCAAAGAGCCAGGTTACACCCGACATACCCGGTGTTCCGTGTGTCAGGAGGGCACGTCCGAGCGGGTCGGACCACGGTCCAATGGGGGAATCGGCCGTGAGTACGCCAATACCTCCACCCGAGTTGGCAAAATACAGGAAAAACTTTTCTTTGCCAGCAATGGTTTTCTTCGCCATGGCAGGAGCCCAGGATTGGGTAGCCCATTTGGCAATCCCTTGTCCATTATTGGCATTATTCGCACCTGCTACCGGGATGGAACCATGGTCTGTCCAGTTCACCATGTCAGCTGAAGAGATGACGTTAATTTTCCCGATCGTGCTGTACTGGTTCTCTCGGACAGAGCCGTCGCTGTTGTACAGATATGCATCACCTGTCATGTAGACATAGACCCGATTGTTATGGACAAGCACATAAGGATCGGCTCCCAGTTTATGATCGATGAGGGGATTGGAGTTTCCAGGAAGTTTGGCAACGGCTGCATTGGCTGCATGGCTCGATTCAACGGGCAGGGTGACAAAGATTAGCAGACACGACAACAACAAAACTAGCGGTTTACGAATCATACGTTTCGCCTCCATAAGATTGGATTAGTTGGTGAGCTGAAATTCAGAATAGCTGAGATGATGAAATGCCGAAAAAACGAAGAGATTTCCCTCATGTCACCCCCTTCTTGAAATAATGGTTAGGTTGGCTGTTAGGTTAAGTCTTCATGTTGTCATATATGGTTTAAGCCAGACAACCTGTGCACCGGGGACGTGGTCACGGCAGCAAGGGGAGTGGCTATAACCCGAAGTAAGCCTGCATCTGTGGGTGCGATTAGAAGAGCTATAATCTGTCAGGTTTCTTTTTGTAATCGCTTTCAATAAAATGGGTTAGAACACTGAAATTTGACCAAGAAAGAGGTTTAGTCACATTTAAATGTAATTATTTTTCATATTTTCTTTTAAATGTTTATTAACTTGACGATATCATATCACAATTTTAAGATAATACAATCTTTTTCTATTTTTTAGTAGAGGATGAAGAAGACCATTATTATTCTATGTGTTTAACATTGGGCTTGATGGTAAAATACGATCTCGTATTCTATAAAACTACACTTTCAAGCATAGCTTTACCCGGCCAACAATTAGATACGAGAAAAAGACGACTTAAGCTGTGACCGTTTCCCTGGAATCTACCGGGGGAACGGTCATTTCGTTTTTTTCTGGAATCGATCCTGGTTATATAACAAAATCTACTCTTACTTGCTGACCAACTTTGACTTTGTATAATTTCTTCTCTTTGTTGTACATATCCCAGTTTTTGTATAGCTAAAACCCTGCGCGTAAAAGGTTCTTAAATGATAGTGGTGGATTGCCCCCTGTGTTTTGTCCACACCGTTGGTTGAGTGTTTGAATATTACTATCTAGTGAGCTTATGCCAAATACTGCTAGAGTCAGAGGTTCATAAAGGTGGGATGGGAAAATGGCTATTTTGTCAACTGGGCCGATTGAAAACAATCCGGTTTCCGGGGTTAGACCGACTCAACAGGTAACGATTAGATTGGTAAGTCGAGCTGAGGTGGATTCTGTAACAGTATCCATTCAGGGGTATGTGCTAAGCACAACAAGAACGTTGTATGTGAGTGAAGTAATCAGTATTTCCCCTAATGAAGCAGTAACCAGAAATTATTTTGCAGATTTAGACGCTTTTGAGTTTGTTTTTGGAACAGATGTGGAAGGCGTGGAGGAAGTAGGGATTTCAGTGTGGGGCAAACAAGCCTCTGGACAATTGGTTGATGCACACCGTGTTGTAGAGCACGAAAAATCGGTCAAGAACAGCTAAAAGATAAATCTACTCAAAAAGGAGATGCAGCGATGAGCTTTTTATCAACAGGGCCGATTGAAAATAATGCTGTTAGCGGTGTAAGACCGACTCAGACAGTTACTGTCAGAATTGATAACCGCAGTGATGTGAGTAACTCAACCGTACAAATACAAGGGTATTACATGGAAAGTGGAATAAGAATACTGTATGTCAGTGAGTCTTTTGACATCTTACCCAATCAAGTAATAACCAACAACTATTATGCTAATTTTGATGCCTTCGAGTTTACTTTTTCAACACCATCGGTGGTTAATCATCCTGTTCAAGTATCCCTATGGGGTAAGAGCAGCACGGGCGCTTTGGTAACAGCCCATCGTTTGGTTTCTTCCGAATTGCTGGGCGAAACCCCAAGCATCACGGGGGTCACAGGTGCAACCGGAGCAACGGGAGCGACAGGCACGGCAGGAACAACCGGAGTAACGGGAGCAACAGGCACGGCAGGTACAACTGGAGTAACCGGAGCGACAGGTACAGCAGGTGCAACCGGAGCAACAGGCACAGCAGGGACAACGGGAGTGACGGGAGCAACAGGCACGGCAGGAACAACCGGAACAACCGGGGCTACGGGTGCGACAGGTTCCGGAACAATTATTCCTTATGCATCAGGACTTCCGGTTGCGTTGACTACAGTTTTGGGTGGACTTTTGAATACTTCCAGTTTAGTTGGTTTTGGCAACAGTGCTACCGGAGTAAGTGTTAACGGAGGAATTATTGATCTCACAGGGGCTGCAGGCACATTGCTTAACTTTGCTTTCTCGGCATCACGTGCAGGAACAATTACTTCACTGGCCGCTTATTTCAGCACGACAGCCGGACTTAGTTTGGTTGGATCTACAGTAACCATAACTGCACAATTATTCCGTTCCACTACACCTAATAACTCCTTTACAGCTGTTCCGGGTGCATTGGTAACCTTGGCTCCTCCTCTGACCGGCGTTTTGGCACTGGGCACAATATCCAGCGGAGTGACTATAGGACTGAGTATTCCGGTATCTGCCGGTGACCGCCTGCTTATGGTGTTCTCAGCATCAGTAACAGCCGGAATTGATGTGGCTACATCCATAGCCGGATATGCAAGCGGAGGCCTTACCATCACTTAACGGAAAATGGGCTATATAACAAGTTCATGAACAGGGACCCCTTGCGATCATGATGAGTGGTCCCTGTCTATGTGTGTGCTTTTGTTTTCAAACTCTCTTCAAATGAAAGGTAAGAACTACACAAAAAATAAAAGGGCGAGGATTGCTCCTCGCCTCGTACATACCGTGGTCTACTCAATTTCACTCTGTTTTGGTCAGGGTGTCTACGACAAATTTAAGCTGTGCTTCCAACGAAATCGGGTCACTAAACACGAAGCCACGGCTTTCCTCGGTGAGGTTATCCCAGATAGGACCTTCAAAAACGGAATCCCCACTCTCATCCCCTGTCCATCCACTTTTGAGGTTTTTTTGGATTTGTACTTCCCCGTTTCCTTATAGTCTTCCAAAGGCTATGATCAATGCCAGAACTATAAAAAAGATATTTACGCCGAGCTCCCAATACTCTTTACGCCGAATATGAAACAGCATTCCAAGCAGTGTTACCACTGCCAAAGCGATTGCGACGATCGGCGTAAGCACCGAAGTGATGTTCAGCGCCCAAGGCAAAACTAGGCCAAGCGCTCCTAGTAGCTCTAGGATTCCGATCAGAACAACTAGACTTATTGGCACATCATTGACCCAGGCCCAGGTCTTTTTTGACGACTCGATACGAATGGTTTTCATCCATCCCGAATATACGAAACCTAGCGCCAATATGATTTGTACGATCCATAACGTTACATTCATCTTTTCTTATCCCTCACTTGCTCGATTTTAATATCTGCCTCTATACTAAAGTGAGAAGGCCCAATCTGGAAGTAGGCACTTAAACCTAACCAGGTAACCAAAAGTATACCCGGGTATGGTCAGAAAGTGAGGGATAAGAATGACGGTATATTGCAAATTCGGAACGGCTTTGGATATCCTCACGGGTAAATGGAAATCTTTGATTCTTCTACGCCTGCTGAGCAATGGTACAATGCGGTTCAGCGAAATACAAAAAGCCATTCCAGATATTTCGAAAAAGATGCTGACCCAGCAGTTAAAAGAACTGGAGTATCACGATATTGTGCATCGGGAAGTGTATCCTCAAATTCCGCCTAAGGTCGAATACTCGATTACGGAGTACGGACAGCTCATGAAACCTGTGCTCCAGACAATGAGCGACTGGGGAGCTGGCCATATGCAGCATATGGAGAAGCTGTACAGCGAAGAAGACGAAAAAGGAGCACACCCATCCGAACCTCGGAAAATCGATTCCTTGGGGGGATAGGGTGACAAGGGAGAGTTATTTTGAATAAACAAAAAATTGTGATCATTGGTGCAGGGATTGTTGGGGCGTGTATGGCCTATCATCTAGCCAAACGAAATCAAGATGTAACTGTTATTGAACGCCACTCAGCCGCGGCGCGTGAAGTCACGGAAAAATCATTTGCCTGGATACACACGACGCATAGAGTGGCTCCTGAATACTGGCATTTGTACGATGCAGCTGTCGAAGAATATCACACACTTCAGCAAGAGTTGACCGAACTGAAAATTCATTGGCATGGAGCGCTAACTTGGGATATTCCGCCTCTAAGGGAGCAACACAACTCTCAAAAATTAAACCGGGAGCAGCTTGAGGCATTGGAGCCCAATCTGAAGGAATACCCGGATGAAGCCATGTTTGTCAGCAAAGAAGGTGCGGTGGACCCTATAGCGGTAACGGAGCTGTTGTTGAGCAAAGCGCAAGAGTACGGAGCAAAGATTCAGTTCGACACCAACGTTACACAGCTGAAGCAAGAGGGTTCCCGTCTGGTTGGTGTTCATACGTCCAAGGGTTTTGTGGAGTCGGATGTTGTGGTATTGGCCGCAGGAACAGGTACACCCGAACTTTGTAACCCGTTAGGTTGTCACGTGCCGGTAACTTCGTCACCTTCGATTTTGATTCGGATGAAAACTGCTAATAAACTGATACACACATTAATCTCCAATGCGCAATTTGAAGCGCGTCAACTGACAGATTATACGCTGCTGGCTGCGGAAGATTATATCGACGAGTCGGATGAAAACGGACCACAGGCGGTCGGTAAGCGAGCTTACGACACATTGCGTCGCAGTCTCAAGCACGGTAATCAACTGGAACTGGAGAGCATAAAAGTTGGATGGAGACCCATGCCTGAAGACGGTTATCCGATTGTGGGCTTCCATGATCACATGAATGGACTTTATCTGACGCTAATGCATTCTGCAATTACGCTGGCGCCGCTGATTGCGAATCTGGCTGCAAGTGAAATTATTGATGGCAAATCAAGCAATGAATTAGACCCTTGTCGCCTCTCACGGTTTTAGAATCACCACACAACGAAAAGTACATCGCTCAAGTGGCGATGTACTTCAAATACATTCTGTATATTTGTTGGAGACTTCTACACTTCCCCAGTAGCCACCGGATTCTCCTCATAACTGTATTCGTAGCCACTGGCGATTGGGAATTCCATGCTAGCTATTCATCTACCTGTGTGAATCTCGCTAGCGGATTTGGCACCTTGACTTTCAAGCCACGGGATCAGTTCAGCTGAAAGATTGCGTTTTGCTGTGTCCAGTGGAGTCGTTCCATCCCAGGTGGCTATCCAGTTCAGTTCGGCGCCTTGGTCAAGCAGGCATTCGGCTGTTTCTCTTTGACCACCATGGCAAGCACACCAGAAGGCAACGATTACTGCATCGGGAGGAGAAGGGGAGGTGCTGGTTCCCCAAGGATAACGTTCCGGGAGTTTGGCTCCTTTAAAATGTTCTTGTACGGCGTGAATGTCTCCAAGGGCTGCCGCATGCCAAAGGGCAAAGATCGCGCCGCGCTCAACCAAGCGCCGTGCTGCATCCCACTGTGCAAAAGCAATAGCATCGTCCAGCGGCGTGCCACAGGCGATCACCGCGCCAGGTGCTTCAATGTCTGCGCCAGCATCAAGAAGGGCATCGAGCACTTGAACATCATTGGAGCTTGCAGCCCAATGCAAAGGTGTTTCAATATTTGGACCGACAAAGGGAGCGTTCACTTCCGCACCGAACTTGGTCAACACTCGCACGGTATCCGCTCCATTAGGGAAGTGCCCCGGCCAATCTGTCACCACGTGCAGCAGCGTTCGAGAGATATTAGAGTCTGCATCTACGTTGTCAGGCTTTCTTTCCAATATTTTTATCTTTGCCAATCCCGGATTCTCTGCCAGTAGTTGCTGTAACGATAGAATATCTCCAGTGTGAATGGCTTGAATAACGTTCACTGCAATTCTTTCATCTTCGTAAACAAATTCCATGCTCAAATCTCCCTCCAGGATCGTATCCATATTCATGGTCTTATCACAGTTTGATTAAGAAGCATAATTAAACTTTTCGGGTAAGCATCTGAACTGCGCATCTGGCATGATACTCCGCGAGACCTCTAGCGAATTTCTGATCGGGGAATTGTCTGTGAAGCAGTTTCAACCCTCCTGATACCAAAGATAAATGATGGCAAAATCGATAAAATGTCATCCGCTCCGGGTCGAGATCGTTATTTTTTAAGTAATGATAAAAGTCTCCAAATCGAAACTCCAGAAAGCTATGCTCATGTTCGAGATCGAAGAATCCTGCGCCCTCAATATCAATAAGGCATGGTTGCATAGCATGATCTATCCATATATGATCCGGCCCTAGCTCTCCATGAATGAAACTATAGAGGTCTCTGGGCTGAATTGCTGCTTCCAATTCGGATAGTTTCTCAAGCAGCCTTTCTTCATTTTTTCTAATATCGGTCATGTGCCTGGATGCATAGGATAAGGCTGTTTCCGCATCCAACCGCTGAACTTTGTAGCAAGGTTCGGCCTTTTTTCTGTTATCGTTGGCATTTCCATAAACATTTCTTTGGATGTTATGCATATGAGACAACATATTCTTGATCCGTTGAAACAACTCATCCCGATCTTTGTGATTTTTATGCTGGAAATAGGCTTCGGCCTTCTGTCCATTCACATACTCCACAAGAGCAAAATCATAAGCGTGCCGGTCTCTATCGTTATTTAGATGATACAAGGAAGGTGTTCGAATTCCATGTTGTGCGAGAAAGCGAGTATTTAATGAGAAGCGTTCGCTACCATATGAACTATGGAAAGTGGGTTCATTCACGATCTCTTCCTGAAAATAGTTGCTGGAAATATCCCAAACGTACAACAGGCAAGTGAACCCATTTTTGAAGTCCATTTTGTAAATGACTTTTTGTGCGCCTCCATGAACTCTTGCGCTCTGTGTTATGAGATAACCGGCACCAAACACATTGTACACATAATCCTGCAATTCTTCACGCGTAAGATGGTTGTTGGAAATCATTGATTTATGCTCCGTTTCATCTGTATTTTGCCGGCCAGCAATCTAAATATATAGAACATTTTTCCAAAAATATAGACTGTTTCTTTTCGATCTGTTAAAGTGTTGATTAAGGTCTGTATATTCATATGTATATCAAAGCAAGGGGCAGGGTACTCATGTTCATGAGTAACCCGGCCCCTATTTTGCATTTTGCATGCAAGTTAACACTGTTTTGACATCAACTTAGACACTTCGAATGTAGCCACCGAATTCTATACACTAAGTCCACCATCTACAGGCAAAACGACTCCGGTAACAAAAGAGGAATAATCACTAAGCAACCAAGCGGCTGCGTTAGCGATCTCAGCAGGTTCAGCCGGACGCCTGAGAGGTGTCTTAGCACTAATTTGTTCAACAATGTCAGGGTTAATAGAAACCCATTGCTGAATCATATCCGTCATTGTGGTTCCCGGAGCAATGGCATTAACACGGATACCTGCTGGCCCATATTCGACCGCAGCCGTTTGAGTTAGACTGTTTACCGCTCGTTTAGATGCCCCGTAAGCTCCCAATCCCGGATTCCCCTTTAGACTACCCACGCTGCTGGTGTTAACAATAGAACCTGACCCTGAAGTCTCCATCATAGCTTTAATCTGGGCTTTCATGCATAGCCAGACTCCTTTATAATTTACGGACTGAATCAGGTCGAAATCTTCTTCTCTTTCATCCACCAGCGATGATACCGTGACTCCGATGCCTGCATTATTAAAAGCAGCATCCAGACGGCCATATCGTTCCACTGTAGCCTTAACAGCTTCTTCAACGTTGCTTACATCTGACAGATCGGCTGTAAAATATGCTGCATCTCCGCCCGACGTCACAATTTCATCCCTGACCTTGCGCAACTCAGTCTCTGTTCTTGCGACGAGCATCACAGAAGCTCCTTGTTGTGCAAACAGCCTTGCTGCTTCAGCTCCAATGCCTCGCCCCGCACCTGTAATCATCACTATCTTGCTCGCCAACATTTGTCCTGCAATGGTTGTCATATTCATTCTCCTTGCCTGGAATTGTTGATCTCATCAACTGGCTTAAGTATACTTTGACTATTAAATGGTCACGAGAACCTGCTTGATGGTGGGTTTACGAGTGATAGGATAAGGGGGGAGCTTTTACTTGAACGACAGTGAGCGCCGTTTAGCGCTAGGTAATTTCTTAAGAGATTTACGCTCCTCTCTATCTCCCCTTGATGTCGGCCTTTTGCCTGGGAATCGTCGTCGCACACGAGGTTTGCGGCGAGAGGAAGTCGCCGGGATCGCGAATATAGGACTTTCATGGTATACACGCCTTGAGCAAGGTCGTGATATCCGTCCATCGGTAGGTGTGCTGGAAAGCTTGGCTTCGGCGCTCAAGCTGACACCCAATGAGCGCAGACATCTCTTTCTGCTTGCTGGAGAATCATTGCCTCCTCAATCGACTATTATGGAAGAGAAAATCAGCCCATCCATTCAGGACATGCTGAATGAATTGAATCCGAATCCGGCCTATGTCATCGGGAAAAAGTGGGATTTTCTTGCTTGGAATAAAGCGGCAGATGCTGTATTTACGATCAATAGGCTATCACCTCCGCATGATTATAATTTGATATGGCGCCAATTTACGGATCCTGAGTGGAAAGAGGGATCGGAGGATTGGGAAAGTGTCTCACAGAGAATGATTGCCGAGTTTAGAACGTCAAGAGCACGCTATCTTAACGATGATTCATTCGACAAGTTAATCGAAGATCTGAAGAGGACAAGTGCTGATTTTACAAGGATGTGGCAGTATCATGAAGTGCCAAGCTCCCTTGACGGTTACAAGAGGCTTTTGCACCCTACTTTTGGAGTTATTGAATTTGAGCATGTCACCCTTCAATTTCCCAATGAACCAGATCAGCGAATCATGATTTATATGCCTCATCCAGAAACAAAATCCCTTTTACAGCATTACTTTACGAACGAGTAGACAAGCGTAAAAATTTGAAAAGACTTCATTCGGAATGGAGACATCGTTATTTGAACTATTATTTTCTGGAATCTCAATATACGCGTAGAGGGTTTATTAGTGGTGGAACGACTTTTACTCCCCAATTAGAGATGAATTATGTGGCGGTAGAGAATCCGTTGCCAGAGGGGACAACCGCAGAGGTTGAGTTACTGTCCTCGGTGCGCAATCTGAATGTGGATTATTTTGAGACGATCACAGGAACAAGACATGTATCAGATCGTTTTAAAATGCTGTTGGAGGAAGCCAATACAACCGCACAGTTTATTCCGACAACGGTATGTTACCACGACGGTCGTATGGTGGAAGAGACCTATTGGACTGCACATCAGCTGGATCGTTTGGATGTTTTCGATTATGAACGTTCCGAATATGGGCGCAAAGCAGTCATTGCTGCATCTGTAGAACAGCCTCCACGTAAGATCGTCAAAGTTGTATCTCGAATCTGCCTTCATGAAGAGCGAATTGGTGAGCATGAATTTTTTATGCTGGATTATATCAATATCTTCAAACCCATTGTTTCAAAAGACTTTTACGAAGTATGTCGAAAACATAAGCTGAATCTAAACGTTACAGAAGTCGGAGAGATAAGCTCCTGAAATGCATGGATATGCATGCATAGAAAGCACAAAGAGCCCGCGTCAGGCGCGGGTTCTTAATCTTTATTTTTCCCCGGTAGCCACCCTGCTGCAGATTGGATTCTGCTGGGCTTTGGCAAGCTAACTTAACTCCCCGATCTATGTGTCATGCTTTCCTTCAACGTATAATCCAATGGATGTAGTCTTGTATCATTTCTTTGCTTCGTGTTCGATTTATTTTATCCGGCTCTAAATACAAATTGAGAGCCATCCCATTCATAAAGGCATACAGTTTTTCCTGTTCCTTCTCTTCATCGGTAGTGCGCAGAAGACCTTCATTTTTCAAGTACGTAATGCAGTTCCTTATTGCGTTTTGCAGGTCCTCATAGTTGGCATCGAACCCTTTTTGCGTTTTTCCATAACTAACAAATGCAAACCAAACCTCCATTTCCAATAATGTTTGTTCATCCGTAGGCACTAGCTCGAGCAAGTATTCAACAATTCTTTCTTGAGGCGCTAGTTCTTTTGCATTCAGATTCTTTAGCCGAGTAAGTACCTTTTCTTTAACTAACTCCATTGCAAATGCTAGCAGGCTCTCTTGTTTGGAAAAATAATGTCTTAAGGCTCCTTGTGATAATCCGGCTTCCTTCGCAATTGTTCTTGACGTTGCATGATGAATGCCTTGCTCACTAATGATTTTCCAAGTTGCTTCAGCAATAATATTTTTCATTTTCTCATGGTCCACGATTTTTGGCATACACACAGAATATCATATTATTTAACTCAACTGAAATAAATAGACGAAGAAGATGGGATGTGCTAGAGTTTATTTAACTCAACTGAATTAAAAAAGAGGCAAAGCAACATACCACTCAAGGAGGGTAATTGGAATGAATCAGCAATTCAAAATAATGTTTCCAGGATGGGGAAAGGCAATCGGCTTATTGTGCATGATAATTATATTTGCTGCTGTATTATGGTTGGTATGGACCGGAAACTTGAATATAAGGTACACAGCCGACCGTGAGGAAGTGATTCCAATATGGCATAGTATATTGCCGGCATTCTTTGGCATTTTCCTAATCCGTATGATTCCTTATGAAAGTCAAAGTCAAGATCCCTCGTCTTATCAACAAATGGAGAAAAATCACTTGGTCGTTCAATCGATTGTATTATTGCTGTCAGGCGTTTTATTTACGGTTTCTCTGATAACGATAGACCCGCAAGGATTACATTTTCAGCTATATTATTTGGCATTCAAGTTGACGACACTATTGTTCATTCCGTTGATTTTATTGCTGATTTATCGCAAAATAACTGGCGGGCAACAAGACATGATCTCGAAAAAGCCTCGCTCTCGCGGACACGTCATTGCACCACTGATCGTTATTGTGGTCTGGTGTTATCTAAAGTTCTATTCCCCAATTGCACAACCAGAAGGAGCAATCGAAGCAACCAATATGTCAGAATTACTTTTCTTGGTGTTGATCGGTTTTATGATCAATAGCGTATTGGAGGAAGTTTTTTATCGAGTGTGGCTGCAAACGCGGTTGGAGACTTTGCTTGGAAGATGGCCCGCCATATTACTAGTTTCAATACTATGGTCCATCTGGCATGTCGCCATTCAAGGAAGTGGTCAGTGGGATATGGATGTGGCAACTGTGATTGCAAATCATGGGGTTACGGGTCTCTTTCTTGGTTATCTATGGTCCCGCTATCGCAAAGTATGGGTGATTATCCTGATTCATGGACTCCTAAATGCTTCTCCTTACTTTCTGTTGCAGATCTTGTTTCATTGAGCGGGAAATAAAGGTTCCCCTGAAATAAAGTGAACTACGATTGTTAGTGATCAGCAGCGCCTGAAGTCTCCTTCAACGGAGGCTTTTGGTTTTAGCGGCTTGGTCCCGCCTTATGTTGAATAATCAGTGATTCGGCGTCAATCCCGTAAGATCGAAAAAACGGTCACTGTACCCCTCTCTCCAGTCCTCAGGAACATCTTCGGAATAAAACCAGAAGCGAAGCAGTCGCCGCTCAGAATTTTGAAGGATTTCAACAGAAAACAAAATACGGCCAACCACCGCATTCCCTCATAACTGATCTAATTGCTCCAACTTACTTCATTTTGTGTGTTCAGGTCTCTGAAGAATTTTCATCAACTTTAGGTCATGTATTTACTTTATATATTCTTTATATGTTAGGTATATTAACTCAGGTTTGTGTTTTTATAACTTTTTTCTTGGATTCTAGCTTTTGTTGTTATTTTTGTTAACAATAAAATATTGTTGTAAATACATTTATATGTTATCGTTTATGTATGTTAGATAATGTCACACGACGTTACATATCGTAGAGGGGGAGCGAGATGTTTATTAACCGAACGATTAGGAGATTGGGAGTTTCAGTAGGGATTCTGAGTATGTTTGCATTTGTTATACCTTCAGTGGGCTTTAGTATGCCGTTGCAACCAACAACCCTGGATAAGGTAGAAGGTGATTATTATGTAACATCTGCGATTGAGAACATTCGCTGGGGCTCACTGCCTAATCGAGACAGCTCTCCGATTCTTACTGTACCATCAGGAAGTGCTGTAACATTTGACACGGTATCGCATGAGGGACTGATGGAGGATCAAGGGAGAAATCCAGTGGAGTACTTCGGCAAATTCGGTATCTCATCCGATGGAGTCTTGGATGATGCAAAGGCAATTACAGCTTCTGGCATTAAGCATGATTTTGTAAAAGACGGACCTCATATTATCACTGGGCCAGTAGCGGTTGAGGGAGCGGAGCCAGGAGATGTTCTTAAAGTAGAAGTCCTTTCGTTGCAAACTCGAGTTCCATATGGTGTCATTTCTAACCGCCATGGGAAAGGTGCCCTTCCTAACGAATTTCCAGAAAATACAGGCCCACAAGAGGGAGCCAGCGCAACAAAACCGGAATTATATAATAATGTCTCTATATTTACGCCGATTGAAGAGATCAACGGCAATTGGTATGGGGTATTACCAACAAAAGCTGGCAAAAATGTACGTTTCCCCATTAACCCGTTTCTAGGTGTGATGGGGGTTGCGCCAAATACCAGCGAGGTTGTGAGTTCCATCCCACCTATTGAAACAGGAGGCAATATGGACATTAATGAGTTGGGTGTTGGTGCAACTATTTATTATCCGATCCAAGTTAAAGGCGGGCTATTCTATACTGGAGATCCGCACTTTGCTCAAGGAGATGGAGAAGTAGCGTTGACTGCATTGGAAGCTTCCTTGAGGGGAACAGTTCGGTTAACGGTATTAAAGAAAGGTGATCCATCACTACCACACAGCGGAGAATTCAAGCAACCCTTTGCTGAAACAGAGGATTATTGGATTCCCATTGGACTGGACCCTGATCTGGATGAAGCTATGAAAGAATCAGTACGTGAATCGATTCAATTTTTATCCGATAAGCTTGAAATGGATAGAAGTGTAGCTTATGCGTACCTGTCGGCCGCAACGGATTACGAAGTATCTCAGGTCGTGGACCGAACAAAAGGCATTCATGGACTCATTCGAAAGACCGATTTCCTTGAATATGTTGACGTTGCCATGAATGTAGGTGGTACGACAATCAAACCGGTTGTTCATAATGATGAGTTCTATGTACCGATTCGAACCATTTCTGAGCTATTGGGCGGCACAGTAGAATGGGATCATAAGACGCGTACCACGCAAATCAATTTAGGCACGAAAAATATAAGTGCTCAAATTGGTTCAGATGTGTATTCAATCAACGATAAACTGGTGTTCAATCGTAACGTACCAAAGCTTTTAAATGGCGAAACTGTCGTTCCGGTTGCTGTTATTAATGAAATACTAGGTGCTTATGTAAACTGGACGACGATCGACAAGACGTTAACAGCAAATGTATCTTTAAGTAAAAAGCAATAATAGATTTCATATTCAATCGTGGTGGACGGACGTCCATCACGGTTTTTTCTGTTATCATAAATCCAAACATAGAAAAATACATCGCCGGGGCAGATAAGCCACCTGGCGATGTATTCAACATCGATATACTGCTATACGTCTTTGTGCTCTTCCGCATCACCTATAGCCACCGGATTCTCCTCATAACTAATCCAGTCGCTCCAGCTGTTTATTATGCTACAAATCACTTCCAGAGGAGTTGTTAGGGGGAGATATAAATGGATTTACAACTGGTTGGGTTTAGAACCAATCTGCCTCCTCAGATAATTCCCTCAGCTCCCAAAACCGTCGGTCATTACATCGGGGAGACTTCTAGCTTTTCCTTCTTGTTCGTTCAAAGTCGTGCTAGCAAGTTGATTATTATCAAACAGTTTTGAACCGCTCTTTGATAAAAAAATTAATGTTTATCATTAAATAGTTATTGTTTTTCGTGAACTTATCATTTAGTATATATTGTAAGTTGACAAGAAAAGGAGATTGCGTATGAACGGAATTGAATTTAAAGCCAAACCTGGACTCAAAAGAATGCACATTGCACTTATGATCGGATACTGGGGAGGAATCGGGCTGCTCATTGCGTTGGTCTGTTTCAAACTCTGGATTGGATTAAAACCTCAGGAACTGTTTTCTGTAGAAAAAGGAATCGCGCACTGGTTCTTTTCAATACCTTTATCGGATACGCTGACGAATAGCGTTATGGTGCCTTTCACTTATTTTCAACCGATCAATCCCGGTATGTTCGATGCCAAGACTGCATATCTGGTCGTCAGTTTGACCAACACTACGCTTATCTTCATTACTTACATCTACTCAATTGGCCAGATTCGCAATATAATAGGTAGCATACTAAGCGGAAGCAGCCCGTTTAATCAGGCGAATGCCACCCGTCTGAAAAAGCTGGGAATCGTCGTTATCCTGTTTTCTTTGCTGGCGAAGCTCGTGCTCAACATTCTGATCTGCCTGTTCGTTACTCGTATCTTCTCAATTAATCTGGGCGGGATCTCTGTAATCGGAATTATCATCGGCATACTAGTGCTGTTCGTCTCCGAGATTTTCAAATATGGCGTTCTTCTGCAGGAAGAGCACGATTCGACTTTATAAGAATGGAGATTGATGACAGTGCCGATTATTATACGTCTCGACCGAGTTCTGGCCGACAAAAAAATGAAATTAAATGATCTGGCAGATAAGGTTGGGATCTCAAATGTCAATCTGTCCAATCTGAAAACGGGGAAAGTGAAGGCGATCCGCTTCTCTACCTTGGAAGCTATCTGCGAAATCTTAGACTGTCAGCCGGGAGACATTATGGAATTTGTTCCGAATGATAGCGACAGCCGTGAAATGGATTGAGAGTGCCTCTCATCCTTTAAATGTTTCGGAATATCTCAGAACACTAATGTACCGAAGGTAAACCACCCAACCTAACACAAAGAACCCGCGCTTTGCGCGGGCTTTTTATCACTTGTACTATACGTTATTCTTCCCCCGTAGCCACCGGATTCTCATCATAACTAATCCAGTCGCTCCAACTTACTTCATTGTGTTTGTTCAGATCTCTGAAGATCATCAAGTTTAGGAAATGTATTTACGTTTTACACACTTTTTATATGTTATGTATGTTAACGCTATTGCAATTTTATTTAAGTGGCTCATACAATAACTGGAGGCATTCAACAATTAATAGTTTACTGGAGGAAATACAATGAAACGTGTATATCTTTTATACTTATTAGTTATTGTGTTTACTCTTAGTGCATGTCAAGAGACTGAACGTAATAAAGAGATAAATAAAAAATCAACTGCGGTTTCGGTAGGCGACAACCATACCGAAAATGATAAGGTTTCAGATAGCTTATCGAGTGTGAAAGAATCTAATGATTCATCTAACTTTTTAACTATAGAACAAAATAATCTGTCAACATTGGATTTCGAGAAAGCATATAAATTATGTACAGAGGCTTTATCAGGATATTATAAGTCCATCTGGAACGGAATTCAGATGGATGTTAGCAAATATATCGATAACCAAAATCTTAGACAGTACACAGAAAAAAAGATCACCTCGCAACATAATTTGTTTCTCAAAAATAATCTTACCTCTAATCAAATAAAAGAGATTAAGATAAGTGCTGAAAAAGTAGATTATATTGAAGGGGAAAACAATTCATTTTATCTAAAATTAAATGCACGTATTACGAAGGATGTAGGTACCTATGCTGAACCTACTGAATTTTTAGTGCGAAATCTGAATGGGAAATTAGTGATTGTGGACTGGTATACATCTGGAAAGGATAGTTACGATTCCACTATTCGAGGGGAAAATCAAAATATAAATAATCCATATATATGGAACGAAAGAGAATGGGTAGATAAAATTAAACAGTGAATAATACTCATCTATTATTATCAAACCTTACTACAGAAGCCCTTGTTTGGTATTATCCCCTTTAAGTAGACACTTAAAAAAACCTTCATGTTATCATGGAGGTTCAAGTGATACTTGGAGGGGATATTTTTATGGCGAAAAAAGGGCAAACATTTCAGACGTATACTGAAGAATTCAAATTGAATGCAGTTAGATCCTATGTCGAAGGTTCTTCAAGTTACAAAGTAGTCGCTGAACGCGAAGGAATTCGCAACTGTTCACAACTGAAGGTGTGGGTGAAAAAGTGGAAAAACGGGGAAGCGTTCGATGAACGAAAAAACAATGTGCCCAATCCACTGAAGGGACGTCCCCGTACAGCCTTTGGTAGCGTGGAGGAAGAACGAGACTATCTTCAAGCACAGGTGGATTATTTAAAAAAGCGGTATCCAAATCTAGTAAAGGAGAAGCGCTGAGCCAACGGGAGAACTACGATATCATCGATGAATTGCGCTGCTCGCATGGCATTACACGCCTACTATCGATTACAGGAATACCCCGATCCAGTTACTATAAATGGCGAGCAACCCAGCCGCAGCGAGACGCAAGGCAAGACCGTGATCGTGAGATCAAAGAACACATGATGGCTATTCATTTTGCAAACCGAGAGTTTGGTTATCCTCGCATGACAACGGCGCTCTGGGAGGCTGGTCTGAACGTTAATCACAAGAAAGTATGGCGAATCATGCGGGAACTATCGATCCAATCGGTCATTCGTAAGAAGCGGAAGAAGTCCAGCTATACGCCATCTGTGATTTATCCGAATCGCCTGAAGCGCAAATTTCATGCCACAGCACCCCAGCAAAAAATGGTGACGGATATTACTTATATTTCGGATGGAAACACATTCGTTTATCTGTCTGTCATTCAAGACTTGTTCAACAACGAAATTGTAGCTTGGCAATTATCTAAACGGAACGATGTTCAGCTCGTATTGGATACGGTGGAACAATGGACACAAAAAAGAGACGTTTCGGAAGCCGTGCTCCATTCGGATCAGGGCTTCCAATACACGTCTCAGGCGTACAACTCGCGATTAGAAGCATTCGGCGTGAAAGGCAGCCACTCTCGCAAAGCAACCTGCCTGGATAACGCATGATCGAATCCTTCTTTTCGCATCTCAAGACAGAGAAGCTGTACCTTAACCAGTGTAATTCAGAAGCAGAGATTCGACAAGCCGTGGAAGATTACATTTACAATTACAACTACCGACGCTTTCAAGCCAAACTCAAACAGCGCGCACCGATTGAATATCGATGCGCACTGGCAGCATAGCTTTTTTCATCTGTCTACTTGACAGGGGTATGACCAGTTAGCGGGCTTTTTTGTTTTCCTAAAAAAACATAAATTTTGTTAACCTTATATAACCTTTTGATGTACTTGTTTATCTAAAAGCTATATAGAGTCTTTAAAAGGAGATGTTTCTGCTCATTCCTTGATTGTGATTTTACAAGCATAGTAAAATGCCGCCTGAAGCTTTTAGACTCCATGCGGCCGTCGCCTAATTTATACGTTCAAGTTTAAGTCGAGCTATCTTCCCCCGTAGCCACCGGATTTTCCTCATAACTAATCCAGTCGCTCCAGCTTCCGGAGTACAACTTCACATTCGTATATCCCGCTTCTTCCAGTGCAATCACGTTCGGGCAAGCTGATACGCCAGAGCCGCAATACACGATAATCGCACCATCCTTGTCCAGTTTACTGAAACGCTCTTCTAAGACCCCAGTATCTGTCCAACGTCCATCCCAATCCAACACATCTTTCCAAAAATAATTCACCGCACCCGGAATATGTCCAGCCTTGGCATCAATCGGTTCCTCCAGCCCCGCATAGCGGCGAGCATCACGGGAGTCAATTAGCACGGCACTGCCATTTGTCGAAGCCTGCTGAACATCCTGGGCACTTGCCAGCATGGCTGGCTGCACATTCACCTCAAAAGAAGCCGGGATCTGAACGGGCACATCCGTGGTCACCGGGAATTTGGCGTTTTTCCAAGCGGAGAAACCTTCGTCCATGATATACACTTGTTCATGACCGATGTAGCGCAGCAGCCACCATAGCCGAGATGCATTCATCCCGCCTTGATCGTCATAAGCAACAATACGACTATTGGAGCCGATGCCAGCTTTGGAGAGACGACTTGCGAGAAGAGCCGGATCAGGAAGCGGGTGACGCCCTCCGTGCGCAGACACAGGAGAAGACAGATCTTTTTCCAAATCGAGAAAGACAGCTCCTGGAATATGTCCAGCTTCATAGGCTTGTCTTCCAGCCTCCGGTTGACCGAGCAAGAAACGGCAATCTGCAATGACTACATCCGGTTCATACATTCTGGCGAGCAGCCAGCGCATGGATACAATATTTTTCATCAAAATACACCGCCTTATGAGAGTGGTAGAGTCGTTTATAACTATGCATTACGAAAAAATACGTTATACCGTGGTAGGTTCAACAGGCCCTTTGCCAGCGATAGGAGCATCAGCAGGAATGGGTTGAGGTTTGGTTTTGCCATATCGAATGAAGATCCATACCCCGAATATAATGACAACCCCGGCAGACATCTGTAATGCGCTGAGGGATTCGCCGAGCAGCATCCAGGCCAGCAACGAAGAGAATACGGGTTCCCCAAGTACGCCCATGGATACCGTTGTGGCATTCATATATTGAAGTAACCAGTTGAAGAGATAATGTCCAAAGATCGTTGGCACAATGGCGAGTAGCAGGAAGATTCCCCACTCTGACGCAGCGTAACCTCCGAACGGATGGCCCATGATCAGATTATATACCGCCAGCGTGCAGGCAGCCACGAAGAACACCCAGAAGTTATACGAAAATGCACTAAGTCCCGCTCGCAAAAATTGACCCAGCAGCATATGGACAGCAACTGCGATTGTGCCAAGTAAAGACAGGACATCACCTTGCAGAGCAGTACCTGCCAACTGGAAATCACCTGCGCCAATGACGATTGATCCAAGCAGGGCGATGCCCATGCCGATGATCATCATGCGGTTAATTTTGGCTTTGAACAGCCATACCGAACCGGCAAGAATCAGTATAGGCTCCAGCGCGAGAATAACTGTGGAACTGGCAACACTGGTGAGCCGCAGCGAACCCATCCAGAGCAGGAAATGAAGGGCCAGCATCACACCGGATGCAAGCAGCAAGCCCCACTGCCGTAAGCGTAGACGCGTCATCTCGTGTCTGTATTTCCAGACAAAAGGCAGCATTAGCAGATTGGTCAGAAATAGACGGTACATGGCAATGACCGCAACATCTGCGGTAGACCAGCGTACAAAGATCGAAGAAAAAGAAATGGCGATAATGCCGACAAAGAATAACAGATAGATGGATCTGCCGGCACGGTTCAAGCTTGTCATGGGTGTAGCTCCTTCTTGAAGTCTGATGGCGTAAATCACTTTATTATACAGGAGAAGGTAACCGCAGGAAAGATAAAGAGAACGAAGAGATAAGTAGATTGTAACCGGGCTTGTAACTATTCTGTCATTCTCCCGATCCATTTTTCTATTAATCTTCTATATAGAGACATGAAACGAGATAATATACCAATAATCGGGAAAAAATGAAAGTAAGGAAGTGGCATGACAGTGAGAGTTCAACAAGAGAGAGCGGGAGAACGTGGCAGTATTCCGCCTAGCACAAGTCGCACGAAAACACATAAACGAAGAAAAATCCGGTATGGAAGGGTAGTCATAGCTCTAATGCTCCTGGTACTGTTCGTTACCGGTATTACATATGTATTCCTTGGTATGACGCATTGGATCAAAAGCGTTGTGGCGCCGCCTCCGATTACTGTGATCGAACAGCCGGCCAAGCTTGGCATGATACAAGTTACTCCGGATGCGAAGGAGGAGCCGGCACGGTTCCAGGGCCAGGTTCGCAAATTGGCATACATAACGTTTGATGATGGGCCAACTGAATATACAGAACAACTGCTGGACATATTGAAGCAGCATGAGGCGAAAGCTACCTTTTTTATGATCGGACGTCAGTTGAATCAGCATCCAGAAGCAGTGAAACGGCTGTTGAAGGAAGGCAGTTATCCTGGACTTCACAGCATGACGCATAACTATAAAAAGCTGTATAAGAGCGGCAACTCGGCAAACTTTGTGAAAGAGTTCAAGAAAGAGCAGAAGATGGTGCAGGACCTGATTGGTTTTACACCTCATCTGATTCGTGCACCTTATGGCAGCAGTCCACAGATCGGTGAAAAGTTCAGAGGTGACATTGCGGCGGCCGGATTCAAAATGTGGGACTGGACGACAGATTCACTCGATTGGAATCTTCCCGGTCAGCCGGACAAGATTGTGGCCCGGGTGAGCAAAAGTGTACATCGGGATAAGGAAGTGGTTCTGATGCATGAGCGGGAGCAGACGGTTCAGGCTTTACCACGCATTCTGAAGTTACTCGAAGATCGGGGTTACGAGTTCGAAGTATACGATCCGGATGCACACTGGGTAGCTAATTTTAGCGCAGATAGCCGTTTGTAATATAACGACAAGATGATGATGCAAGAGAGGAAGGACTTGGGTGCTAACGAGTAAAAAAGTGGCGCTTGCGGCAGTTAGTGTATTACTAATTCTGCTGGTAAGTGGTTGTGGAGATCCGCAGGAGCCTGCGGCAAATCAGGTAAACCAATTGGTGCTCAGCGGTCAGGAGATCGATCAGAGTTTGAAGACGCTGGCCAGTCATGAGCAGGAAGATATGAAGTTATACAAGTCTATTTTAGACAAAGGCAAGAACAAAAACAGTGATCTCGAAGCACTGCTGGATCAGGCAGTAGGTCATATTCATGAACGAAGAACGTTGTTGAAACAGGCGGAAGAGGCCATGAAACAGACCAACGAGAAGACGGTGGCCCTGCGCGGTTCATTGAAAGAACTATCATTTGAAAAAGAAGATACGTTGGCACAGGCTGAAAAGGTGCTGGATCAATATGAAGCAAGAGCACGTGCATTGGAAAATTTTGTTGTCTCGTATCAGTTGAGTCTGAGTGCCGATGAGCAGTTGTATGATCTGATGAGAGAAAGTGCAGAACCTAATCTGGTTAAGATTAAGCGAGCCATTCGGGTACGGAATAGCGAATATGCGAAGCTTGCTGAATTCCGAAAGCAATTTAACCTCCAGACCAAAGCATTTAACGGAGCCAATGCCAAACTGGTACAGATGGATCAGGCCAGCTAGGTAGAGGGTTACAATAATCGTTCAGACATTTTGCATGATTGAGCTGCCTTTCTCCCGTGTAAGTACTAGTATACAGCCAAGCCAATGGATGAGAAGCAACATGGACAAGCATCATTGCGTATAAGCTAACGGAGGTGTTCATATGCGAAAAGGAAATACAATGAAAGTCAGTGCATCACTCATGGTTTTACTTATGGGATTCTCGCTTGTGGCTTGTGGGAACAGTAATCCTGCTGCACAGCCAACAGTGAATAATACGGAAGAACAGTCACCAGCACCGGAGCAACAACCGAATGAAAGTGCTGCAATAGAAGCAGAAGGTATTCTGACTGGATGGGCTGATCCGCATACCGTTGAGATTCGAGTGAATGAGAAGCCGATGTCATTCCAGGTGAGCGAAGATCTGCAGAAGTCTCTGGATGATATCGATGACGAAGATTCCGTGCGTTTCAAATATGTAGAGAAAACGATTGATGCAACAACGAAACAGTTGGTACTTACAGAGATTGCAAAGATTGAATCGAGTAATGACAATAACGGTTCCAATGCAGGCGGTACAGTAATGTCTGATCGTCCGAAGACATCAGAGCTGGAAGTGACGGTAGAAGGAATGACCGAGAAACGCCCAGTGACACTGGCACAAGCGAAAGGTTATTCACTTTATGTGTTTGAACCGATGGCCTTTGATGCGGAAGACCATGAATTAACAATGAAGATTGATCCGGATTATGAGGTAGAGATTGAGAAGTTGCCGGCGGATTTTAATCTGGATATGTTGAAGATGGATGCCAAGGAAGAGTTGTCCGAGACCGGAGAAGTGAAGCAATTGACAGCTGAACAACTTAGTAACGGGCCGATGAAGGATGCAAGATTGTACATGATGTCCCAGAATGATAAGAAAACAGAGTACTTTATTGTGAAAGAACTGGACGGCAATGGTTTCATTTTCCACATCCAAGCACCTATTGGTGAACCTTCGGAAGGTTTCCTGCCCATGGCATACGCATCCCTCAATTCCATTATGAATGAGTAGAGAATGGATGAGTCACACAGTTAAGCCAAACGATGTAGTAAATTAAAAAGATTCCCTAAACAGCGTGTTTCCTTGAGAGAGGAGATGCGCTGTTTTATTAACGTTACTACCATATAGATAGAATGTACCGTGCCGTGTATAGACAAATAGCCAGAAGGAGCGATGCGGCTGCATAGGTTCCTCCCGGCTTCTTGGCCGTGCTTCTATTCAGTTTGCAGGATCAAACCAATGCCCTGATCAGTTACTCAGGTTAGTATAGTCGATTCCTTGCGCCCTCTGAGTTCCTGATAACGGGCGATTACATTCTGATGAACGGGATGTTCGTCGGGAATTCCCATGCGTTCACGGATGAAGGCGGAGACGCCATCTTCGCGAATCATGTGTTGTAGCTTCATGGCTTCCTCGTCGTGTTTGTCATTAAACAGCATTGCGGCCGCCATAGCAGAAGTTAAATGAGGAATTTCAATTCCGAATTCGCTGGCCTGCAGCGCTGGGCGAACAAGCCGATCATGAGGCGAAAGCTTGCGAAGGGGGGAACGTCCAACCCGGGTGACCTGATCCGTCAGGTTGGGATTGGCGAAGCGTTCCAGTATGGTGTCGATATATTTGTTATGCTTCTGTGCGTTGAATCCATGCTTCTGGATGAGCATCTGACCCGTCTCTTCCATAACATGGCGTACCTTGGCCCGAAGGGGGGAATTACTCATCACCTGTCTAATCGTCTTGAATCCTTCGATATAGCCGAAGTATGCGGCGACACAGTGGCCTGTATTGACCGTAAACATTTTACGCTCAATATAAGGTTCAAGCGAATCCACATAATGGACACCATCAATTTCCTTGTAACCATCCAGAAAGGCAGGACGATGAACGACCCATTCATAAAAAGGTTCAACAGTGACCTGCAACGGGTCTTTGTGATTTTGAGTCGGAACAATCCGGTCCACAGCTGCATTGGGGAAAGAAATATAACGTTCGGCTTTTTTACGAGTAGGTTCGTCCAGGAATGGATAGATGCGTTTCTTCAGCCTGGTGCTGCCACCGATGGCATTCTCGCAAGCGATAATATGCAGTGGAGTCTGATTATTGTTTTTCATGCGAAGTTGAATGCCTTTGGCGATCGGCTCGGCAATATCTCCGAGTGCAGATACACCCACGGCGGTTGTGATCAGATCGGCTGAAGCGATCTCTTCAGCAACCAGATTCTGCTCATTCACATTGATCGCCGTCACGTTGTTGACAATCGTAGTGTCCCGATCGCTATTGGCAAGTGTAATTGGATATTCCTGTCTCTCTTGAAGCATGGAGATTTTCTTCGGGTTACGTGCGACAAAGCAGACTTCGTAGTTGGAAGCGGACAACATATGACCGATAAAACCGCGGCCTATATTGCCCGCACCAAAATGTACAGCTTTCATGTATGAACTCCCCCTTTAAGGATTAAATCGCGAAATTCGTGCAGACCTTAGACGGTAGTGACGAGTGGCTTCGAAATCAAATCGTTAAATGTAAGGTCAGTCAAGCAAGACAGCCGTTGGTGAGGCATATCGAATTCCAGTGTTCCTGTGATGGTATTCGAGATGACTACGCAGTGCATACCAGCCGCAGCAGCTGCACGCGCGCCGTTAGGTGAATCCTCAATCGCTACGGCTTCGTCTGCAGTTACTCCAAGGGCTTCAAGCGCTTGATTGTAGAGTTCCGGATCAGGCTTCACATTTGCAACATCATCTGCGGTACGGATAACTTCAAAATAGTCTTTCAGTTTCAATTGTTCCAGATGCTGTTCAACCCACTCCCGTTTGGAGCTGGAGGCTACAGCGAGTTTTAGTCCAGCTTTACGCGCTTCATCAAGGTAGCTCTGAATGCCCGGACGAACCACCTCTTTGTTCATCAATGCAGCGTGCTGCAACTGAACAGATTCCCTGAACGCTTCCCGATCGATCGGAAGATTCAAATCTGTGATGAGGTACTCATATGGATTAAATGTTTTCAGACTGGTACCGATGCATTGTGAATACATCTCCAGGGTTAAATCTACGCCGTGTTCCTTGTAAGCATCACGAAAAGCAATATACCATGCTGTCTCTGTATCAATAATCGTTCCGTCGAAATCAAACACCAGTGCCTTAATCATAAATTTGTTCCTCCTGTTTCAGAATTAGTTTGGGGATAAAAATGAAAATTTTCTGCAAATTCATTCCCTGTACTCATTAAACTGCGGGATATTAGTTGACACAATAAACCGAGAATGAATATTAATTTGGGAAAAAATATGCGTTTGGAGCTAATAAAACCGTAACATAGGACAAACCGAAGGGTCAAGCGCGTCATGATTGTTTACATTGAAATTTTTCACATGTGTGATTTGTTTTCAGAAAATGATGAACGTTGCAAACCGTTAACCCTTTTGCATGTAAGCGGTGTACTGAATAAACTGTTTTTTACAGCTCAAAAAAATAAAACTTTTTTTATGAAAATTTGATCATCTGGCCGTTCAACAGCTTTCGACACTTTTATAATAGAAGAAATGGAGCTGAATGTATTGGATTTTATTAGCTTTACGCCAGATCAGGCCCTGTGGGAGAATGGAAGAAAGATTCTGAAAGTATATGAAGTAAGGGAGGAAGACGAGCATGCTGCAAAAGGGCCGTTTTAATGGCTGCTTCATCGGGCTTGCAGCGGGTGATGCGTTGGGAACTACCGTGGAATTCAGTAGCCCGGGCACATTTGAACCCGTAACGAATATCGTGGGTGGCGGCGTATTCGGGCTGGAGGCAGGGCAGTGGACAGATGATACGTCCATGGCTCTATGTCTGGCAGAAAGTCTGGTACGTAATGAAAACTTCGATCCTGCGGATCAGATGCGCAGATATACGAATTGGTACAGGGTCGGATATATGAGCAGTACAGGCGACTGCTTCGATATCGGCGGGGCCACGCGAAGTGCCTTGGAGAGGTTTGAGATAACCGGGGAAGCCTACAGCGGATCAACTGACCCGATGACGGCGGGCAATGGCTCTATTATGAGGCTTGCTCCTGTCGCGATGGCTTACGCCAATCAACCAAACGAGGCGGTCCACTATGCCGGGTTGAGCTCCCGGACAACACATGCTGCAACGGAAAGTGTGGAAGCATGTGAAGTGCTAGCCGCAATAATTGTTGCTGGTCTGCGCGGAGCGGACAAGAGCGTCATGCTGATACCGGAGACATGCAGACAGTGGAGGGAAGAACCTGCTTTTTCGCCCGCTATTGAAGAGGTTGTTATGGGTTCCTATCAGAGCAAAGAACCACCGGAAATTAAGGGCAGTGGCTATGTGGTTCGTTCACTTGAGGCAGCACTATGGGCGTTCCATAAGTCATCGAGCTTTGAAGAAGGTGCGTTGTTAGCTGTTAATCTGGGTGATGATGCGGACACTACGGGCGCGGTGTATGGGCAGATCGCAGGTGCTTATTATGGACTGAGTGGTATTCCAGCACACTGGCGGGACAAGCTGGCCATGCGTGAAACGTTCGAACAACTAACAGATGCCTTGTGGTTGAAGGCGACAGAAAATCGTTGATTGCTGGATTCCTGGCAGGTGCCGTATTTCTCCTTTCCGCCACAGCTTTTGCAAATGATATTAAGTCTTTGGTAGGCAAAAAGATTCAGGGAGAGGCAGTCGTGGAACTGAATGGACAGGCTTTGGATACTGCAATCATCGTTGATGGCAAGAGCTATGCACCGGTTCGTGCGATTGGTTAAGCTGTTAGTTATGACGTGAGTATGCGGAATAAGAAGATTCTCCTGGGTGAGAAAACGACTGCGACAACTCCTGGGAAGGGGTAGAGCGTAGAAGAACAAAAGGCGAACCTTGAGGAACATATCAATGATCAGAAAGAACGTAAGTTCGAGTGGAAGCGAAAATTGCAGGGTTTGAATATGAAATGTCCAAGCCTAATTATGTAGATCGCGGAGAGAAAGATAGCATTGCTCAACACAAAGCTGATCTCTCCGAACAAAAAGCCCTACTCGCAGATCTCGAAGCTCAACTGACTGCGTTGAAGTAAGGAGTTGCAACGGCGTTCGCGAAGCGCTAATATTATGTTATAGGAAAAACGAGCTATTGGTCTATCCTAAAAAGTACCATATCTCGTATATGTGGGGTTTTCACTTTCTAGTGAGAATCCCTTTCATGTACAGAGATGTATCTATATTTAGATGCTTGGTGAGAAGCATACATACTAGATATAGATTATGGAAAATATTTCTTTTAAATCTGGTAAGCAGTGGTTATACTCTTACTAAATTTATCTAGGGTGGTGTACATATATGATAGAAGCGACAAAGACTCAAATGATTAAGTACATTGATACTAAAAGCAGTGACTACAAAAGAACTTATGCAAATGGTGCTTCCCTTACAGTGAATCCTCAAGGTGATATCTCAATTGATTTCTTTGAGGAATCAATTAAACCGCTCATGATTACCGAAAGACCGTTAGAGGTTAGAAACGAAGAAGAAGTCGTTTTTAATCACGATAAGAATGTGCTGCAGGTAGAGAGAGAAAAGAAAGTATCTGTAACGATGGAAAGAGAACAAGCCAAAGAGTTAGTGAGATGGTTGCTGGATAATATCATGGAAGAGGAGGATCTACTATGACAATTAAAACAGATTTGGGACCTCATTCGGACAGGCTATCTATGGGATTATCAGTAGATCCTCATTTATATTCAAAGGTCACGTTACCTCGAGGCAGCGGCAAGACCGGAATGGTACTGAAACAGCTTGCATCAAGAGCATCAAGAGGACATGGTGCTTTTAATGAATTTTTGGGAGGGTATCGGAATCTTGGTCAAGGTATGGAATCGTCTGCTCAGATTCTTTCTAGATTAGGAATTAAAGAACCTGAATATACACCGTTTGATGATCATATAGTGGAGCCAGGCGGTGATGCTGGAATGGTCGATAAAATAAGTCATGCATTCTCAAATTTGGAGGGTGTAGTTGGGGTGTATTATCTAAAGGACGGAGAAAAACACAGCTTTGTTGTAGTGTTTGAAGAAGATCACCCTAAGCTAGGGAGATTCTTAGCAGAGGTGCAAGTTAGAGCTTATGAAGAGTATGGTGTTTACTGTGATTCTACTTATGAAATTGCTGAGGATTTTGAAGAAGATGAGCTTCCTGAAAATTACTCCAAGATTTATCATAGGGGGTAAAAGGAGTGCCAAATCAAAATGTCCATTATGGGAAATTGATGTCAAATATTGATCTTCTCGAGAGATTGGTTTCTGAAGCTTCTCCAGAGAAACCATTACCTAATGAATGGGTAGTTACAATCTATTTTTATACGGCTCTACATGTTGTTGAAAAGAAATTGCACGCTGAAAAAAATATACATTCAAAAGATCATACAGACAGATTTAAGCACATAAGTGAACACTATAGTGATATCCTTCCAACATATCAATCTATGAAGAATGATAGCATGACAGCTCGTTACAAGAGCCGGCGAATTACTCCTGAAAAAGTTGAGGAGACTAAGGAAAATCTTTACACTATATGTAGAGAATTTCGAGAGGCTAATATCATCAACAGACTAAACACAGCACATGGTGTTGGTGTGATAAGACAAGTGCCAAGCCCTGTCTCGCCGCCAATTACTGATACCGACTTAAGTGATGCCAAATAACATCCAAAGGACACTTAGCGTAAAAACTAAGCGTCCTTTTTCTTTTACTTGCTTCCGTATTAAATTGAGGAGAATTCGGTGTTGAGGAGAAAGAAGCTCCCTGAAAAAGAAGAAAAAATGTAGAAAACACTGAGCACAGAGTGATTTTAAAGCATTTTAAAGGTTGTAAGTTCTCATAATGTTTAATAAAATGGGACTAAGACAAAAATAAGAGTAGCCACGCCAATGGCTACTCCAGTACAGCTTTTGTGGTGATCACCTCAAAGTAGTGCATTTACGGCTGAAGTGACCCGCATTCGGCGGTCAACCTGTGGCGGGTCACTTCTTTCTATGATCAATGTAAGTCAGCAACGCAAGAATGAACATTGCGAACACAAGTACGTCGTTGAAAGTGAAGTTCATAAGATCACCTCCTTTCAAGGAGATGATTATTACCCACCACAAATTGGCTGTACAAATTAAATTATATCAGCATATGGACACTCCTACGAGTGTCTTTTTGTTTTTGCTAATTCTTTTACAAAATAGAGATCTTTGGTGTTTAGTATTATAAATCAGGAGGAAATGTGATGAACAAAATAATTGATCAAGCTTATGTAGAACAACTGAAGGAGCAGTTCGATGCCAAACCTGAAATGCCGCATCGATTCTATCGTGTGTATCATATGAGAGATGGACGCCAAGAAACGGTGAATGGAAGCCCGCATTCAACTCATAATGATGCGGTTAAACACTTGTGGTACTTCCATCCATCGCAAGTTCAAGGTGCTAATGACATGGCAGACGTAGCCCACGTTACATTGAGAAGCTTTATTTACAGTATGGTTATGAAGATTAGAACCTAGGTAAACTCAACAGATTGTTGGCAGTAGTACTGTCAGGTTTAGTCCTGACGTATTTTGAATTAGTTACTGTTTCCACAACTTCAAGGAATGCAGTTTTCCCATCTGCATGTGTGTAGTAAGTATTCGGACTAATCATTAGGTAAGCTACCATTGCTTCTTGCTCCATGGGCATATAAGAAGATAATAAAAATTCTGCTTCCTGGAGTGAAACGGTTGCGAATAGTCTTGGCAACAATGCCATGGAGAGTATCGCCAATAACCTTGTGCCACAGTTGATGCAACAGGCATACCAGCGTTATAACGATGATGCTAATCGTGATCTACAAGTACAACAGATGAACTACGGCGTGGGTCAGGATACAATCGGTAACCTTGGCAACTTATACTGATTGCAGAGCCAAGAGTATTTCCAGAATCCGTTGCAGGAAGCACAGGTTGCTGGTAATTACCTTCCTACGGAAGCACGAGATGCGATCAATAACCTGCTCAGCTTGAAGGAATAGGCAGAGTCGAAAGGGATTACGGCAGAAGATAGATCGACGTTAAGCAAGCAGACTTTATCCATAATCAATTAACTGGCATGGGTATAGACGCAAGTCAATATGGTGCTAATGTTAGTCGTTCTAATGCTGCACAAGTTAATCAAGGTATCCGAAAAAGACTTCAACCAGATGATGGCGCTCAAACTGGAAGAGTTGTTTAAGAATCATTCATACATCGACTTCAGTTTGACCAGACGCACAGATGTTTTTCTTGAGTTAAAAGACCGCGTAAAGATTGCTAATAGCCAACCAGCAGATCTGTTCCTCTCTATCCATGCCAATGCTACATCATCTTCCTCCAATGGGACAGAGACATACTACAACCGTACCACAAGTGCACCACTGGCTGGAGTGATTCAACGACACATGCTGCTGCTACGGGATTCAAGGATCGTGGCGCACGATATGGAAACTTTGCCGTAATCCGTGACACTAAGATGGACGTGGTATTACTGGAGGTTGGTTGAAGAAAATAAACTGTTCCAAGATGACTTCCATAACCGCGTAGCACTGGCGGTTGCTCAAGGGATCTGCGAATACTTGGTGCTTCCTTCGACATCCAAACGCCAACCTTGCCAGGACAGGAATCGGTTAAAGTCACACCGTATCCAGAAATGAGTGTAACTGTCCATACGGCTGCCGGTTCGACATACACCGGATACAACGAGAAAGGAACGACATGGATACCATCCAGACCGATTGGTGAGTTGATTGGAGGTCGTATTGGATATACAAAAGGCAAAGTAACAATCAATGGTGAAGCAGTAGAAACGATGAACATAGACGGAGTGGGATACGTGACTGCCAGGGATCTGACAAAGCTGTTAGATGCACGAATCTTCTGGGATAAAGAGTCTCGCAATAAAGTAGAAATCTAAAAATTAAGGAGTGAATGACATGGAAGACATTATGGTAAACGCCCAGCCTTATATTGATACGATTGTAAATGCTCTATTCGAATTGGTTGCGATTGTAATTATCGGAGCTATTAATGTAATTAAAGTTAAAGCTAGGGCATATTACAAGGCTAAGACAACGACCGAGGACCGCGATAAGCTACACAAGATTGGAGCTGAAGCATTCGCCTGGGCTGAGACAATCTACAAGACATATAAAGGCGATCGGAAGCTGAGTGAAGCGTACACTTATGCGAGCGATAAACTTGCGGCACTTGGCATATCTGTTACTGGTGATGAGATCCGGGCCATACATTGACTACAAAGCTAAAAAGGCTGGTGGGAAGATTGCCAGCTAGGTATCAGCCCTGCTATGATAGCAGGGTCCTTTTTTATTTTATACATAAGGAGATGACCAAATGAATAGAGTTAGAGTTGATTTCTATTATAAAGTAGGACCCCAACTTGATTTACGGCCTTCATCTGTATTCGTGGAGGTGGACGATATTACGGATGATCGTAAGATCATTGAGTCGGCCAAAGCTGAAGCAAAAAGATTATACGGAGTCACGGACATCTTCAAAGTCACTTTTGCTCCAGCGTAAAAGGAGAGAACCTATACAATAGCAGGGTCTCTTTTTTGCTTTGGGTAACGCTAGGGTAACATAATCAGTTAACCTAACTTTTTAAGATGATATTCATAATACAGTTTGTGAATGCTAAAAACCCTTGATACAGAAAGATTGTTGATACTACACAAACAAGTTAAAATCAGATGATAAACATAGTACAGATAGAAAGCGTAATCACGTACATCACGCCGATGCTTGTGGACATTAGTGGTTTTGCCGAGCAGAATGTGACCTGGATTCTGGTGCTCTTCGGATTCGGTGTTACCTTGGGGAACATGGTTGGTGGCCGTCTGGCAGACTGGAAACTGATGCCTTCTCTGATCGTCAATTTCGGGATACTGGCGGTTCTTCTGGCTGCACTTACGCTTACCCTGGAGAATTCTTATCTTGCTGTAATCACTATATTCTTCTGGGGTGTAGCGGCGTTTGGTATTATGCCAGGATTGCAGATTCGAATCATGAATATGACCCGCGAAGCGCCGCTGCTGGCGACAACATCAAGTCACTCCGCATTTAACCTGGGGAATGCAGGTGGTGCCTATTTGGGCGGGTATGCAATTACCCACACGGGTCTTATATCCGTACCTTTGTATGCCGCAGTTATTGCCGGATTAGGCTTGCTAGGACTGCTCTTCAGTCTGTTCATGGAGCGTAAACATCATGGGCCAGAGGTTGTTGAGGTTGCAGCGTCAGCGTCAGCAAGCTGAATATGGAATCGGTTCGCCTCAATTCTTCCGTTGAACACGGAGAGTTGAGGCTTTTTCATATCATGATGAGATCCGGAGTAGGGGGGTGAATAGACGGTCTGGTGGTGTTAAGAAGTATACTTTTCAAACTATAAGATATAGTTATTTAAGTTTTTTGATGATGTACAGGCCTTGTGAGGTGATATAATAAAGATGTAATTGGAATTGATTGTAAATTATGGATCACGGATGTTTACTTCCGTATTGGGAAAGGTGAAGGATAGCGGTCCGTATTCATGCGTGGAAAGGAGGAACTTCGTTTTAAAATGTAAGGGCTTTCAATTTAGGCTTGTGTGTATCTGAAAGACCTGTTATGAGGTTCGTACACGGTTTAAAATCATATTCCAAAGGAGATTGATATTAATGAAAAAACGTCTGTCCAAGATTCTGAGTCTCTCCATCACAGCAGCACTCCTTGTACCAACGATGGCGTCTGCAACGGATATGCAGGAAACTCCAGCTCCAGCCCCCATTCAGTCTGTGATAGATCAGGGAGCGACCGGCACCATGGATAATACCGGGCAAAATGCGCTGGCTAACACTCCGGTTGTGCCGGCACCACCGGGTTATGATGGCTATCGAAACAATATTCCGCACGGAAATACCAATCTGATATCCTATTACTCCACAACGGTAGGCAATACACGGAAAGCGACGGTGTATACACCGCCAGGATATTCTCCGAATAAAAAGTATAACGTCTTGTATCTCCTGCACGGCATCGGCGGGGATGAGTATGAGTGGGTTAACGCAATGAAACCAAAGAACATTCTGGACAACCTGTATTCGGAAGGAAAGCTGTCCCAGATGATCGTTGTCATGCCGAATGGCCGTGCCATGAAGGACGATCGTCCAGTCGGTGACATTTTTGCTCCGGACAAAGTGGCTGCGTTTGAACGGTTTGAGCAAGACCTGCTCAAGGATCTGATTCCTCATATCGAGGCCAACTATCCGGTATACAAAGACAAGAATAGCCGTGCGTTGGCCGGTCTGTCCATGGGTGGTGGGCAGTCGCTTAACTTCGGATTGAAAAATCTGAATACCTTCGCTTGGGTAGGGGCATTCTCGGCTGCACCGAATACGCAATCTGTATCGCAGCTGGTTTCCAACCCGGGACAAGTCGCTAGCCAACTCAAATTGTTGTGGATCTCCTGTGGATCGAGTGATGGTCTGTTATGGGTCAGCCAGAATTTCAAAAACGGCTTGAGCAGCATGAACATTCCGCATACCTTTTATCTGGATGTAGGTGGACACGAACCATCTGTCTGGAACAGCGGCCTGTATCAGTTCTCACAACGAATCTTCAAATAATTTAATTTGAATTAGTTTCTTGAAGCAATCGACAGGAGAAACAGGAATTCATATCGATATGCAGCCTCAGTTCTGTTCTGCACAGGGCTGGGGCTTTATGTTGGTTAGTGTGCGAATATGACATGATGAGTGAGAGAGAATATGTTAGCATGAAGGAAGCAGATCCACATGGAGCGGGTAGTTAATTACATAGGTAGATACATGAAGGAGAGAAATAGGATGTTCTATTACAAAGGTGCATTCCGGGAAACTGACAATGTGATTTATTTCAAAAGCGAGGTTCCCTTAACGGAGAACGATGTCGTTATATTTGGTGAGAAAACATATTTTATCGAAAGTGTGGAAAAAGAATTTCTCCTGCTTCAGCAGGTGGGCTCCATTGTTTCTGTGAGTCTGTGAAATCTTCGCAAGGTCATCCCCTTTTTCAAGTGTACGTGCACTTCTGGGCCTCTGCCTACATACAATAGATCGACCCTGTTCCCACACGTACTCAGGCCAGATCGTTGTAAAACTGCAGGAGGTGTCATCTGTGCCCGGATTGTTTACCGCAATTGCTCTATTCATTAAAGAGTTAACGTTACTCGTCTCGTATGTCAAAAATAATGCGTTCCCCCAGCCACTGGCTGAGGGTGATGAAGCCAAACATTTGCGCCTTATGGCTGAAGGCAATGCTCACTCTCGCAATCTGCTCATTGAACACAATCTGCGCCTCGTCGCGCATATCGTCAAGAAGTTCGATAATACGGGTGAAGATCAGGAGGATCTGATTTCCATCGGAACCATTGGTTTGATCAAAGCCATCGAAAGTTTTCAACAAGGCAAAGGTACGAAGCTTGCCACATTTGCGGCGAGATGTATTGAAAACGAGATACTTATGCATCTGCGTTCCCTGAAGAAAACACGCAAAGACGTATCCCTGCATGATCCCATCGGTACGGATAAAGAAGGCAACGAAATTACGCTAATCGATATCCTCGGAACAGAAGCCGACGACGTTGTAGATAAAGTGCAGCTCAAGATTGAAAAAAGCAAAATTTATCGCAATCTCGACATCCTGGATGATCGGGAGAAGGAAGTTGTGATCGGTCGATTTGGCCTAGAAGCAGGCGGAGAGGAACGAACTCAACGTGAAATTGCGAAGGAACTGGGCATCTCACGTTCTTATGTATCACGGATTGAGAAGCGGGCGTTAATGAAATTGTATCATGAGTTTTATAAGCAAAAGTAGTTGTTGAACAGATCAGAGGGCGCCTTTATCGGAGCCCTTTTTACTGTGAAGATACTTAAATTGGATCTAGATTGTATTAATTATTTGGGGTTATAACCTAAATAAAGGGATTTTATTTCTGTTGAAGAATATCTTATACACAGACTAATTTAATATATAAGGAGTACATCATAATGAAGCAGCTTTTTCGGAAAACTCCACTGTGGTTTTTGTTAATCTGGATCGTAGGATTTATAATGATCGTTTTCAACTCGTTTCAATCGTATTCGAGTGTTATTAACTTTGTTGCGTTATTCATGATTAGTGTGGCTAATGCTATTCGAATCTGGAAAAATGAACGTTCATTAGCGATTACCTTTTTAGTTGTTGCCGCTTTATGCTTGGCTTTTATTTTAAAATACTTCTATAGATATGTATTATCAGCGTGACATGGCATGGGAATAAAAAGGAATGTACATAGGCTGATGATAATAAGGATCGGATGCAACTTAAGCTTATAAAATCAAAGGGCATGAAATACGAGCATATCAAGAGGTCATCTCTTACAAAGGTGGCCTTTTTGCTGTGCAAAAAAATATAAATGAGGGATATGTATTCTGAGCAGATTATTATATGATGAGTAATAATATTTTGCATCGTAGAGAGCATTTGCAGAAAGAGAGTGGTGGTTGAATCATGCAGCAAGAAACGTTAACAAGGGGATTAAAGAACCGACATGTGCAGTTGATGGCGATCGGAGGTGCGATCGGTACAGGTCTGTTTCTCGGAGCAGGCAAAACGATCCAGCTAACAGGGCCATCCATCTTGCTGGCCTACATTATTACGGGTGTTGTATTGTTCCTGATCATGCGTGCATTGGGGGAGCTACTGTTAAGCAACTTGCAGTATCATTCCTTTGTCGATTTTGTGCGTGATTACCTGGGAAATATGGCGGCATTTATTACAGGCTGGACCTATTGGTTCTGCTGGATCTCCATTGCCATGGCTGATATTACGGCCGTTGGATTGTATACACAGTTTTGGTTTCCAAATGTACCTCAGTGGATGCCAGGGTTAATTGCGTTAGTCATTTTATTAATCATGAACTTGGCAACGGTCAAGTTGTTTGGGGAGATGGAATTCTGGTTTGCCCTGATTAAGGTCGTGGCTATTCTGGCACTCATTGTTGTTGGTTTATATATGATATTCAAAGGTTTTACCACGGATCAAGGTCCAGCGAGTTTCACCAATCTGTGGAGTCATGGGGGATGGTTTCCGAATGGACTGCATGGGTTCATCATATCGTTCCAGATGGTGGTGTTCGCCTTTGTAGGCATGGAACTGGTGGGACTGACAGCGGGGGAAACGGAGAACCCAGAGAAGGTTATTCCGAGAGCCATTAACCAGATTCCGATCCGGGTACTGCTCTTCTATATTGGCGCACTGCTGATTATTATGAGCATCTACCCGTGGAACGCCATTGTGCCTACTGAAAGTCCGTTTGTACAAGTGTTTGCCGCTGTGGGTATTGCAGCTGCCGCCGGCATTGTGAATTTCGTGGTACTGACGTCCGCAGCGTCAGCGTGTAACAGTGCCATTTTCAGTACAAGCCGTATGGTGTTCTCCATGGCAAAGGATCACAACGCACCTGAATCATTTGCAAGACTGAACAAGAGGAAGGTCCCTTCCAATGCGCTGTTTTTCTCCACGATTGTTATTTTGATCGCGATTGTGCTGAACTATATCATGCCAGAAGGCGTATTTACGCTGATCACGAGCGTGTCGACTGTGTGTTTCATCTTTGTATGGGGCATCATGGTGATCTGTCATCTCAGATATCGTCGTACTCAGCCGGAACTGGCGAGTCGCAGCCGCTTCAAGTTGCCACTATATCCGTTCTCGAACTACTTGATTTTGGCTTTTCTGGCGTTTGTGCTAGTGGTATTGGCATTGGCCGAGGATACGCGTGTTGCACTGTTTGTCACGCCGGTGTGGTTCATCCTTGTTGCGGGGATCTATCTTTTCAAAAAGAGAAATTTGAGCAATAACAGACAGTAGGTCTTACCATCGTTGCAAAATAAAGCCGCCCAATGATATTGGGCGGTTATTCGTATTTAAATTCTTGCAGCCTCTTTGCCTTCACTAATGCTCGCGTAGATGGCATCACAGATATCGGTGGTATACTGGCCCGACATCCCTTCAAGTGCCGTGTTGGTGAATGCTGCAACACTAAGTTCTTCTTTTGGATCAACAAACCAGGAATGACCGTAGGTTCCACCCATTCGCCACGTACCCGCTGATTCTGGTGTACCGGTTGCGACAGGATCTTTAAGTATTGTAAAACCAAGGCCAAACCCTCTGCCCGGCCAGTATGGCATCACGAGATCCCCGATTTGATTGGTAGACATCTCAGCCGCAACGGCTTCTGTAAGAAGAGGCTGTCCTCCTTGTCGCAATGCTTCAAGTAAAGTAAGAAAATCTCCGGTACTTCCAACCATACCCGCTCCGCCCGATAAGTAAGCAGAAGTACGATTCGCACGATTGGGTGACAGTCGGAAGCCAGCAGTACCCTCAATAAAAGGAATCAGCTCCAACTCATTATGAAGGAGACGCGGTTCTTCAGAACCATTAGCGTATGCGGCTGTCAATCGATCCGAATCCACCGCAACAAAGTCAGTGTCGGTCATGTGGAGTGGATGAGTAACCAGCGTTTGAACAGCTTCTCGTAGTGACATCCCAGTTACCTTTTCGATAACGGCACCAAGTACATCTGTCGCAATGGAATATCTCCACATGTTGCCTGGCTCATACAGAAGAGGAGCAGAAGCTAGCCTTTGCAAATTCTCCTCCAGACTAATTTCAGACCAATCCATTCCGTCCGATACTCCTGCAAGCTCATAGGTTCCCTGATCTTCTTGGAAGAAACGGTATGTCAAACCTGCGGTGTGCGTCATCAACTGATGTACTGATATTAAAGCGTCCTGACCATTGGCAAGTTTAGGCCGGAATGCAGGAAGCCAGCGGGTCACCGGATCATGTAGACTCAGCTTTCCTTGTGAGATTAATGCCAGAGCTGCTGTCGAGACAATAGGTTTGGTTACGGAAGCAAGTCGAAACAGAGCGTTTTCCGACATGGTGCGTTTTTGCTCCCTGTCTGCGAAACCAGCAGCCCGGATATATACCAGTTCCCCTCCTACTGCAACTTGTACAACTGTTCCTACGATTCTTTTTTCGCTTAGAGCGCGGTCAATAGCTTCATCAACATAATTATGCAATGTCGTCATGTCTTTTTTTCTCATGCTTATCTTCCTCTCACCAACTGATGTATTTGATTTCTCGTGATAACTGTGTTTATTATATAAATGATTGATCTTGTAATACATGGTTTGTTAAAGGCATTATAATGAATTGGCGAATATACTTAAGGTAATTTATGAATATATCTTATGTATTTAAAGGAGTGGATCACATGGACGAAATAGATCGGCATATTCTGTATCACTTGGAGAATCAGGCGAGATTATCCATGACCGAACTAGGCAAATTGGTGGGGTTATCTCAGCCCGCCGTTACTGAACGAGTCAAACGAATGGAAGAAAAGGGAATCATCGAGGAATATCGAACCGTGATCTCCCCCTCCAAATTGGGCAAGCAAAGCACAGCCTATGTTCTTTTTCGTACTCGGGATTGTTATCCTTTCCTGGATTTCTGTCGTGCATCACCTGAAGTTGTCGAATGTTATCGGATAAGCGGGGAGTACAATTACTTGCTGAAAATCCTCACAGACACCATTCAGGGACTCGAGGAGTTTGAGAACAAGTGTGATCCGTACGGTACTTACATGACTTTAATCACCATGTCTTCTCCAATTGCACATAAGAATCTCGTGGAAGGACCAAATCTGTTGGCACAGGCAGAATAAGATTCTGGTCTTTAAAATGAAAAACAGAAGAGGAGTCCACATCAAGTGAACTCCTCTTTTCTCCTGCGTGTAACTCATGCAAAATGTCTTCCTGTTAATTTGCTCTGGTAAATCCATATTTATAAGCCCGCATAGCTACAAGCAACGCAGGAATGAGCAAGATAAACAGCGCCCCGGAAAGGTATCCTGCTCCAAATACTTCAAGAAGGATGCCCCCGATGATGCCTCCTCCGCCAATCGCCAGATTCCATGCTGTAACCAGCATCGATTGAGCGACATCTGTGCTTTTGCCTCCGGCTTGAGCGATGGCAGTCTGTAACAGTGTCGCGGCTCCGCCAAACGTAAGTCCCCAGATCATGACGCCAAGGATAATAATCACAGGTTGATGAGTAGCGATTCCCATCACGACAGAGGCCAGAGCGAATGATGCCAAGCTAATGATAACCAATTTCCTCAAAAATCGGTCAATGAGCATTCCGGTTAACCAAATTCCAACAATGGAAGTAATACCGAAAATGAGCAAAACCAAGTCTACTCTGTTAGCAAATACGGTCTGGGTAAGGTAGGGAGAAATATAGGTATATAGGATATTATGGGCAAGCATCCAGGCCAGAACAACAAACAGAATAGGCCTAACTCCCGGAATTAAAAACACCTTATGCAGCGGAAGGCGTTCACCAGCTGGCTCTCCGGCAAAATCCGGCATTTTCCAGAGAACCCATACGATTAAAGCTACGGTCAGAAGAGATACAAACGCGAAGATGAGGCGCCAGCCAACATAAGAACTGAGAAAACTACCGATTGGGACACCCAGGGCTAATGCTACCGGAGTGCCGACCATAGCCACAGCCATGGCTTTACCTTTTAACGAATCCGGAACCATCCGACGAGCATAACCTGCTGTCATTCCCCATAACACACCCGCAGAGACTCCCGCCATGAAACGAGCAGCAAGTGTAAGGATATAATCTGACGATAAGGCGGTAACGGTGTTAAAGACAAGAAAACCGCTAATGCATACCAGCAGAAGAGGTCGGCGTCTCCATCCGCGTGTAGCAGCAGTCAAGGGAATAGCAGCAACAAGTGATCCAATGGCATAAAGAGTCACCAACTGTCCTGTGAGGGCTTCTGTGATCCCCAAGTCTTTTGCAATTTGCGGCAGCAGTCCCGCAGGCAGGCTTTCAGTGAGGATGCAGATAAATCCCGCCATGGCTAATGCAAGAAGCCCAGCCCACGGAAGGCGTTTTGAAGATATGGAAGGTATCTCCCTTTGGTTTGGGAGGGATGTGGGAGCGGTCATGAATAAAACCTCATTTCTTATATTTTAATCCTATCCAGAACTATGCATATAAGCTTATCTGAAAAAATCAAACTTTTGCATACAGGATTAAAGGTAAGAAGGAGGTTTTAACATGATTTTTAATTTAATTTGAGAGTTTATCCGTTAATTTAGTATGTTCTAAAGTGAACTGAAAAATGAGCAGTGAGAATGTCTTCTCCTGCTCATTGGCTCAAGTCATTACTTGATTGGATTAGCTTCATTTCCTGTCCCATTTTCTCAATACCATCCAGAATTTGATATCCATAACCCCAGAACTGGCTGAAATCTGTGACATAGATCTGTTTGTTTTTGATTGCGTTCATACTTTGCAGGGCAGGGTTGGCATACAGGTTCTCAATTAGCTTATCGATATCCGGTGAACCGGCATACGCGGACAAGAGCAGGTAGTCCGGGTTCGCTGTGATCAGTTGCTCAACACTTACCTCACCTTGCACACCATCAAACGTATTTTTCAGCTTCAGCAGGCCAAGTGCATCGAGCTGATATGTATCGTTCTGCATGCTGCTTACCGTAATGGTGTCTTCCGTAGCGGGTACGATATAAGCAAAAGTATGATCAGGCTGATCGGCTACACTTGCCTTAATGGCTGCAACACGTGTCTTCAGACTTTCCGTGAAAGTTGCGGCATTTTCTTGAACATCGAAGATCTGCCCAAGTTGTGCAATATCACTATACAGGCTATCGAGTGAGCCTTTGTGATTCGTCGTTTGCAGAAACGTGCGGATATTCATGTCATTCAATCCATCGACGGTACCCACGCCCCAGTCTGCATCAGCGAACAGGTCGCCCCGTCCGAGTACCAGATCCGGGCTTGCACCTACAACCAGCTCTTTACCTACATAATCCTTGGACAATACCGGAATTTGGGCGAAATCATCAGCCACATCCGGTGTAACGGAACCGTATAGAGCAGCAACACCAACCATTTTATCGGTCAGACCTAATTTGATGAGCATCTCAGCCGCAGATTGGGTATTCGCAACAACACGTTCAGGTGTTTTATCGAATACTTGCACTTTGGGTTTCCACTCGCCGCCCTCACCCGAGATCGTGAAATTCTCAATGGTGAGCGGGTACGTCGTTTTATTTGTATTCTCAGCAGAAGCTGAAGTTTCTGTCGTGTTAGTTGTTGAAGTTGTTTCTTCGGCAGGGGAAGAAGTTGATGCATTCGAACAGGCTGCAAGCAGTAGTAACAGGAGACTTAGAGCAGCGATGCCAATAGTTCTGGATGTGAATTTCATTAAATGATGAACCCCTTTTCGATGTGTTTTAAATTGACAAAGATAATCATTCTCAATTATAATCCCAGAAAACACATTGTAAATAGCTAAATTTAATTTGTTCTACATTTTACGCGAATTGATGGGGGAAGAGATGGCACAGACGATTCAGGTTCAGACACAGCGTATGGGGAAAAGAGAGTCTCTTATTCATAGTAAATCCGGGTTTGCTTTACTGATTGCAGCTTTAATCATGATTACGATTATATCTGTAGGGATCGCGGTTTCCATTGGACAGGTTCGTATTCCACTGGCGGAGTCATATCGTATTCTTTTAACCAAATTAACGGGATTTCAATGGGGGACAACACCCATTGAGGCAGGTTCCTTTACCGATATCATTTGGCAGATTCGTTTCCCGCGTGTGCTGATGGCGATGTTTATCGGTGCAGGCTTGGCCCTGTGCGGTGCTGTTATGCAGGCTGCTGTGCAGAATCCGCTGGCTGATCCTTACATACTGGGTATATCATCAGGCGCTTCACTTGGAGCAACCTTTGCAATTCTCATTGGATTCGGTGCGATTGGGTGGCTTGGTCAGACGGGGGTTGCTTTCTGGGCCTTTGCCGGTGCGATGGGTGCGTCCTTACTGGTCCTGACTTTGGCAGGGATTCGGGGGAAAATGACGTCGGTCAAGCTGGTGCTTGCCGGAATGGTGATTAACGCGTTATGCAGCGCTTTTTCGAACTTTATTATTTATTTTGCCAACAATGCTGAAGGCATCAAAACAGTAACATTCTGGACCATGGGCAGCCTGGCGGCTTCCGGATGGAACAAGCTTCCACTCGTGGGTATCGTTGTGCTGGTGGCGATTCTATTCTTCCTTTTACAGTCCAGAGTTCTTAATACGATGTTGTTGGGGGATGAAGCAGCTGTTACGCTGGGCATTAATCTGAGTGTGTATCGCAGACTGTACATGCTGTTAACTGCTTTGGTGACAGGAGTTATGGTGGCTAGCTGTGGCATGGTTGGCTTTGTGGGACTAATCATTCCGCATATTGTGAGAGGTCTGGTGGGTTCCGACCATCGTAAAGTGATGCCTGTATCCGTGCTGTTTGGAGCCATTTTCCTGACTTGGACGGATGTTATTGCACGATCCCTCATATCCAGCGTGGAGTTGCCAATCGGTATTATTACAGCCATGATTGGTGCACCCATGTTTATGTATATGCTGGTCAAAAAAGGCTACGGTTTTGGAGGAAATTAAACATGAAGCTGAACGTAGAAAATGTATCCATCTCTGTGCTGAACACGGACATCATCAAGGACATTTCTTTACAGGTGAACGGTAAACAGTTCGTTGGACTGATCGGGCCTAATGGTTGTGGCAAGTCAACGCTGCTCAAGAGCATTTATAAAGTGATCAAACCGCAGCAAGGTAAGGTTTTTCTGGATAATACGGATATTCTCAAATCCAGTCCAAAGCTTGTTTCCAGACATATGGGCGTTGTCGGTCAGTTTAATGAATTGAGTTTTGATTTTACGGTGCGCGAGATGGTCATGATGGGTCGTACCCCGCACAAAAAAATGCTGGAGACGGATAATGAACGGGATCATGAAATCGTGGAGCAGGCTTTGGAAAAAGTACATCTGACTGGACATGCAGACCGTAATTACGTGTCTCTGTCTGGTGGAGAGAAACAGCGTGTGGTACTGGCGCGTGTCCTGGCACAGCAACCCCAATTCCTGATCCTGGACGAGCCGACGAACCATTTGGACATCAAATACCAGCTTCAGATTCTAAATATTGTCCGTGGACTCGGCATTGGCATATTGGCAGCGCTGCATGATCTTGAACTCGCCGCAGAATATTGCGATTATCTCTATGTGGTGAAAAAGGGCCAGATTGTGGTCCATGGCAAACCGGCGGATATATTGACTCGTGAGATGATTGGTGAGGTATTCGATGTAGATTGTGAAATCTATAAGAACCCGGTTACGGGTGGTTTGGGCATCGCTTATCTGAGTACACGTTGATTAGGATTATATCTTTCGTAATGACGTGGAGAAATCTTCGAAATAATCAATTGAAGTGAACATAGACCGTACCTGTTGGAGCGATGTTGTTGAGTGCTCACAGGGCCGGTCTTTTGTTTTTTTAGGTGGGGGTAGGGATCAACTATTGAAGCTTAGGATCAACGGGATGAGCATGAGCACCTTTGCTGACTTCTTGAAAAATATCTGAGGAGTTATCACTATGAGTTGAAGACTTGTTGCTGTTGTCTTGTTGAGGGTGTTCTCCCGTTGCTGGGCTACTACCTGTAATTGCATAACTTCGTAGGATCTCTTCCAGATCTCCAATCGTCACGGGACGAGCATGTCGTTTCAGAACATAACCGAGTTGACCATTGGGTTCCACCGTTGCGGTCTCCAGATCGTCCACACTCGTAATACCTTCCTTCCTCAGGTGCATCTCGAGCTGATCCATCGTGTAACGCATACGTTTCAGATTCGGGATAATGACCTTCCCGTCCTCTACCACGATTTTGGAAGTGCCACTCATGAGCCGTTCAAAAAAATTAAATTTCAATTGCAGTTGTTCCACCACAAGCAATGTCACAATGAATACCGATGCTGATCCAATTGCTTTACCAAGTTCATGATTTGCGATGGGCTGCACAATCGTTGTTCCGATGGAGATCATGATGACCGTTGTAACCACACTCATCTGTGAGATTGACTTGCGTCCTGCAATTCGCAGCAGGATCATGCCGACAAGTACAAGTAAAACAGATTTCCATATCCAGTCCATAAGGTGTATTCCTTTCTATTCCAGTATGCTCTTTGCTTCTTAGGCTGTTCTGGAGTTGGAGGAATTATGCAGTTGGCTGAATCCATAGCTTTCATTCCGCCCACCGGATCGTATACAATAGGGTATTGATGAAGTGAACAAAGGAGCGGGTCACAGTGGCAAAACAGAAATACTATGTTGTCTGGGAAGGTAAGAAGCCTGGTGTATATAACACATGGGCAGATTGCAAAGCGCAGACGGATCATTATACTGGAGCAAAATATAAATCCTATGAGTCCAAAGCAGCCGCAGAAGAAGCGTATCGTGCGGGATGGAAAGGGAACTGGGGTTCAAGTGCAGGCGAAGCGTCGAAAACGAAGTCGGCTGGTAGCGGAAGAAGTGCTGGCATGGAAACGTCAGAGGAAGTGGATTACGACAGCATCTCTGTTGATGTGGGTACACGTGGTAACCCTGGACCTGTAGAATACAAAGGGGTGGACACCCGCACCGGTGAGATTATTTTCTCTGTTGGACCGATCTCCAAAGGAACGAACAATCTGGGCGAATTCCTGGCCATTGTACATGCCCTTGCACATCTGAAAAAAGAAGGCAGCACTAAAACGGTGTATACCGACTCGGTCAATGCCATGAAATGGCTAAAGCAGAAAAAAGTAGCAACAACGTTACCAAGAGACAACTCCACGGAAGAAATCTGGCTGATGATTGATCGTGCGGAGCAGTGGCTCCAGACAAATACGTACAGCAATAAAGTGCTAAAATGGCAGACCAAACAGTGGGGCGAAATTAAGGCGGATTACGGCCGGAAGTAGGTATTTTTCCAAAGGATGCCTCCTTTATTTCTTGTCTATTAGAATCGATATTTACAATTTCCAGTTTCCGCTCTATAATCATCTGAATATGATTCGTTAAACAAATGGAGGAGCCTGTCATCTGCAGGCCCTCTTTATCTTTTTGGTCCATTGATTAGCAAGTCCATTCACTAGAATGGGTTATTTGAGTATATTTTGCAGGAGGCAGACATGAGTCCCATATATAGAAGTGAAGAAGGAAGAAGCAGCATACTTGAGGAATACGAAGCCTATCTTAATGAACTGGGCGAGGGATTTACACGAGAGTATGTGGAGACACGGTTTGGACAGACGCATGTTTTATTGGCAGGTCCTGAGGACGGTAAGCCTTTATTTATTCTCCAAGGCGGAAATTGTGTGAATCCCATGACATTGTCCTGGTTCTCTTCCTTGTTCAAAGAATACCGGATTATCGCCCCCGATACGATCGGTCATCCCGGCTACAGTGAGGAGACACGGATATCGGCACGATTTGATAGTTTTGCGTTGTGGATTTCCGACTTGCTTGATTATTATGAGATCGAAAAAAGTGCGTTTATCGGTCCTTCTTTTGGTGGAGGAATTATTCTTAGACTGGCAACCTACATTCCAGAACGAATTGCATGTGCTGTATTGGTCGCTCCGGCAGGTCTGGCTGTTGGTTCCAAAATCAAAACCGTTCAGGATATCGTTCTTCCACTTGTTAAGTACCGGATGACTTCTTCACCATCTTCTTTACAAAAAATTACGGACAGCATGTCGTGCAACTGCATGAAAGAAATGGATAAAAACATCATTGGTAAAATTTTTAAGCATGTCAGTTTGGAGCATGATCTGCCCAAGCTCACGGAGCGGGAAGAACTGGTGAACTATACGTCTCCAACCTTGTTATTAGTGGGGGAGAAGGATGTCTTTTTCCCTGCGGATAAGTGTATTGAACGGGCTCAAAAAATTATTACGAATGTGCAAGCCATCAAATATGATACAGGACATTTTCCTTCACAGGACGTATTAGTGCAGATGAACGAGGAAATCGGGCGATTTTTACAGAAAAATTATTAATAAAAGCTGCAAATGAAGGATGAGAAATGTTTTTCTCCAGTTTAATAAAGTAATTACATCCATCTGTCGATAATCTATATAAGAGAATGCTCTTCTTCTATAGAATAGTGTGGATAGGGATTAGCAGTAGATCGTAGAAGGCTTAATATCATTAATATTTAAACATTTCGCGTTAAGGTGTTTCAAATTGCATCATTTGGTTTATATGTATAGTTGGCGATGAACTGCTGACTGGTTGAACCAAATGATGCATTTACGCGGAAAGTCTTCCGATCGACAAGGTTGAAAAGAGGTCTGTTATGAGAAAAGACAATTGCAAAATGGCATTGCAGCGCAATGTGATTATAAATGATACATATCAGGTAAGACAGGTATTAGCCAGCAGTGAGTTGGCTATTGTATATGCAGGACGAGATCGTAACACGGGTGCCAAGGTAGCCATTAAGGAATTTTTCCCACAGAGACTGGCTGAACGTCAGGCAGACAAGCGGAGAGTGTTCTGTTCTTCACGAGGATACGGTGGGCAATATCAGGAGCTACTGGCTGCATTTCTGCTTGAAGGTGAACTGTTATCGAAACTGGACCATCCTCATATTGTTTCGTATTTGGATCATTTTGAAGCAAATGATACGGGGTATCTGGTTATGGAATACTGCACGGGAATCACATTGACCGAGTATCTGAATGAACACAATCATGCTCTTGATGCTGCCTTCATAACGGAGACGCTGCTTCCACTGGTGGATACATTGGATTACATACATAAGCAAGGCATTCTTCACCGGGATGTGAAACCTTCCAACATTATGGTTATGGAGGATGGTACACCCAAACTTCTGGACTTTGGCTCAGCTACCCGTTGGCCTATGCAATCCGGAGAGAAACAGGTGATATTTACATCGGCAGGTTATTCTCCGCTAGAGTTCTATTCGGAGAAATCCAGTCAGGGACCGATGTCGGACATCTATAGTTTGGCAGCTCTGCTCCATTATTGGGCATGTGGGCAACCCCCTATGGACGTGAAACAGCGGTTGTTCCAGGATGAATTGCCATCTGTTCGCTCACATAATGAGTATGTGAATCCTTGGCTCGCTCGTGTTATTCATTGGGGGTTGACGGTTCGTTCCGAGAAACGTTGTGCCTCCCTAGCCTGGGTCAGAAGCTCGTTGCGAGTTCAAGCCTGGGTGTGGAAAGTGCGTAAACCTGGAACGGTGGAATGGTCTTTGGCCGAGAATGAACATACACAGGTCTATGAAGTGGAGCCGAAAAAGCAACATGAGATGGCTTGAGTTATAACACCTCTTTTATAAATTGGTATGCTAGATGAGCATATTCATACAAAAAATTAAACCAAGTCGACTTTTAAATGAGGAGATTTGGTTTTTTATTATTTATTAGTGTACTTTATGGAGTTCGTCTCGGAGTGAGCCAAACGATGAATCATGCCGGAATTAACAGCTCCACCTATAGATGAATTTGAAACGAACACCCCAACTCCGATACAATGTTCTCATAGAATCTGAGAGAATGGATCAAATACGGTGCAGAAATGGAGAATTACAATATGACTGATTTTATCAACGCTGACGATATTAATGACGTAATCCTGGCTGCGGCAGCAAACGAGTTGGAGCAGATGGTGGACAAAATGTGTGAGCTGATTGGCACGCCTTTGGAACAGACGACAGAACTGGAGCGTCAGATCATGGCTGCTTTGGTTTTGGTGCGGTGTATGGCATCACTAATCGGGATCAGCTGGCGGAGCCGCAGGCCCATGCCTTGAGCATTCGGATGTTGATCAAACCGTTTAACTACAGTGAGCAGCAGGCGGTTGATTTTGCCGATGATCTGATTCGGGTGGCTTCCGATCGTGAGGTTCATCCGGTGATGAATACGATTATCCAACGTGGGATTGATGGACACCGCCAATTCAATCAGGAAGACGATGAGGGATTGGCACGTAACATTCAGGAGATTTTAACAGCGGTTCAATCGCAGCAATAGACGAGTTTTATTGGATTGGGGAGATGATTGCATTGGATCTGATGAAATTAAGCAAGGAACTCTCATACGCTCTGCGTCACGCCCCATGGGAGTATGAGCTGGAACTGGACGAAGAGGGTTGGGTGGAAATCTCGCAATTGCTGGTGGCTTTACATGAAAGTCCGCAGTGGAAGGAAGTCACGCAAGCCGATCTGGAGCAGATGATTCAAGCCTCGGAGAAAAAGAGACATGAAATCCGTTCTGGCCGCATCCGGGCATTGTATGGACATTCGACACCCCATAAGATATCGAAGATATCTGCTGAGCCACCGGAAACCCTGTACCATGGGACCCCGGCACGCGCAGTGCATTCTATTATGGAACATGGCTTACAGCCGCGGCAAAGGCAATATGTACATCTGTCCGCAGATATCGATACGGCCACTCAGGTGGGACGAAGACGGGATGATCAGCCTGTCATTTTGAAAATCAATGCTGCTCAAGCGGCCACAGACGGAATCCTTTTTTATCATGGAAACGAAAATATCTGGCTGGCCGATCACATTCCTGCACGTTATATTCTTGAGCAATGAGCAGTGACTGGTGAGCAGTGAGTGATGAACTGTTGTGGAAAGCATAAATACCTACCTCAAATTGCAGCAGTCGCAATCAACGGGTGAGTGTACGGTCATCCGTACAACTGGAATATCATTGTATTGATCGTTAGCTACATCAAAAAAGGGACGCATCCAACATTGGTTGGTGTGTCCCTTTCTCATATCCTAAACTTACTTGCCTACAATTGCTTTAATACCTTCGCTAAGTGGCTGAGCCGGACGGCCAAGCAATTTCTCTAAAGTATCACTTTCTACAGCCAATGCGCCTTCACGGATGGCACTTTGCATATCAACAAGCATCGATACGACAAAGTCCGGTAGACCTGCGCCTTTCATGATGTCAGCGTAAGCGGCATCGTCCACGTTCTGCACGTTGATGTCCTGTCCAAGCACTTCACCAACGATGGCAGCCAGTTCAGCTTGCGTGCGCAGTTTGCCGGACAATTCATATACGGTATTCTCATGTCCTTCTCCTGCGAGTACAGCTGCAGCAGCATGGGCATAGTCACTGCGGGTAGCCCAGCCTACTTGGCTGTTGTTGGTGGCATGAACCCAAGGTGCACCTTGGGTAGCGGCTTGCACACTGCCTGCTTCATTTTCCAGGTACCAGTTGTTGCGCAGGAAGGAATACGGAATGCCGGATTCACGAATAGATTTTTCTGTAGCGCGGTGAACTTCCGCCAGGGAAAGGGTATTTTTCTCTGCATTAACAACGCTTGTATAAGCGATGAAACCCACGCCTGCGTTCTTGGCAGCGTCAATAGCAGCCTGATGTTGGCGAATTCGCGTTTCATTGTCACCATCAGTCGAGATGAGCAACAGACGGTCTACACCGGCAAAAGCTTTCTCTAAAGTCTCCGGTTGATCGAAATCACCGTGACGTACGTCAACGCCTTGAGTACGGAGTGCTTCCGCTTTCTCTGGATTACGTACACTTACTGCCACATCCTTGGCAGAATCTGTTTTTAACAATGCCTCTACAACCAGTGAACCCAAATGACCTGTTGCGCCAGTAACCAAAATTTTCATTTTCTTTTCCTCCTATGATATGTGTTGTTGGTTGCATATGGATGTAATCAAATATGTTATAACAGGTGTGATTACAACGAAAGGGTTAAAAAAAGCTCATTATGAGCTTTTTTATTCAGAGACATGAATCTGATCCATCATCTGCTGTATGGTTACACGATTCAAGCGCTGTTCCATGGCTGTCTGAGCCTCAATCAGTTCGGCACGCAGGGTGTGTTCAATCATGTTGCCGACCGGACATTTCGGATTCGGATGTTTGTGAAAGTTAAACAATTCCCCATCCTCCACGACCTCAAGCGCTCGATATACATCGAGAAGAGTAATGTCTGCCGGGTCTTTCAACAAGGAAGCACCGCCCACACCGGGTCTGACGTCGATCAGACCAGCCTGTTTCAGCTTGGACATAATCCGCCGAATAATCACGGGATTTGTATTCACACTCTGCGCGATCACATCTCCGGTGCATTCATTGGGCATAACAGCGATCAGGGACAGGGTATGAACCGCAATGGAAAAGCGACTGCTGATTTGTCTCATGGGATAATCACCACCGTTGTAACCATAATAGTTACAAAGTGATCGGATGTCAAATCTTTTATATCATATGTTAATTGATCGTTGCTGTTATCCTGTAATCGTAGATGATCAAACAGATGATAATTGAACGATCACCTATGTCAGATAAATGAGTTGTGGTTCTTTTGAAGCGTTAAAAAAGAAGTAGGTTTCAAACCTTTTAATGTAATAATAGGGCTAAATTCCTATTATTTTCAAGTTAAATAGAACTATATGGTTTTCTTGTTTGCGTACAGAAGAAGAAAAATGACAAAAGCTTCGACATACTAGAAAATTATGTATGAATTGACAAATGTAAAAGCGATTATATAATGTGTGTATCTACAAGATTGTACATTTAGTTACAAATGATTCCAAATAACAAACGGCGGGAGTGGGACAGGCATGTGGTTTTTGGTTCTATGGTTGTTAGGTCTAATTTCAGGGGGAGTACACCTGTATGTGTTAGGTTTTCCCGGGGAAATGAGCGAGATTAGCAGAGTGTTGCTGCTTCATCAGTTTGTGGTTACGTTTGGATTGGTTGGAGTGATTGGTTATGTTGTCAACATTGCCAGAGCGGATCAGACAGCCAAAATGTTAGGATGGCCTGGTGGACCATTTCAGGTTAAATACGGTTTTTCCCAGGTAGGGCTTGGAGTTATGGGGATTATGGCCATCTGGTTCCAGGGGAACTTTTGGGTTGGTGTATTGGTAACGATGTACATATACGGATTAAGTGGTCTTTGGTCACATACTTATGTCATGATTAAAAATCGCAAGGCAGATGGAGACAGTATCGGGAATCTCATTATGGATGTGGTGTATCAAACGTTTATCACGGTTCTCTCCGTATTGGCTGGCGGAATCTGGGTAATGCACTAAGCTGTAATTGATTTTTTGCCTTACACAGCTTGAATCTCAATTAAACGATGAGGTGTGGTCGTGATGGTACAAAAAACCGTTGAACTTTCCGAAACACAAAAGGGAATCTATTTTGATTGTCAGGTGAATGATCCCACTTCGTATAACATCTCAGCTTCAATGCAATTTGATCATCTTCAAATGGAGATATTTCGCCGGGCCATCGAATTGCTTATGTATGAGCAAGTGGTGCTGCGTACTCGGATTGAGATTCAAAATGATGTACCCGTGTTATCCGTTCATGAAGATATGGATTATTCACTTACCTTGTGGGACCTAAGTAGCGAGAATCAGGAGAATCCAAAGGAACAACAGTTAGAAGCACTGGTGGATGAATGCATCGGGACACCTTTTGATCTGGAGAAAGGTCCTCTGTTCCGTATAATGATTGTTCAGATGGATAAAAGCCGATATATTCTGACCTTATGTATTCATCATTTAATATGTGATGGCTTGTCGCTTGAACTGATGAAAAACAAACTTATCCAGTCATATACATGTCTTCTTGAAGATCAGCCTGTGGATGTCAAGCTGGATGAAGGATTCATCTCTTATGTTGAGGCAGAGAACAAGAAACTGCACGAAAACAAGTACTCCAAAGAGCGGGAATACTGGTTAAACAAAATGAAGGGAGCGGAACCTCTTTCTCTAAAGCACGACTTTCCAGCAGGTTCTATACAAGAAGGAATTGGTCATGAACTGCGATTTGATATTTCGGAATCGTTAATGGCTGATATTACACAGATGTCCAAAGATAATGAAGTAACCGTTTTTATGTTCTTTATGGGTGCCTTTGGCATTCTTATGAGTAAATATGTCGGTACAGACGATATCACCTTTGCCTCCCCATATTCTCATCGTCCCGGTATGGACTTGGAAGAAACGATTGGATGTTTTGTCCATATGCTGCCTATGCGATTCCATATTGACCTCGAATCAACTCTAAAGCCTCTGCTGCAACAAGTAGCCACAACCTGGATGGATACGTACAGGAACATCGGATATCCCAATAACCTCATTGTCAGAGACAGCATGTTACAGGCTCAACCCGGATCACCATCGTTGTTTGATATCTCCTTTGTTTATGATTCCTATGAGGAAGATATGCTTGGAACTCGTATTCTGGATCAGGATAAGGTTACGTTTCCAGGAGATCTGATGGTGGTGTTGAGCCGTTTACCGCAAGGTGCGCAGTTGAAGCTGCAATATAAACCGAGCTTGTTCCGTGAAGATTCAATGGAGCGAATGGGCCAACGATTTCTATATTTGCTGAATCAGCTAGTAACCAATTCTGATCAAAAAATCAGTGAGTTCAGCCTCCTGATGCAGGATGAGAAAGAAAACCTACTGTACCGATTCAATCAAACTTCTTATTTTCCCTACACTCCACAACATATTATGGATATATTTCACGATAAAGTAGCACGTTTCCCGGAGCGGGTAGCTCTAATGGAAGGCAAGCAGCATCAGACCTATGCGCAGGTCAACGCAAAAGCGAATCAATTGGCTAGGCAGATCGTTGCGAGCAAAAAAAGTGATAACGCGGCAGTTGGCGTGCAGATGCCACGTTCCTCGGATATGGTCATTGCCCTATTGGCTGTATTAAAAGCCGGATGTGCTTTTGTGCCTGTAGACCCTTCCTATCCTTTGTCCAGAAAGGACTATATTATATCGGATGCAGACATATCCATCGTGCTGGCTATGCAACCCGAAAAAGATGACGAGACGCTGGATGTCCAGTACATCTACGTTGAGGGCGATCAGGCCTATACGGGGGATGTCTCAAATCTCGAAAAGGCGCTGAATCCGCGTAGCCTTGCCTATATCATGTACACGTCCGGATCAACAGGCAAGCCAAAAGGAGTCATGGTTGAAAATCATAGCGTAGTCAATACACTGCTTGATCTGGAGCGTCGTTTTCCAATGCAGGCGCAGGATGTTTACTTGCTGAAAACGGCATATACCTTTGATGTGTCGGCCACGGAACTTTTCGGCTGGTTCATGGGTGAAGGCGCACTAAGTATTCTTGAGCCTGGAGCAGAAAAAGACCCTGCTCGTATTGTATCTACGGTGGCATCACATAAGGTTACACACATCAACTTTGTTCCAACGTTATTCCGTCTTTTTCTGGAAACGATGGAGCTTCGCTCCGATCTGTCAGCATTGGAAACCCTGAAATGGATGTTTGTTGGCGGAGAGGCAGTCACGCCAGACATCATTGAGAAATTTAACAGGTTAGGCATTAGAGCAAGTCTTGAAAATGTTTATGGTCCAACCGAATGCACCATATGGGTTTCTCATTATCCATTAAGCCATTACGAAGGCTTGGGCAATGTACCGATTGGCTACCCGCTCAATGAGTCCAGATGGTATGTCGTCGGAAATCATGATGAGCTTCAGCCGTTAGGTATTCCAGGGGAGCTTTGTCTTAGCGGTGTTGGACTTGCACGTGGATATCTGAATCTGGAACAGATGACCCGAGAGAAGTTTGTCCCTAATCCTTTCTTTCAAGAAGGACAGGACGCAGAGCATTTCAGATACATGTACCGTACAGGAGATCTGGTACGTTCACTCCCAAGCGGTACGATCGAATATCTGGGACGCATTGATTTTCAGGTTAAAATTCAAGGAGCCAGACTGGAGACAGGCGAAATTGAGAATACCCTGTCATCCTATCCGGGTGTCATTCAGACCGTGGTAGTCATGAAATCATTTGAAGGTAGGTCCGGCTTGCTGTATGCCTACTATCTGTCAGAGCAGGAGCTGCCTTCTGTCGAATTGAGAGAGCACTTGTCTCGTTTGTTACCGGCATATATGATACCATCCGTTTTTGTACATAAATCCGAATTTCCATTGAATAGCAGTGGGAAGATTGACCGGAAGGCACTTATGGCAGATATCACGCATGCTCACGCTTCCAGTACGTTCTATACCGCCCCGTCTTCTGAACTTGAGAAGGTTATAGCCGAAGTGTGGGCCGAAGTGCTCGGAGTTGAGAGAGTAGGGCGCGATGACCATTTCTTTGAATTGGGCGGGAATTCATTTTCTGTCATTCAGGCTCACAATAAACTAAAGCATTATACCGATGTGGAGTTCCCTGTTCCTCGTTTTTTCGAATGCCCGACATTGCGTCAATTTGCCGCGCTGGGACCAAAAGATGAGGGAGTTCGGATACCGACTGAAAGGGAACAATTGTTTCAACGAAAAGACGGCATTATGCGTGAGGACATTGCAATTGTGGGTATGGCGGTGAATGTGCCGGGCGCTGAGGATATAAGGGAGTTCTGGAGTAACCTTGTTGAACGGCGGGAAAGCATTCACTTTTATAGTGATGATGAATTGAGGGAGCTTGGCGTGGAGGAAGCGCTGCTGCGTTCACCTCGTTATGTCAAGGCAAAAGGACGTGCCAACGGCATTGATGAGTTTGACGCAGGGTTCTTTGATTATACTCCCGGTGAAGCCAAAATGATGTCTCCCCAATTCAGACTTTTGTATCAGGGAATATGGGAAGCGCTGGAGGATGCAGGCTGCAGACCGGATGAAGCGGGTAAGGTGGGTGTGTTCCTTGGCGGGTCCGATGACTTCGAATGGTACCGTCAAGTGCTTTTTAACGATGCTAACTATAGCAGTAAATACGAAGCATTTACCCTCAGCACCAATCATTTTCTCGCTACCCGAATGGCTTATAAGCTTAACTTAAAAGGGCCGGCCTATACCGCTCTGACGGGATGTTCTACTTCACTGGTTACACCTCATCTGGCATGTCAATCTTTGATTGTTGGAGAATGTGATGTGGCCGTGGCTGGTGGGATTACCGTGGAGTTGCCCAATGAAGGGGGTTACATATTTGAGGATGGCATGATGTTCTCCACAGATGGACACTGTCGTCCATTTGATGCGGCAGCCAGTGGAACCGTCTTCTCCAATGGTATGGGAATTGTGGTGCTGAAGCGGGTAACCGATGCTCTGCGGGACGGAGATCATATCTACGGGGTCATCAAAGGCTCAGCAATTAACAATGACGGACAAGAGAAACTCAGTTTTCTTGCTCCAAGCGTAAACGGACAGGCTGAAGTCATTCAGGATGCTTATAAGGTAGCCGGAGTAGACCCGGAAACGGTGAGTTATATCGAAGCACATGGTACGGGAACGTTGCTTGGTGATCCAATTGAAGTAAACTCGTTAACTCGGGCCTTTGCTTCCGACCAAAAGCAATTTTGTTATCTGGGTTCGGTCAAGGGCAATGTGGGACATATGGATACAGCCGCAGGTGTGGTTGGTTTAATCAAGGTAGCGCTCAGTCTTGGACAAGGTTATATCCCTGGAACAGCGAATTATGAGCAGCCTAATCCCAAAATTGATTTTTTGAATACGCCTTTTAAAGTTAATGCACAAGGTGTGGATTGGAAACAGGGCAATGTTGGAGTCATGCGCGCAGGGATCAATTCATTTGGTGTGGGGGGCACGAACGCTCACATGGTATTGGAGGAGGCTCCCGAGATGGAGAAGTGCAGTCCGGATGATGACGTAAATATATTGCTTTTTTCCGCCAAAACGGAGTACTCGCTGAACCGCACTGCTGAACGGATTATGGAACATCTGACTCAGCAGCCGAATCAATCTGTATCGAACGCAGCGTGGACCTTGCAATCAGGTAGATCTGTTTTTGCGTATCGTAAGGCACTCATTCTGGATAAGACATGGAAGGATAATCCGGACAAGCTGATACAGCAGCTGGGGAAAGCACGCGTATACCATTCGGCTCAAGGCACTCGTCCCGTATACTTCATGTTCCCCGGACAGGGCAGTCAGTATCAGGGAATGGGTGCAGAACTATACAGATCTACAGAGCAAGCAGGCCTAGCTCCAATCTTCAGAAGTTATATTCAGGAAATATTGGACCTTCTGCCTGCGGAAGAACGAGAAGATATGCTGTCCGTTGTGTACGGAGATCAGCAGCCTGAGCGAATAAACCAGACAGAGTACAGCCAATTTGCACTGTTCATGACAAGTTATGCGCTGGCCAAGTCGCTGCTGGATCTGGGCATCAAGCCAGATGGCATGATCGGGCACAGCATTGGTGAGTTGGCTGCCGCGGCGGTAGCGGGTGTATTCGAACTCGGAGATGCTGTCAAGTTAGTTCGACTTCGCGGACGTCTGATGCAGCAACAACAACCCGGGGTCATGCTTGCCATTATGGCGGATGCACAGCAGGTGAAGTCACAACTGGAGGAAGATATGTGGCTTGCCCTGGTGAATACTACAGGTTCCAGTGTGATTGGTGGGACAGCTGAAGCCATTTCACGGATGGAAGCCAAGGCTGAAGGACTGGGCTGGAAGTGCATTCGTGTGAAGACTTCCCATGCATTCCATACGCCAATGATGAATCAGGCCGCTGAGGAATTTAGACGTTATTTAGCAGAGCATTCACTTCATACGCCACAGATCCCATTACTGTCCAACACCAGTGGAACATGGGCGCTTGGAGATGAAATCACACAACCTGACTATTGGTCCCGTCATATTTTACAGCCGGTGTTGTTTGAATCAAACCTGGCTGAAGTGTTGAAGGATGAGCGGGCAGTATTAATTGAAGTAGGTGCAGGACGAACGTTAAGCTCCTTTGCCAGACAGCACAGTCAATCAAGAGATTCCCAGACGGTACTGAATATGCTACGCCACATAAGGGAAACGGAGCAGGATAGTATCTATGTGAACCGCAGACTTGCGGAGTTATGGTGCGAAGGCATTGAACCGGACTGGAAGGTGCTCAAAGGGCAGACGGTACGGCGCAAATGCTCTCTGCCTACTTATGTTTTCAACAAACAATCCTATCCTGTCAGTGTTTCTCTTTCTAGCTCATCAGCAGTGGAAGGAATGGGTACCGGGGATGATAGGCAGCATGCAGAGCAGGGTAAGGGAAGTGGCTCTAATCTTGTAAAAGGGACAGTTTATACTGGTGGTTCCGATCAACTGAAACAGATTGTCCTGGACGCATATCGAACGATTTTTGGCATCGATGATCTGGATGAAGAGGTTAATTTCTTTGCGGTTGGAGGAGATTCTCTCAAAGCAGTCAGCTTGTCTGCATGGATCCGGTCTCATTTAGGAATTCAGCCTGAGGTAGCAGATGTTTTCAATCATTCAACGCCTATTCAGCTGGCGGAGCATCTCTATGTCATGGCGAAACCAAAAGTGGACCAACAGACCATTCAATCTGCATCCCCTATGGATGCGTATCCAATCTCTTCTGCACAGATGCGTATGTTCACACAAGCGATGCTTGATCCAGGCAATACGGCCTACAACTTACCGTCTGCAACCATTATTGAAGGTGAATTGGACCGTATAAGAGTTGAGGCTGCTTTGCAGAAGTTGATGCAGCATCATGAGGCGCTCAGAACATCGTTTGAGATACAGGGTGGTCAGATCGTTCAGATCATCCAACCTTCGGTTCGCTTAAGTATGGGCTATGCAGAGCAGTATGTGGCAGATGACCAAGAGTTGCCTGCGATGATCGAGACATTGATTCGTCCTTTTGATCTGGGGAGTGCTCCGCTTATGCGGGTTGAACTGATTAAGATAGGCGAGCGCAAGCATCTGTTATTCTTTGATATTCACCATATCATCGCAGATGGTACATCTGTCGAAATCATCACTCGTGACTTCAATGATTTATATTTTGGCAAAGAGCAAGCAGTCCGATTGCAGTACAAAGATTATGCGGTATGGCAGCAGCAGCGTCTCGCTTCACAGGAATACAATGCACATCAAACGTACTGGCTGGACCATCTTGGCCCTTCTTTACCTGTTCTGGAGCTTCCACTTGACCATGAGCGTCCATCACAGCGATCCATGCAAGGGGGACGTCTCCATTTCACATTGAATCGTTCGTTAACACAACACTTGCACGAGCTGGCTTCCTCATCGGAAGCATCCATGTATATGGTAATGCTAAGTGTGTGGAATCTTCTTCTCGCACATCGCTCAGGTCAGCAGGACATTGTGGTAGGAACGCCTGTTGCAGGAAGGATGCAAGAGGAGTGGAAAGAGACGGTAGGCATGTTTGTCAATATGATTGCGATGCGGAATTTTCCAACTTTTGATCGTACGTACACTGATTTTTTACGCGAAGTTAAACAACATACACTGGATGCTTTTGCGTATCAGGAGTATCCGTTTAATGAGCTTGTGGCACAACTGGGCGTGACACGTGAGTTGAACCGAAATCCGGTATTTGATGTTTGTTTCGATTATCAGAACATGGATTTGCATGGACTTGAACTTCATGGCTTGCAATTCAGTTCTTTTCCGGTGGAGACGGGTACGTCCACTTATGATTTGTTAATGACCTGTCAAGAAAACAGGGAGAAGCAGGTGATTGAAGGATATATTGAATACTCGCTGGATCTGTTCCGCCGGGACACAGTTGAAGGTATGATGCAGGAGTTTATCGGACTCTGCCAAGAGGTTGTACAACAGCCCAATCTGTCTCTGAGCGAACTCTTTGAGAGAAACGAACGTTCTCATGAGCACCCAGTCCATCGTCTTGCTGGTCCACGTCTGGATTACAATCCTGCGGTGGGTCTGCATCAGCTGTTCGAGCTGCAGGCAGAACACACGCCAGACAAGAAAGCTCTCCTTGTATCATCCGGAGCCTCTTTTACCTACAAGGAGCTTAATGAAAAAGCTAATACGCTGGCTTGGAAGCTGATTGATCAAGGTGTGCGCCGGGATGAACCTGTAGGCATATTATCCAGACGAGATGAATCGTTGATCATTATGCTATTGGCGGTACTGAAAGCTGGGGCGGCTTATGTGCCTCTGGACCCTGCTTTTCCGCCGCAGCGCATCGTAAATATGATTGAAGACAGCCGAATGAACGTATTGCTGTGTACGCCTGATGAAGAAGGTACAGTGACTTTTAGCGGAGAGCGATTTGTGTATGATCCAACTGCCCAGGATGTGCGCTCATCCGTTAACCCGGACGTAAGCCACCTGTCTTCGGACCTGTCCTGTGTGATTTTTACCTCAGGATCAACGGGGCGTCCCAAAGGGGTCATGATTACTCATGAGGCGATGGTCAATTTTGTTGAGGACATCAGGCACCGACATATTTTTGCACATGAGACAGATCGCATCATCAGTGTAACGACCATATCTTTTGATATTTTCGGATTTGAAGTGTGGACACCATTATGCACCGGATATTCGCTGTATCTGGCCAATGAGCAGGAGCAGCTTGACCCGGCTCTTGCTTCACGTCGAATACGTGAACATGGTATTACACACATTCTTAGCACGGTCTCACGCATTAAGGCATTTGTCGAAAATCCGGAATTCGCTCAGGCGCTGGGCAATCTGCGGTGTGTTCTTACCGGAGGGGAAAATGTCCCTGTGGGACTCCTCACTGATCTGAAGCGGCTTACGCCCGCTCGAGTTTTTAACATGTATGGACCAACGGAAACTACAATCTGGTCAACGACCAAAGAATTGAATGACACAGCCGCGATTACCATTGGCAAGCCCATTACCAATACAGAGATTTATATTCTGAATGATGAAGGTGAAATACTGCCACCTGGAAGTTATGGAGAGCTGTGCATTGCAGGAAAAGGATTATCCCGCGGTTATCTGCACAATGCAGCTGAGACCGATGCCCGATTCATTGCAAACCCCAATGTTTTGGGAGGCCGTTTGTACCGAACTGGCGATCTGGCCCGTATACTGCCGGATGGGGATGTTGAGTTGATGGGACGGTTAGATCAGCAGGTGAAGATTCGTGGCTACCGGATTGAACTGAACGAGATTGAGCAGGCAGCGATGAAGTATGAACGTGTAAGAGAAGCTGTCGTTAAGGTAGAAGGGGCCGAGCAACATTCATTGCAATTAATCCTTTTCTACAGTCTGAAGCCTGGGATTGTGCCTTCCGTTATGGGAGATGAAGACGTACAGCTTCGGACCTGGTTAAAGCAGCGGCTTCCACAGTACATGATGCCTTCTCGCTTGATTCGTCTGGAAAATCTGCCTGTGCTGCCTAATGGCAAACTGAATCGCAATGCCCTTCGTCTGGCTGATTTTGAAACGGGTGAGAAAGCTAATCCGACTCTGGTTTATGGTTCATCCATTCAAGGAATGGAGCGGGCAAAGGTTGATCTGGAGCAGATGCTCATTGCAGCGTGGAAGGAAATATTGAATCTGGATACGGTTAATATCCATGATCACTTTTTTGAAATCGGAGGCAACTCGCTGGGGCTTATTCTGATCAATAATCGCCTGAATGCCTATCTGGATAAAAGCGTTCCGCTGGTGCAATTGTTTGAGCATTCCTCCATTGCATCACTGGTCAATCATCTGGTGGCTGAGCAGATGCTGCCGACAGTTACACAAAATGTGCGAGAGGAGAGCGGGCATATCGCTACGGCTGGATATCCTGTTACGAACCTGGACCCGACAACAGCTCCCAAAGATGATGTGATGAGCACAGTTGAACACAGCAAAGTGGAACAGAGCAGACCGGCACAGAGCAGACCAAAACAGAGTATCTCGTTTGCTTCAGACCACAGTAGCAGAGATTCTTCGTCGTCGGATATCGCAGTCATTGGCATGGCAGGGCATTTTCCCGGCTCCAGAAATATTGAGGAGTTCTGGGATAATCTAATGGCAGGTAAGGACGGTATCACCCGTCTGAATGAGGAGGATCTAAAGGCTGCGGGTGTACGACCGGAAGACTTCAAACATCCTGATTATGTACGGGCCAAAGGTCTACTGCAAGATACTGAGTATTTTGACTCCGGATTTTTCGAATATCCGCATCAGGAATCCAACATGATGGATCCGCAAATACGGTTGCTGCATCAGTGCTCGTGGGAGGCGCTTGAGCATGCCGGGTGTGATCCTTACAGTTATGAGGGAGCTATAGGATTGTTTGCCGGAAGTGGACTGAGCTTACCATGGATGGTGCAATTTCTAGGTCGTTCCGGTAATTTGTTACAGGCTTTTGAAGCCATGACTTTGAATGAAAAGGACTATATTACAACCCGAGTATCTCACAAATTAAATCTGAGAGGGCCAAGTATGGCCGTACAGACCGCATGTTCAACTTCTTTGGTCGCTATCCACCAAGCTGCTGAATCGCTGATTCGGGGGGAGTGTGATGTGGCACTTGCGGGAGGTGTCTCTATCTCCTATCCGCTCAAAGAAGGTTATCACTGGCATGAAGGCATGATTTATTCAAAGGATGGTCATTGCAGACCGTTCGATGAGCAGGCATCTGGTACTGTGTCTGGTAATGGATGCGGAATGGTTGTGCTCAAGTCACTCCGCGACGCGCAGAGAGATGGAGATCATATCTATGCAGTCATTAAAGGTTCAGCGATTAATAATGATGGCATGGACAAAATTGGATATACGGCACCGAGTGTGGCCGGGCAGGTCAAGGTTATTCAATCAGCCCTGCATCGTTCGGGAGTGTCTCCAAAAGAGATCTCCTATCTGGAGGCGCATGGAACAGGAACCAAACTGGGGGACCCGATTGAAATTGAAGCGCTCAGGCAGTCATGGGGAACAGATCGTAGAAATTATTGTGCTCTGGGTTCTGTGAAAGCCAATATTGGGCATCTTGATGCGGCAGCAGGTGTCGCCGGTTTTATTAAAACCGTACTGACGCTTTATCACCGGGTGGTTCCGCCACAGATTCACATGAATCGGACGAATCCGATGTTGGAACTGGAGCATAGTCCCTTCTATATCAACAAGGAGCCACAGCCATTAGAAGACGCGAAGCGTATCCTGCGAGCAGGTGTCAGTTCGTTTGGGATCGGGGGGACCAATGCTCACGTCATTCTGGAGCAGCCGCCCGTCCAAGAGAGCCAAGCCAATTATGAATCATTGCTTCTGCTGCCCTTCTCGGCCAAAAGTGAATCTGCGCTGGAACGCACGTATGATTCGGTTCTACAGGCAATCCATGTATTGCCGGAGCAGTTTCCCAATGCTGCGTGGACGCTACAGAAGGGAAGAAGCAGATTCGTTCATCGTAAAGCACTAATCGTTGTAGACGGTTATATTCCGCCAAGCGAGCAGTCTGTAGAGTTTGAGACACAGGCAAGTGTGATGAATGGGAAGCCTAAGGTCATGTTTTATCTCAGCGGAAATGCAAGTTGGGAAGCGCGCAAGATTCGGGAACTATATGCTTCTGTGTATCGCAGCCAGGTCTCAGAGATATTCAAACAGCACTTTGAAGAGATACTGAACCTCTTTGAGTCCAAGGAACAGTATGCCATCCGCCAAGGCATAGGGCGATCGTTAACCGATTCAAGGCTTGAGCGCATGCAGTGCTTTGTTGTGCAATATGCTCTTTATAAAACCGTGATGCAGCTTGGTGTCAAGCCAGATGCTGTCTGTGGACAAGGCGTTGGCGAACTCGTGGGGTTGGTTATTAGTGATGCACTTGATCCAGTACATGCCGTGGGGCTTCTATACAATCTGGAGCATTGGTCACTAGAAGAAGGAGCATTGTCAGATGCTTTGACAGGAAGAATGACAGATGCAACTGTAACAGACCTTGCGTCGAGTATTGCACCACTGTTATCTCCAAATTTCCTGTTTACGCTGCTAAATCGCAAGACGCTTTCTGAATCTGCTGGGCATACGCTGTGGATCGTTTCGAATCAGCTGCAGGATACAGAACAAATAGCCCCGGATTCATTTTCAGAGCCAAACATCATTGCTCTTACTGGAGATCGTCAGAGCTTGCTTGAGGCAGACGTGTATTTAATGAAAGTACTTGCTTTTTGCTGGTGCTCTGGCATGGAGTTGGATTGGGAACAGTTAAACGGAACGGGGCGTAGGCAAAAAATCTCCCTGCCGACGTATTCCTTTGATCCCATTGTTCATCAACATGATGTTGCGTTGTATCAGCTTGCAGGTATGTCGCAGGTTGCAGCGGGTTCTATCGCAGCATTAGACCAATCTCCATCCGGGAAATTCAGGGTTCAACGGACTGATGATGAGATAAGGCATGTATTATCGCAATTGTGGCAGGAGTTGCTTGGTAATGGAGAAGTCGGCCTTGAAGATGATTTCTTTGAGCTTGGAGGTCATTCTTTAAAAGCGATTTCCTTGGCATCGAGGATTAAAGAAATGTTTGGACTAAATTTGGGGCTGGAAGAGGTTTTTGATCATTCTGTATTTGAACACATGGTTCAATGGATTGCTGAACATCAGGTTACAAGTGACTCTGATTCAGTGGACCCAATCTTGCCTGTAACTAAGAAAGAGAAATACAAGACCACTTCTGCACAGCGAAGAATGTATGTGGTGCATGAATGGATGAAAGGTGAGAGTACGGCATACAATCTCGCCAGCTCTTATAGGGTAAGGGGAAAACTTGACCCTACGCAATTCAGAGTAATAATGGATGCACTGGTAGAGAGACATGAAGCATTCCGTACCAGATTTGAAATGATTGACGGTGAGCTTTTCCAAATTGTGGAGGATCAGGTTCCAAGCGTGGTGGAGTTGCTGGAATTAGAAGCGGCAGGGTTAGAACAGGTCATAAAATGGATCAAGCCTTTTGATCTGACTAGCGCACCATTGGTTCGTGTTAAGCTCATTCGCCTTTCTCAAGAGGAACACATCTTATTCATCGACATGCATCATATCATTTCGGATCAGAGTTCCATTGCGATCCTGATGCAGGATTTTGCTCGCATGTACAGAGGAGAAACATTGCAATCTCTTGACATTCAGTATAAGGATTATGCGGAATGGCGTGATGAAGCTGCGTCACATGCACAATCTGTTGAAGACGCCGAGTTTTGGATACAGGAATTCAAGGACAAGCCTGCACCGGTTGAATTGCTTACAGACTTCCCAAGACATGGCGCGTCATCTTACAGCGGAGACAGACGTTCCATTGAACTTGGTGAGTCGTTAAGCACACAGGTCAATGACTTCTGTACTCAACAAGGGCTTACACCTTATATGTTGTTTATGGCAACTCTGAATCTATTAATCTGGAAGTATACGGGTCAAGACGACTTGGTCGTAGGTACAGCGGTTGCTGGGCGTGAGAAATCAGAACTCAATAACGTTATGGGTATGTTCGTGAACATGCTTGCCATTCGCATCAGCCTGGACAGAGAATGGTCCACAGAGACGTATTTGAATGAGATGCGTGGCAAGCTGTTATCCTGTTATGAGCATCAACATTATCCTTATGAAGCACTGGTGGAACAACTTGGTCTATTCGGTGATTTAAGCCGCAACCCCCTATTTGATGTGGTGTTAAATTACATTAATATGGGAACCGATGATCCTGAAGCCGGGGAACTGATACTTGAACCATGGGTCGAAGGTAAGGTGGATGCCAAATTTGATCTGACTTGGACACTGGTCGAGCATAAGCAATGTTACACGGTTGAACTTGACTATCGTTCGGATTTGTTTAAAGCGGAGTCCATGGAACGAATGCTGGATAAATTCCGGTATATTCTGTCTCAGATCACAACAGGGGATAATGAACGAATTGGACAGATTAAGCTCACTACACCGGAAGAAGAGGACTGGCTGCTGTACGGAGTCAACGATAATGCCGCCCAGTATCCGCGAGATGCGACCATCTCCCAATTATTCGAGGAACAAGTTCATATGCATCCACAGAAGACAGCATTGGTCTGGGAAGACGATGAGTGGAGCTATGCGGATCTGTATGAACGTGTTCAGTGGCTGGCGTCCAGGTTGCTTGGACAAGGGGTAAAATCAGGCTCTAGTATTGCTCTCATTCTGGACCGTGGACCGATCCAGATGATCAGTATTCTTGCTACACTCCAAGTGGGTTGCAGTTATGTTCCGATCGACCCGGCTTCGCCGCCATCGAGAATTGAATTTATTTTGCAAGATTGCGATGCGGCTGTGTTATTGACTGAAACGGCGTATGCCTCCACATGGCAATCTGTAGTTCCTTGTATCGTGCCGGCAGATGAACTGGCAGCATTTGATTCAGGAGACATCCAGGAGCCTGTTGAACATATGAACAAGACCGCTCTTGACCCGGCTTATATCATTTATACATCAGGGTCAACAGGAACCCCGAAAGGGACTGTGATGAGTCATCGCAATGTGACCAAAGTCATGAAAAATAGTAATTTTGTTACCGTTGTGCCAGAGGATCGTATCCTGCAAATTTCTAACTATGCGTTTGACGGTTCCATTTTCGATATTTTTGCTTCATTAATAAATGGCGCTACTCTTGTATTAATCTCAAAAGAGACCATTTTGGATATGGCTCGTTTGGCGGATGTCATCCGACAGCAGCGGATTTCAGTATTTTATATTCCGACATCCTTGTTTAATATGCTGGTGGATTGGGATGCTGAATGCTTGAAGAATGTGCGTAGAGTGATGTTTGGTGGTGAAGCTGCATCGGTGAGCCATGCCAACAAAGCGCTTGCATGTGTGGGGCCAGGCAGGCTGTTAAATGGATATGGGCCAACGGAAGCAACCTTTTTTGCCTCGTACCACTTATTACAGCAAACAGAGCCTTATACTGGCTCACTGCCCATAGGTTACCCCCTGTCTAACACAGCTTTGTATGTTCTGGATGATGAGCTGAAACCTGTGCCACCTAATGTTCCAGGGGAACTGTATATCAGTGGAGATGCGGTGGGTATTGGATATCTTAACCGTGAGGATCTTACCCGAAAACACTTTCTTGATGATCCCTTCCGCAAGGGAGAACGAATGTATCGGACAGGTGACATCGTCAAACGCCTGGCTGACGGTAGTCTGCTTTTTATTGAACGTTCGGATTTCCAGGTCAAAATTAGAGGTTTCCGCATTGAGTTATCGGAGATAGGCAATTGCATGGAGCGTCTTTCGGGAGTTCGTGATGCCTTTGTCATGACAGCTACAGAATCATCAGGAAGTCTATACATTGCCGCTTTTTATACAAGCGACACTGGGGCAGATGCTGAGTATGTTCGAAGAGAACTTCACCAGCGACTGCCAGAGTACATGGTGCCTGCACGAGTTATTCGAATGGATCATCTTCCGATTAATGCCAATGGCAAAGTGGACCGAAGAGCATTGTCTGAGAATTTGGTTGAAGAGCAGCAGAGATCTCTGGAAGTGAGCTCACCTCGGACAAAAACGGAGCGTGTCATTCTTGCCGCCATGCGACAGATCTTGGGTAATCCGGGCATTGGTGTGGAAGATCACTTCTTTCAAAATGGGGGGCATTCGCTCAAAGCAATTGCATTCACTCAAATTTTGTCAAAAGAAGGAATTGCCATCAATGTGAACGAATTATTCCAATATCCGACAGTTAGAGGACTTGCAAAATTAGTTGACATTAATCCTCCGGCGTCAGTTTGGTCAGAAGATAGCCTGCATATTCAGTCCCCGATAGTCATACCACAGGACATAACACTTCATGAGAAACAACTGGACAGCCTGGTCCTGCATGTCTTAAACAGCTGCAATCAGGTTTCATCTTTTATGGCGGGCATGACCCCTACTGGTCGATTCCCACTATCTCCAATTCAACAAGCACATGCTTCTACAACTTCACGAGCAAGCGGATTTACAACAACGCTGGAAGGCGAATTGAATGAACAAGCTGTAAAACACCTGATTCTTGGGGTGATATCCCGGCATCAGTTGCTGCACAGCATAATATATGAGGAAGAACAATTGTATTGGCATCCATGTGATATGTCGTTAGCGGCGGACATGCTGCAACAGCTTATCCCGTATCTTGATATTCGTCATTATGCTTCGGCTACGATTGAGCAGTTGGAGTACAAACTGGTTCAGTCTCTGTTACACAAAACGTATACGTTGAAGGAACTACCTTGGCGTCTGTGTATTTTGCGTACAGGAGCCACAGAGCATAAGCTGATTTGGAGTTTTGATCACCTTGCATTTGATGGTATGAGTGCCCAGATCATCAAGCAGCAACTTGAGTCGAAGGCATTATATAGACCGCAAGGTATAGAGATCGAGAGTGATCTTCTGTACCAAGTACGAAATTATGAGGATTATGTAAATTTTCTGTCTCAAGGCCCCATAGGGGTATCAGAAGATGAAATGGAGAAACAATTTTCACTTCAAGCATGGAATAGATGTAACACCATCGTCATGAACAAGTTGAAGGAAACAGAAACATTGTCGCCTTCAGCGATGACTGCCGAGTTGTCCCTTGCAGGGAAGGAGCCTGCAGATGTTTGGTGGACATGCTTTGAAACTTTTTCCAACATTATTGCGGCTTATCTGAACATAAGCCAATTGCCAATAGCTCTGGTGCATTACGGAAGGGAGTATGGCGAAGAATCCTACTATGATTATGTGGGAGAATTCCTTGATCTGATTCCAGTACTGGTAGACAGTGAATTCACACAGGAAGATCTGTTGGAACGTCTGGAATTTACGAAGCGACACAGCATTAACTTTATGGCACTTACACATGATTCTTCCCTCTCGGCACAATATGATGGCATACATGAACAAATGGGAACTGCCTACAGGCAAACAGAACAGGAGCCGCGTCAGATGATTCTGTTTAATTATCAAGGCTTCATCTCCAGTAGCGAAGCGATCCCAATGTCGTCTCAGTCGTCGGATGACCAAGATTCGAATTCGGGACTCGCCCAATTCGAATGGGTTATTCGCTATGACGAAGAGTGTCTGTACGTACATCTGGCCTGTCAGACTGGTCTGGACATCAAACGTATGAAACAGCTGATTGATGACAAGCTTGGTAGCGATGTGAAAGTGGTAGTTCACAATGAGGCAATGGAGGTGCAACATGTCCAGTAAATCCATACAGCGAGGACCCGAGCTGATTGTGCCAGAACATTATTCAACAGTGGCTGAGATGCTAATCTACATTGCAGATATTCATCCAGAAAAGGGAATGACCTATATCAGCTCTTCAGGTGACGAACAGTTTGAATCATATCCTGAACTACTGATGCAGGCGCGCAAGTACCTGCAGTTTCTTCAGGAGCAAGGCATTCAACAAGGACAGGTCGTTATTTTGGAGATTGACCAGTCACAGGAATTTTACCGTACCTTTTGGGCTTGTATGCTGGGGGGCATTATTGTCGCCCCGGTTAGTCCTCCGGCTGCCTGGGAACCAGGCTCAGCCGGTCTGGAGAAATTCACGAAAGTGTGGGAGGTGCTCGGGCGTCCGGTCGTTATCGTCGAGGAAGCCTACATGCCTAAGTATAAGCAGCTTGCGGAAAGTCCCGTATTCAAAGGTCTTATGTTGATTAGTGTCAACCAGCTTCACGCAGGCCAGCAGATGGCTGATCTATGCCCAACCTCTCCTGATGACATTGTGTTCCTGCAATTCTCATCAGGAAGTACGGGAATTCCCAAAGGCGTGCAGTTAACAAATCACAATATTATCGCCAACAGTATTGCATGCAAGACATTTCTTGGAGCCGAAGAAGGAGATAATGTGTTTACCTGGTTGCCGCATACCCATGATATGGGGATATTTGGACAGCACCTGACACCTGTCCTGAGTGGAGCCAATATCATGGTGATGTCACCTTATACCTTCGTACGGTCGCCTTATCTGTTCTTGCGCAAGATTACGGAGCATCAGGGAAAATGGTTTTGCTGTACCAATTTCGGTTTCGAATGGATGGTTCAGAAGATCCCGGATTCCAAGCTCTCAACGCTGGATCTTTCTTCACTGCGTATGACCTTGAATGGTGCAGAGCCTATATCAACGTCTGTTATCGAGCGATTTGTCAAAAAATTCAGCTCTTGTGGCTATCGTCCCAATATGATGTTTCCTGCGTATGGCATGGCAGAAGCGACAGTAGGTGTATGTACCTCCAGACTGGGGGAAGAGCCGCGAATTGAACGTATCTCGCGTTCGCGGCTGGTGCAGGAAGGACTGGCTGTGCCAGTCCAGCTACCTAGCAATGAAAGTCATACTTCGGATGTGATCGAATTTGTCCATGAAGGATATCCCATGACAGGGATTCAGATCCGGATTGCGAATGAACAGGGTGAAGTGCTGGATGAGCGGGTCGTTGGCGAAATCCAGATCCGTGGGGAATCGGTAACCTCCGGATATTACAGTCTCCCGGAGATCAATCGTGAAATGTATGTGGATGGGTGGCTTCGCACTGGAGACTTGGGTTATATGGCTGATGGCTCCCTGGTTGTAAGCGGACGGATCAAGGACATTGTGTTTATTCGGGGACAGAACCATTATGCACATGATCTTGAAGAAATTTTGTACCAGAATAGCAGCATTCCGAGAGGCAATCTGACGGTAGTCGGGCACTTTAACAGCCTCAAACAAGTAGAGGAGCTGCTTGTATTTGTTAAATACAAATCAGGAACTCCACAGTTCATGGATGTACGACAGGATCTGATCCAACGTATGAGGGCTGGATTGGGTATTGAGATCACCCATGTTCTCCCAATCAAGGTTATTCCCAAAACGACGAGTGGCAAGGTCCAGCGCTTCATGCTGAGAAACGAATATGAGCGTGGAGTATTTACCAAGGACATCGAGGCCATTGAAGAGCTGATTCGCGAAAACACGCAACAACAACACGAGACGGTTTCCGCATGCTCTTTGGAGTATACCGTACGCAAAGCCTGGGCCGAAATTCTTCAATTGCCCGCAGGAAAGATTGAGATGGATACTTCTTTTCTCGCACTTGGAGGTAATTCCATTCTCTCTTATCAATTACTTGACAAGCTATCTGCACATATGGGACGTGAATTAGGACAAGAACTACTTGTTTTTTGCAGTACAGTACGTGAGATGGTGGAATATCTGCAGGAACTTCCAGCAGATACGAAGGACTTTGAACAAGCTGAAACAACAGATAATCACCTGAATGTACATCGTGCTATTGCTATTACCGGACTGTCTCTGCGTCTGCCTGATGCCGACACCCAAGAGCAGTTCTGGAGTAATCTGGTTAACGGGTTAGATAGTGTTGACCGGGTTAGCTTAGAGCGTGCAACACGTTCCAAGCAACCCGGTTGGGATGACTGGATTGGGGAACTGAAGCAACCGGATACGTTTGATCATGAGTTCTTTGAGATCCCGTCTGAACAAGCTGCATTTATGGATCCGCAACATCGGAAGCTGCTGGAAGTTGCTCATGAGGCGCTGGAGGATGCAGGTATGCTCGTGGATCATGAGGATAAGCGTGATGTGGGTGTGTATGTAGGGATTAACCCAAGCACATACTTCGATCTGGTTATTGATTATATGAACCGGAGTCTTGGAAAGGCTGTTCATTCTCACGCTATGGTAGGCAATATGTCCAATATTGCAGCGGCCTCCATTTCACACATGTACAATTTTACAGGGCCGGCACTGTCCATAGATACAGCATGTTCTTCTTTTCTGGTAGCACTGACACAAGCTGTGGCGGCCATTCAGGACAAGCGTATCTCTGGGGCGGTTGTAGGCGGAGCGAACATTTTGGCTACACCGCATGTTCATCAACTATCACGCAATGCTGGAATCTGTTCTTCCACTCAACATACGAAGGTATTTGACCGGGAAGCAGATGGTTCAGTCTTGGGAGAAGGTGCTATTGTTGTATATCTGGAGCCGCTAACAGAGGCAATTCGCAACAATAAACATGTTTATGGTGTGATTCGCGGGACAGCGGTGAATAACGACGGATATTCCCTGGGCATTATGGCACCCAACCCTCAGGGGCAATATGAGGTACTTCGTGCCGCTTATCGCGATGCCAACCTAAATCCGAGCGAGGTCTCTTATATTGAAGCACATGGATCGGGGACAAGAATTGGAGATCCAATTGAGGTGAATGCCTTGCTCCGACTGTTCCGGGAAAAGGGATATACAAGCGACAATTCGATTGGATTAGGTTCAGTCAAAACCAATATTGGACATTTATTTGCAGCCTCCAGTGGAGCCAGTCTTGCGAAGGTTCTGCTCAGTATGCAGCATGGGAAACTGGCACCAAGTCTGCATATGGATAATCCGAATCCGGCCCTCCGACTGGACCAATCGCCGTTCCATATCGTTAGCGAGCATAGATCGTGGGATGTACCTGAAGGAAAAACACGGAAGGCAGGCATCAGTTCATTTGGCCTGGGAGGTACGAATGCCCACATTGTGCTGGAGGAATGGAAAGCCCCTGTCCGTGCAGCTGCCCCGGCACGTGGCCAGTTGTTAACGTTCTCTGCGAAATCAGAGCAGGCTTTAAAAAAGCTGATTGATAACACGGAGCAGTATGTGAAGAAACATGCGGACCTGGCACTAGAGGATCTTTGTTTTACCCGGAACAGATATAGAAAACATTATCGGTATCGTGCGGCAGTAGCTGTCAGCTCAACCGGAGAGTGGAACATTGAAGAGATGGAATTTGGCTTCAAGCCTAGAAACCGAGCTGCTCGTGTCAATATTGTGGTTGGGGGGCATGAGATTTGCGGAGAAGATGAGGCTCAAGCTCGTAAGGTAATCAGGCCAGACGATTCTAATGAAGATACCGTATCAACCTTGAACTACTGGGTGACCTTGCTTGAGACACTTGTACGTCTGGTCCCTTCCATTCAAGAGATTCGAGGAATAGCTGCTGGAGAGGAACTTGTATCCAGTTTACATCTGGATGGCGGGGAACATCACAGCGCTCATACAAGCCAATCCATTCCAGTGAACAACAGAGTGAAATTAGAGAGTCTGCAAGACACACCTGGCAAGATGGCAAACGCCGACATTGTAATTATGATTGCAGCAGATCAGACAGTGCAGCAGCTCGAATACAGTGGCAAGGAGAGCTTCATCCGCCTGTCTGCCGAGCCGACACTTACCATGGAGGATCAGCTTGCTTTATTACTGGGACAGCTTTATGTACGTGGTGCTGCACTGGATTGGGAACAGTTACATCCGAATGGCTCTGGCCAGATTGTACATCTGCCAGCACATCCATTCGAGCCGTATGTACATTGGATAGATGTGAATCAGGGAACGGAGGTCATGATATGACAAAAGAAGAAATTGAGCTTTTTCTCAAAAGCGAGATTGCTGCAGCGCTGAATCAGGAGCCAGAGGACATCGATGAAGAGATGAATTTTTTGAAAATTGGTGTCTCCTCTGTGCAGGCGCTCAAGATCATTAACCGTGCGCGTAAGCATCTTCAAGTTGACATCAGTCCGGTTGCGTTGTTTGAATACAAAACAATTGCCGAGTTCGCCGCCTATCTGAATGAATCTCTTCTTCAAGAGGGGGTTGCCGAATGATTGAAGTGGATGTAGAGCAAGAGATCATTCATGAAGCTGAATTGTTTGCTGCCCGTGAAATTCGTCCTTATGCTCAACAAATTCAAGAACAGCAAGCCATTCCCAGAACATTGATCCGTGCCATGGCTGAAAAAGGTTACTTGGCTGCCTCGATCCCGGCTGAATATGGCGGCATGGGTCTCGGCCCTAAGGCGTACGGGCTGTTGACTGAAGTATTTGGCAAGGCTCTTCCAGCCGTTCGCAGCTTGTTAACGGTACATACTTCACTTGTAAGTGAAACGTTGGTACGTTTCGGAACGCCTGAGCAAAAATCGTCCTGGCTGCCCAAGTTGGTGAAGGGAGAATGGATTGCTGCTTTTGGCCTGACTGAACCGGAAGTTGGTTCAGATGCCAAAAGTGTAAAGACCGAGTGGAGAGAAGAATCGGACTGTTATGTTTTGAATGGAAAAAAGAAGTGGATCACGTTTGGACATCTGGCAGATGTATTTATCATTATTGCCTCGAATCAGGGACGAAGCACTGCTTTTTGGGTCGAACGCCAGTTTGAGGGTGTACAGACCCAACCTATCGAAGGTGTCATGGTTGCGGGAGAGACAGGTATAGCTGAGATTGATCTCCATGAGGTGCGTGTACCAAAGAATCACATTATTGGACGTCTGAATGAAGGTTTTGAGTACATCGTAACCGGGGCGCTGGACCAGGGCAGATATAGCATTGCCTGGGCAGGGCTGGCGATTGCGCAGGAAGCGCTGGATGCCATGGTGACTTACTCAAGGAAGCGGAAGCAATTTGATCAGAAGCTGAGTCATTTTCAGTTGATTCGCGGCATGATTGGAGATGCGGTGACAAAAGTCCATGCAGCACGAGCATTATGTTTACGTGCAGCCGAGCTGAGAGAAGCCAAGGACCCGCAGGCCGCCATGGAGACAACGATCGCCAAATATTTTACGTCCAAAGTTGCTGTTGAAGTTGCAAGTGATGCGCTACAGGTTCATGGTGCGAATGGAATTAGTAACCAATATCCTGTTGCCAGGCTGTATAAGGAAGCCAAAATTCTGGAGATTATTGAGGGTTCTTCTCAGATGCAGCAGGAAATGATCTCGCATTACGGATTAAAAGCCTATTACAAGCGTGGCGGTGGCGTATGACGTTCTGTGCGCTATTTCCCGGCCAGGGAAGCCAGTATATCGGAATGTGCAGCGAGTTGTTGGACAGTGAGCCGGAGGCGAATCAGATCTTTGCGGAAGCGAGCGAGGTGATCGGATTTGATTTGAAGGCACTGGTTATGGAAGGGGCCCTGGATCAATTGACGGTCTCTGAATATGCTCAACCTGCTGTACTGACAGCAAGCTACGTTCTATTTGACTCATTTGTTCGCCGGACAGGAATGACTCCAGATTATGCAGTAGGTCACAGTTTGGGGGAGATTTCGGCTTTGGTAGCGGCGGGAGCATTGCGATTTGCTGATGGAATCCGTTTTACAGCTCAGCGTGGTGCGTTGATGCATCGCTCCATTCAGGAGCAAAAAGGAAGAGCGGGTATTGTCGTTGATGTAACCCAAGAAGCGCTTGAAGAATTAGTCGAGAATATTCGTCAGAACGAGTATGTGACGATCTCCGGTTATAATTCACCGGGACAGTTTGTCGTTGCAGGTACTGCGAAGGGTCTTCAACTGCTGGATGATCAGGTGGATGGCTACGGTGGGGAATTCATTCCTTTTCGCATGATGCCAATGAAGGCAGATGCACCTTATCATAGCGAGTTGATGCAGTTCATTCTGCCTGAGCTTGAAGAGATGCTTGCAGGGATTTCCTTCTCTGCACCGGTGTTTCCCATCTGCTCTACAGTACATGGTGAGTTCATTCGCGGAGCCGAGGACATTCCTAAGCTGCTGAGCAGCCAGCTTTTGCAACCCATTCGCTGGAATCAGGCATTGGCACGCGTTCAAAATCTGGGAGCGACGGTATGGATCGATTTCGGTCCAGGCCAGAGCGTAAGAAATATGCTGGCTGAGAATAAGACCTTGCCTGCAGCCTATTCGCTGGATGATCCCCAAGATCGATCCAGGTTACTGGAGCGATATGAAGCAGTAAACCAGACAAGTGGGGGAGGCGATACGGGATGATCACGGAGATGATGCAGTACAATCAGCGGGTGAAACAATGGCTGCCTGGCGGTGTGCACTATAATTTTCACCTTCCTTGGGAAGAGACGCCGCTCCATTTCAAGCATGCTTCCCGAAGCAGAGTGACGGACATGAACGGCAACGAGTATTTGGATCTATATGCCCGCTTTGGTGCCCTCATTGTTGGTCACGGCAACGAGGAGTATAACGAGTGTCTGAAGGATACCATTGACCGTGTTCTTTCCGTAAGTCATTGCGATCTGGATGCAGAGGCTCTGGAACTGATCCATCAATATGTACCCTCAGCAGAGATGATTCGTTTTGGGTTATCAGGCACGGAGATTGTGCAGAATGCACTTCGTCTTGCCCGGGCGTGGACCGGTAAAAATCGCTTTGTACGTTTTGAAGGCCATTATCATGGCAATGCGGACAATATTATGGGTGGCAAGACTGCACGTACAGGTCTGCCTGTACCTTCAGACTATCCCGGTGACATGAAAGGAACAAAGGGGAGGGCAAGGGATGCCATGGAATCTCAATCCTACCTCTTGCCATGGAATGACGCAGCCCGTCTGGAGGAACTATTTCGCCAGCATGGAGACGACATTGCAGCAGTAATCATGGAGCCGGTTTGTGTAAATGGAGGCGGAGTCATGCCTGCTCCGGGTTATCTGCAAAAAGTCAGACAGTTATGTGATCATTACCAGATCGTGCTCATTTTTGATGAGATTATAACAGGTTTCCGTATGGGACTCGGTGGTGCTCAACAGTTATTCGGTGTAACGCCCGATCTGACTACACTTGGGAAGGCAATCGCGGGTGGCGGAGTTCCGGTATCAGCCCTGGTTGGCCGAGCGGATATCATGAAGTTGCTTGTAGACAAAAAAGTAATTCATGCGGGTACGTTTAATGGCTATCCATTAGGTACAGCTGCTGTAAAAGCTACGCTGGAAATGTTGGGACGCAATGGAGGACATGCGATGCACAGCATGAACCGCCACGCTGAGATGATGCATGACATACTCTGCCAGGAAGCAGTGAAGGTGGGTCTGCCTTTAATTGTTCAGGGGCCGTCTGGCTGTGCTTCTTATCACTGCTGCACGGAGCCGCTTACGGATACGGCTGATTATACGTTTGAATTGATGTCTTTTGATATTTTGTTAAATAGCAAGCTTGCTGAGCACGGTGTTCTAGTATCTACGCTCTCGCGGATGTATCCGAATATCCTGCTTGATATGCAAGATGTTGCCTGGTTCGGTGAGCGTGTCCCTGCAGCACTTGCAGAAATGAAAGAGATCTACGACGAGCTGATCTAATGGTAGCTCAATAAGGAGGTGATTAGGTATGCATAATCGACTCATTGCAATCATTGGCGCAGGGGTAATGGGATGCGCCACAGCACTGGATGTCGCGAGGGCTGGTTATCGTGTAATTTTGCAGGATATTTCGGCGTCGGTCATCGAACATGCCCCTGATGTTATACGTCGTGAATATCGTTCAGCTTGCTTTCTGAAGCAAGGGTACGGTCAGGTGCCCCTGGATCAGATCATGGAACGAATCTCGTTCCAGACACAAGATGAGGGTGTGGAAGAGGCAAGTATCATTATTGAAAATGTAACCGAAAACCTGGAGTTGAAAAAGGAAGTTTACGCACGACTATCCCACAAGGTTCGTCCGGATGCTTTATTTGCGCTAAATACAAGCTGTATTTCCGTGACAAAGCTCGCTTCATTTTTGCCTGACCCAGGTCGAGTCATTGGGGTGCATCTGATGAATCCGGTTCCCGTTAAATCCATGGTGGAGGTGATCAAAGGACATCATACAACGCAGGGTACGGAACATGAGATGATAGCGTTTTTGGAAACTCTTGATAAAAGTCCAGTTGTCATAGAGGATCTGCCCGGGTTTGTCTCTAATCGCCTCTCGCACTTGTTAATGAATGAAGCGGCTTACATTGTACAGGATGGAATCGCTACACCCGAGCAGGTGGACGCCATTATGAAGAAGGGCTTCAATTATCAGATGGGGCCGCTGGAGACGGCGGATCTGATTGGTCTGGATACGGTCGTGCATTCATTGAAAGTATTGTACGACAGTTATCAGGACCCCAAATTCCGATGCTGTCCGATGTTGCAGAAAATGGTTGATGCAGGACAGTGGGGGCGGAAGACGGGTCAAGGATTCTATGCCTACTAAGATGAAGGGTGGCATGACCATGGAAAAGCTCAAGGATATCAAGTGTATCGTTTGGGATCTGGACCACACCATATGGGATGGGGTTTTGCTTGAATCTTCAGATGTGCAACTGAAGCCGGGCTTAAAGGAGGTGATTGAAAAACTGGACCAGCGAGGTATTTTGCATCCTGTTGCCAGTAAAAATGATGCAGCTTTGCCGGTTTCCAGCAGCAATCTGCAGATCAGGAAGGAAGAGTGCTGTTCTATCATGATTTGCAGCAGGCTGTAGAGTTTCCAGACTACATTGAGGTTTTAGTGCCCGAGGGGCAACATCAATAACAAGGGGGAAGGGCAGTGGATTATCGTCAGGAAATTCGGGAGTTTATCGGAAACAACCTCACCATGGATCATGAAGACACTCAAATTAATGATAATGACAATTATTTTGAGCAACGGTTCGTCAATTCGCTCTTTGCGATGCGTTTGGTGGACTTTGTAGAGCGAAGATTCCAGATTGAGATAGCAAATGAAGATCTGGATTTGGCTAATTTCTGCACGATTAACCGTTTGCATGATCTTATTGAGAGAAAGTTGACTGAGAAGGAGGCGGCACTATGATTACAGCTAATCAGGCATCCATTCGTCCAGTCACAAGTCCGGCAACCAGCCCGTCCAACAAATATATGTATTTGTTTTTGGGGATTTCCTTTGGCACATGTTATGGAATCGCAAGTTTGTTCATGTTCTTTGCGGATTTTATTGTACCCATAACAGGTGAGTTAACCTTGATGCATCCACTTGCGATCGTTGCTCTGTATTCACCTTCCATTGCCGGATTAATTACATGTTATGTGATGGGCGGAACGGAAGCATTAAAAGGAATGTTTATGAAGCTGGTTCCGCGCAGACAGGACCTGTTCTGGATACCGATCATTATTGGTATTTCCATCATCTTTGCATCAACAATGCACTTTGGTTCCTTGTTATTCGGCATACCGGTCCCTGAACTGACATATAGTGTACCTGAAATGATCTGGTTGGGGATTGTGAATCTGATCAAGGAGACGGGGCTGATTGGTGGGCTGTTTGGCTGGATCGGATTTTTGCTTCCATTCTTGCAAGGGAAGTTAAAAAATAATATAACAAGTGGTCTGATTACCGGCCTGTTGTTCGGATTATGGGTGCTCCCGGGATACTTGATTTCCTCTTTTGGCACCTCAACCACTTACATATACTACGTTGTTCAGCTTATGGCATTTATCGTGTTCCAAAGTTATATCTTCAATGCAACCAAAGGTACACTTCTGTTTTATCTGCTTGCATTCTGGCTTGTAGCCACAGGAAGTCAAATTGATTTGTACTACTTTAATCCGCAAGTTCAAATTATGCAATTCTTCTTTTTTGCAATATCGGCTATTGTCATACATGTCATCTTCAAGCGTAAAAATGTGGATACTTCACTTCAGACATTCCCTGCATATGTTCTGGAAAGAAAGTAAGCCTGGTTATGGTGGTGGATAAGTGATGGAACAGATCTATTTGGAGCGGCTACAAAAGGGGGAAGGAAACAGACAAATGGTCTGTTTTCCTTATCTCGGTGGCAACTCCAACAGTTTTCAGCCCCTAGTGCCGTACCTTCCTGACACGGAAATTTGGGCGTTTACGTCCCCGGGTCATGGTCTGAACACCGAAACACCCCTGGAGCATATGCAGCAACTTGTAGAACTGTATACCAGCAAGCTGCTGGATGTTATACAACCTGGCAGTCTGTTATTTGGACATAGTCTGGGAGGGATTACAGCCTACTTCGTTGCGCAGCGCTTATATCAGGAACATCCAGATGTAGCAAAAACGCTACGGCTTGTGTTATCTGCCTGCAACACGCCTGACGAATGCGGGATGCAGAATTATGATCGGATGTCAGACGAAAATCTGATTGATCATCTGTTTTCCTATGAAGCTCTCCCGCAAGAACTGATACATGAAAAAGAATTATTGAATTATTTTCTGCCCGTCATCCGGGCGGATTTCAGGATGTTGGAATCTGCAGCAACGCTTGAATATGAGCCGCTCTCATTGCCGGTGTTGTATCTGTGGGGAGAACGGGATCGTACCGTTACCCTTCAATCCGCGTTGAGATGGGGCCGATATTTTGGCACATCCATGAAGCTTCAAACCATCAAAGAGGGTGCTCACATGTTCATGATGCATCAACCTTCAACGGTGGCGCATTGTCTGACAAGCTTTATGACTCCAGATAAATAGGAACAACTTGTAGATGAGAGGAGCCATGTTCGTTTATGCTGCTACGAATGCTGAGAAACGATATAACGAGAAAAAAAGGAATTACGGCTGCTTTATTTATTTTTGTACTGCTGGCCGCCTTGCTGGTATCTTCGGGGTCACGAATGATTATGGAACTGACGAGTTCCATCCAATATCTATTTTCTGAATCCAAAACACCACACTTTGTGCAAATGCATGCCGGAGAGATCGATCAGGCCAAAGTGAACACATGGGCTGAAGAAAATGCCATGGTCCAGCAGCATCAGATTGTGGAAATGGTCAACATTGACGGCTCTAATCTGTTCCTCGGAGCAGAGTCTGAAAAGAACAGTGTTATGGACATTGACTTTGTTACACAGAATCAGGATTTCGACTATTTGTTGAATCTGGACAGTGAGATTATTCAGGTTAACGATGGCGAGATTGCGGTTCCGGTATATTACATGCAGCAAAAAAAATTGAGCGTGGGCGACCAGGTTCGGATCGATAATGGTCAATTTGAGCGTTCTTATACCATCGTTGATTTTGTCCGTGATGCTCAGATGAATCCATCGGTTGTGCACTCCAAACGTTTTATTGTGAGTGCAGGGAATTTGCAGGAACTGAAGCAGAGCATCGGAGAGATGGAGTATCTCATCGAATTCCGGTTGACGGATCCCGGACTGACGAGTGAATTTACCCAGGCTTACCAAAATGCCGGACTTCCCAATGCAGGTCCAGTCGTAACCTATGGTCTGTTCCAGGTACTGAATGCCATGACCGACGGAGTCATTGCAGCCGTTATTATTTTGGTCAGTCTTGTGCTGATTCTGATTGCGATGCTCTGCATCCGATTCACGATGCTTGCGACCATCGAAGAAGATTATCGTGAGATTAGTGTCATGAAAGCGATAGGGATCGCAGAGAAGGATATTAAGAGACTGTATCTGATGAAGTATGTATTTATGGCGGGATTCGCATCCGTGCTTGGATACATTGCATCACTTGGCGTTAACCGATTATTTGTTTCCAACATCATGTTGTATATGGGAAAAGCACCTGCAACCCTGTTGCATTTCGCAATTCCGTTATTAGCCGCTGGAATCATATTTGCCATGGTTGTTCTGTTCTGTCGAACGGTACTGCGGCGTTTTCGTTCCATCTCCGCAGTGGATGCTCTCCGTACCGGGAGCCTGGGAGATACACAGATCATTCGAAACCGGCTTAGTTTGTCCCGCAATCGCTGGTCTTCCGTACCTGTCTTTCTTGGTCTGAAGGAAGTCATACAGCGAATCAAGATGTTCCGATTATTGTTGTTCGTCTTTGTAGTCAGTTCATTTATTATGATTGTGCCGGTCAACTTCCTGAACACTTTGCAGGCGCCAAGTTTTATTTCTTATATGGGTGTTGGACAGAGTGATATTCGCATTGACTTGAGGCACACAGACGATGTGGAGCAGCGTTATGACAATCTGGTTGCCCAGATCCAAAATGATAAAGACATCAAAACGTATTCCCCATTGGTAACAAGCCAGTTCAAGATTAAAAATGCGGAAGGAAGTTACGACAATCTGAGTGTAGAAACTGGGGATTTCAGTATTTTCCCATTGTCTTATGTTAGCGGTACTGCGCCAACAACCGAGAATGAAATTGCGTTATCTGATGCAAACAGTAGCGAGCTGCGCCTGAAGACTGGTGAGCAACTTACCTTGCTCGTTAATGGCAAGGACCAGATGATGACGGTCAGCGGAATATACCAGGACGTTACGAATGGTGGGAAAACGGCGAAAGCCTTATTGCCTTACAACAAGGATAGCGTGTTGTGGTATGTGGTCAGTTTGGATCTGAATAATCGCGGGGACATGGCTACCAAAATTGCTGAATATGAGGCGGCTTTCTCGCCAGCCAAAGTAACCGATCTTCAAGGTTATCTGGATCAGACGTTAGGCGGAACCATCCAACAATTGAAATTGGTGACGATGCTGGCCTTGGTCATCGGTGTCTTCATATCTATTTTAATTACAGCACTGTTCCTTCAGATGTTAGTAGCCAAGGACAACAACGACATTGCTGTACTAAGAAGTCTCGGGTTTGCCTTGTCTAAAATCAAGTTCAAGTATGTCGTGATGTCACTTGTCATATTAATCTTAGGGGTTGTTACTGGAACGATATTGTCCAATACGTTGGGTCCGTTGCTGGTTAGTGCTATTATGTCGACGTTTGGTGCTTCCAATATTGTCTTTGTTGTTAACCCGTTACAGGCATATGTTTTGTGTCCATTGTTACTTGCAGGCACGATTGTACTAACAGCATGGATTAGCATCCAATCGATCAAGGAAACGAGCATATCCAAAATGATTGTCGAATAGGGAGGATCAACGATGACAACTATACTTGAGGCTAAAGACGTGAATAAATCCGTAGCGATCGGCGAGAATGAAGAACATAACATCTTGAAAGATATCAACCTTCAATTAAAAAAGGGAGAATTTGTTTCCATCATGGGGCCATCTGGCTCAGGCAAGTCTACCTTACTGTACAACATAAGTGGTATGGATCAGATTAGTGCTGGAAGTGTCTATTTTAATGGCAAAAAAATATCGGCATTTGAGGAGAGGGATCTGGCAAGTCTACGTTTGACCAAGATGGGATTCATCTTTCAAAATATTCATCTGCTCAAGAATCTGAATCTATTAGACAATATCGTACTTTCCGCGTATCTGGCCAAAAATAGCAGCAGAGAAACGATTAATACACGAGCGATGTCATTAATGAAAAAAATGGGGATTGATGAGCTTGCTGGGCATAACATCACCCAAGCCTCAGGCGGACAGCTTCAACGGATTGCCATCTGCCGTGCGCTGATTAATAATCCAGATATTTTATTCGGCGATGAACCAACGGGGGCGCTGAATTCCAAATCAACGTATGAGATCATGGATATTCTGGGCGATATCAATGCAACGGGTACAACCATTCTGCTGGTGACCCATGATGTGAAAGTCGCTGCCAGATCGGAACGTGTATTGTTTATGATGGACGGTAAGCTGGTTGCAGACAGAAATATTGGAAAATATGCAAGAGAGCGTCAGGATCTGAAAACAAGGGAAAGCCATTTGGCGCAATGGTTGACTGAAATGGGGTTCTAAAAAAAGAACTCCATGACTACAATAGACCGACAGTCGGTCGAACGTATCGGAGGCCAGGATATGAGACTGATCAAAAACCCGGAAGAACGCAGGAATGAGATTTTGGATGCGGCCGAGATTCTGTTCGTAACAAAGGGATATACCAAAGCTACGGTTATGGATATCCTTCAGGCGTGCAACATTGCCAAGGGTACATTTTATTATTATTTTCAGTCCAAGGAAGAGGTTATGAACGCCATCGTCATGCGTTTTATTCTGAGCGGGGAGGCATCGGCCAGGCACGTGGTGTCCGATCCCAAACTGAATGCCCATGACAAAATTTTTCGCATCATGATGGCGCAGAATCAGCCTGACGGCAGAAAACATGATCTCATCGAGCAATTGCACAGTGTTCATAATGTGGAGATGCACCAAAAGAGTCTTGTAGAGACGGTAATTCGATTAAGTCCCATCTTGGCCGAGGTGGTAGAGCAGGGCATTCAGGAGGGGGTATTTCATACGCCTAACCCAAAGGAATCCATCGAATTCCTGCTCGTATCTTCACAATTTTTGCTGGATCGTGGCATCTTTCAATGGGAGGAGGAAGAACTCCAAAAAAAGGTTGAAGCATTCACACATATTATGGAACGTGTGCTGGGAGCAGAACAAGGAAGCTTTGCCTACGTCACTCGTCTTTATTTTCCGAATCAAGCTTAGCCGAGAAAGGAGTATCATCCATGGAACATACCGTTCAAAAATCATTTAAAAAGTTTCTGGTAGTATGGTTCGGTCAGCTCATCTCCATGATTGGGATTGGACTTACAGCCTTCTCCCTGGGGGTGTATGCCTTCGAAAAAACGAATACGGCAACAAGTGTTGCATTGATTACCTTATTCACGTTTCTGCCGAATATCCTGCTTCGACCTATTGGAGGGGTACTGGCAGACCGATTCGATCGTCGAACGATGATGATTATTGGCGACCTGGGGTCGGCAGCCGGTTTGATTTTCATTCTGTCCATTATGCTCACAGGTGATATCCAATTATGGCATATCTATGTGGGAGTGGCCTTTAGTTCGGTGTTTTCCGCGTTGCAGAGCCCGGCATATAAGGCCTCTGCTACGGACCTGCTGGATAAGGATCAATTCTCAAAAGGAAGCGGTCTTGTACAACTGGCTGAATCCTCGAAGTTCCTGTTTTCACCTATCATTGCGGGTATTCTGCTTAGTATAACAACCATTGAAGTCATTCTGGTTATTAATATTCTGACATTCCTGGTTGCCATTCTAGCTGTGCTGGTTATTCGGAAGAGCATGAAGGTGGAGCGAGAGGATCGAGAAGGGAAAAACTGGATCACCGATATTCAAGAGGGCTGGAGAGAGGTTGTAACCAACAAGGGAGTATTGTTGCTTGTGGTGATTATTTCTCTTGTCACCTTTTATCTGGGATTCCTGGAGACACTCATTGGTCCGATGCTTCTGTCATTCACGGATGCAAAGACACTTGGAACATTTCAGTCTGTTAGCGCTATCGGCATGCTGATTAGTAGCTTATGCATCGGCATATTTACGATAACAAAGAGATACGCAAGTGTGCTTGTGATGGGTCTGATTTTATGCGGTTTGTCCTTCTCGCTTCTGGGGATATCCACCAACATTTATTTTATTATCTTCGCAGGTTTTCTGTTCCTGTCATCGCTGCCGTTTGTCAATATGAGCGCAGATGTGCTGGTGCGAAACAATATCGCCAACGATAAGCAGGGCAGGGTATGGGGGATCATTGGTATTCTGTCACAACTCGGGTTTATTATCGCGTACAGTTTGGCTGGATTTCTGGCCGACCATGTGTTTAATCCGTTGCTGATGGAGGGGGGAGCACTGGCTTCGTCTGTTGGTCAAATTATTGGAACTGGGCCAGGCAGAGGTATTGCCTTTCTGTTTATCATCGCGGGTCTGTTTGTTATTCTGATTGCAATCATCACATCCCGCTTGAAAATGATCAAATCTCTGGAGCAGAGCCCAGATATAGCGGCTCCATCCGATGTTGGCGGGTTGGCGCACGATTAATTCGAATCCAACAGCGTAAGCCCTTGTCCGCAGCAACGTGCGATACTTCTTCTGTAGGAAGAAGTTGTTCACACGATGAGCAGACAAGGGCTTTTTGTGCTGAGGAGTCGGCAGATGTACTTAGACAAGATACGTTTGTGAATTTGGATTGTCGGTGGAGCTTACCCTTTAACTGCTCCTGAAGTTAGTCCTCCCACAATATACTTTTGCCCAATGAGAAACACAATCAACACTGGCAGGGAAGTAAGCACAATATCGGCACTGACCAGATTCCACTGGGCACTGAATTGTCCAAAGAAGTTATATACAGCCAGCGTCATCGGCCACATCTCCACTGTATTCAACATATAGAGTGGGGCAGTAAACTCATTCCAGACACTCAGGAAATTAAGAACAAATACCGTTACCAGCACCGAGGTTAACAAAGGTACAATGATTCGCAGGAACAGCTTGATCCCATTACATCCGTCCATGATCGCGGCTTCATCCAGCTCCTTCGGGATGTTAGACACAAAAGCATACGTAATGAACAGCGAGATTGGAATACCCATGGCCGTGTAGAGCAGAATCATGCCGACATGTGAATTGATCATACCCATCGACTTCATGACTTCCATCAGCGGAATGTAGTTGAGTGGTAGGGTGATACCAAGAATCAGGAAGAAGTACAGAAACTTGCTGAGCCTCGAATGGTTGCGGGATAACGTGAAGGCCGAGAAAGCCACAACAAACACTAATAGTAGAGAAGAAGCTCCGGAATGCAGCAGACTGTTGAAAAAAGAACCTCCCAAGTGTCCCTGTTCATAGACTATTTTGTAATTTTCGAAAATAAACTTCTCGGGCAGCGTCAGTTTAAGCACTTTGGCCTCGGCGTCCGACTTGAATGAATTCAGTACAATGACGACAAAAGGAATCAGGACCACCAGGCTGAGCAGCCAGGCGAGAGCATTTAACCCGATGGAAGCCAATCTTTTTCTCAATCGCATGTCAGTATTCCACCTTTCGGTTCATCAAACGAATGATGAAAAAGGAGATGATCGCCATGATGACAAACAGAATGGTAGATAACGCACTCCCCAGTCCCCAATACCCTTTGGCAAAAGAGGAATAGACAGCCGTGTTAATGACATCTGTTGCGTTACCGGGGCCACCGTTGGTTAGCACGTATACGGCATCGAATACTCTCAGCCCATACGTAATATTAAGCACCGTGGCGATGGTAATGGTAGGCATTAGCATCGGAATGGTGATCCGGAACAACTTCTGCCCAAACCCGGCGCCGTCAATGGACGCTGCTTCGTAATAATCACGTGGAATCGCGAGCAGTCCGGCGATGAACAGCACCATGATGTACCCCATGCCTTTCCACGTATCCACCGCCATAATGGATGGCATGGCCCAGGTCAGGGAGCCCAGCCAGTTCTGGGCGAGAACGTCTAGTCCCATGGAACGTAGGGTCACGTTAACGAACCCGTTGTTGGGATCGAGCAGACTTTTGAACACAAGCCCAACAATCAGGAACGACAACACTTGTGGCGAGAAGATGATCATCCGGTGCAGATTCGCGGCCTTTACACCGCTGACCAACAGCAGAGCCAGAAACAAGCCGAGAACCGTCTTGGCGATGGATGTCACGAGGGTGAACAGGACTGTGTTTTTGATAAAAAGAAGATAGGTCGGATCACCCGCCAATATGGTACGGAAATGCTCCAGACCGATAAAGTTCTTCTCCGAACTGTAACTGTTCCAGTCAGTGAAGGAATAATAGATGCCCAGCAGGGCGGGAGCAACGATGAACAGCAGATATAATACAATCGCTCCAGATGAGAAATACCAGGGATAGATTTTGTTTGCATTCATAACCGGTAACACCTTTCCTTCCTGCCAAAATACATGAGCGGGCAAACGCCCGCTACATGTAACGCTGTTGTGCGTTTGTGTTTATCTGAAATATGCGTGGTTACTGCCACTTCTCATCTTTCAGCACTTTGGCTTGTTCAGCACGGCGTTTATCAATATTTTGCAGAATCTGATCCGGTGTCATTGCGCCGGCGAACATGCCTGACAAGTCTTTGCCAATATCCATCCATTGTGGATCAATGTATTTCACAGCGGCCTGCATGACCGTACCTTTTTCATGATTTTTCTCATAATCAATATAGTCCTGTGTCAGTTTTGGTTCGATTTCCGGCCAGCAGATCGTCAGATTGCCTTCACCTTCATCGAACACACGTTGCAGATGATCATGCTCGGTGATCCAGCGGAAGAATTTCAGCACTTCTTCGGGATGTTTACTGTTTTTGTTACCAAACATCGCAGCTGAACCGCCCGGATTCACACCAATCGTCTGATTATCTCCCCACGGCATGACGAAGAACCCCATATTGTCTTTCATTGCCGGATACGCTTCGGACACTTCCTTTTCCGTCCCTGGAACCCGCAGTAACATCGCTGCCTTCTCCTGACCAAACGCCTCAATTCCCGCTTCTACCGTATTGGACAAGAAGTCTTTACCGAAATAACCGAGATCCGCAAATTCGTTCAACTGTTCAATGACCGTCTTGAGTTGCGTCATATCTGCGACTTTCATCTCATTGTTGTTTAATTTCTCGTAGGTTCCTGCTGTCGTTTGCTCATAGTTAGGCCCCGTTTCGAACAAAGGCAGAACCTGATACCACCCGCTGGCAGGTGCCTGATAGAATGGAATAATGTCTTTATCCTTAATTTTCTGGCTGATCGCCTTGAATTCGGCATAGGATGTAGGAGGCTCTATGCCGAGCTCTTGGAAGATACGTTTGTTATAGTACACATACCAGATTTTCGTTGGTGCAAAAGAAACCCCGTACACCTTGTCATTGTGACTGACGGTTGGTAAAATCTCTTCAGACATCCGACCTGTGAATTCCTCATTGGTCAGATCAATGGCATTTTCCTCCGGTCTTACGTTAGCTGGCATGCTCAGTGGGTCCACATCGACATTGAAAATATCAGGTGCTTCGCCTGAGGCCAGCTTCACCTTGATCAGGTCACGCCACTGTGCGTCAGGTACCACCTGAAAGTCGATTTTGACACCCGTCTCCTGCTCATATTCCTTGGCCATCGTCTGCATGATGCCCGTGCGAGGAATACCGGATTGACTCGTTCCAAAAGTGAGTGTCACCTTACCGGAACCTTCCGTACTTTTACCTGAGTTGCACCCGGCAAGCAGCAGAGTGGAGAGCAGGAGCACACTTGCAAGCGAAAATAGAAATCGTTTTCTCATCATTGAACCTCCCGGAATATAAAGAAAATTGTCACTTGCCGAAACGCTTAATGTAAGCGTATTCTTATGTGGATAACTTTACTGTGAACAGCGGATGTGCTCAATAGACAAAAGCGTTCTGTTGGGTGGACATTTTCGAATGGTGTGACAGATATCATCATAGGACGAGGTGTGTGGGGATTGCGATATCGATTTGGAACGCTTCAGCAAAGTCTGTTTGCCTATTACTCTGCGGTATTTATTATCTTTTCGCTGATTGTGGCGGGGCTTCTGTATGTTTTTCTCGCAAGTGACATTCGTCAGCGAAGTGAAGAACAGCAGAGACAACTGGGGGTATCAATCGTCAGTAACTTGGATCAGGAAGTGGTGAAAATGAACAACTTTTCCATGAATATCGTGTACTCCAATCTGGTCAAAGAACACTTCAGTCACTACTTGGCACCAGCAGAAGGCAGTGAGCAGACAATGACGAGTGATCCAGCATTGTATAAGGATACAACCACACTAATTGATGTCATTCTTGCGATCATTAGTAGCTCCAATACAGCCAAGCAGGCCAATATCTATGATGTGAATGGCAAGATGTTGGGAGCGGGTGCATTCAACGGTCAACTGTCGGTAGACCTGACTCAGCGACCGTGGTACAAGGAAACCTGGGAGCGGAGTGGATGGCGGGTGATCCAATTGTTAGAGGGCGGAGCCTTGCCCATGCCGACTGGTGAGGGAAAATCGGATCAACCCTACATTTCTCTTACCCGGGTATACAAAGATGGCAACTATGTCAGCCAGGGTGTCGTTGAGATTTTGCAGGATGCCGGAACCCTGTTTCAGCATTTGAATGAATTGCAGGCAAATAACGACGATCTTCGGATCTATGTAGTGGATGAACAAAATACAAGGTTGTTTCCACTTTCTTCGGCAGCCGATGCTTCTCAAGCAGGCCATTTCGATGATGTGGACTTGATTCAAAATCTTTCATTTCCGCCGGATACGATGCAGGAGATTACCGATCCGTTGAGTCAGTCCAAACAAATGATGACGTACATGACGTCACAGGAGACGGGATGGACCGTTATTGTCATGCAGTCCAAACAATCCCTTTTCGCGAGTCTCAATCGGATGGCTATGATGTTTATCGGTGCCACGTTAGCTACTCTCATGCTGATTCTGGTTCTCTCGTATCTGATTTCCAAAAGGGTTACTTTGCCGCTGCATCGTTTGCAGCGCATTATTCAGAAAACGGGTGAGAATGATCTGGTATCGGGTCAGGATTCCGCTCAATTGTTCAAGCTGGAGCATCCCGGTTCTATTCGGGAGATGGATGAGCTGAATGATACGTTTATCCGGCTGAATCAACAGCTTGTGCAATCGTTTCAGGACAGGCTGTTGATGAAATCTCAGGAGACAGAAGCGAGATTACTGGCGCTGCAATCCCAGATGAACCCGCATTTTCTCTATAACAACATCACCAATATCAGCATCATGGCGGAAGAAGGCATGAATAAGCAGATTGTCGCGTTCTGCGCCAATATTGCGTCTATGCTGCGTTATATTTCTACTCCGGGTAAGAACGGGGTTCCCCTGACTCAAGAATTGGATTATTGTGAGCGATATCTGGAGTGTATGAAGATTAGGTTTGAGGATGATCTACACTATGAGTTTCATATTCCGGATGAGATGCAACATATTCAGGTTCCAATGTTAATGGTACAACCACTACTCGAAAATGCCATGAAATATGGACTGGGTGATACCCCTCCATGGAAACTGAATATTACTGGAGAGTTGGATCCGGTACAGCAGACCTGGCAGATCCACGTAGAAGACAACGGGCCTGGCATGGAACCCGAGGCACTTGCCAAGATCATGCATTATATCGAACAGTCACAGGAGTGGGAGCGTATGCCTGACCTCGAAATAAACGGCATGGGACTCAAGAATATATGGGTCCGATTGAAATTATGGTATGGCACAGCCGCCCACATGCAGATTACGAACAAGTCTTCCGGCGGTGTCCAGATTACTATAGGCGGTTCCATTCGAAAGGAGCATGACTGAACCCATGACAATCAAATATAGAACGATTATTGTGGAAGATGAAGCCCTGATTCGCCGGAATGTCTCGCGCAAATTCAGAGAGCTGGATACCCGGTTCGAGGTGATTGGTGAAGCGAGGAACGGTCAGGAAGCGTTACAGCTCATTGAACATTCCGTACCTGATCTGGTTGTAACTGATATACAGATGCCGGTAATGAATGGATTGGAACTCGCCAAACATCTGTATTTTGCCTATCCGCATGTGAAAATTGTCATTCTGAGTGGTTATCATGAATTCGAATATGCACGGCAGGCGATCAGTTACAAGGTGGAGGATTATCTGCTCAAACCATTATCGGAAGAACAGCTTCGGACACTGCTGGATGCGATGGAATTGAAGCTTGGGAGCGCTGTGGATTCGCTTGCCCATGTCAGTGCCGTGCTGGATGAGCAGGTGAAGCCAGAGGATATCGCAGAGGCTGTTAAGTTGTATTTGAAGCAGAATTACATGCATGAGATTACACTCCAGGACATGGCGGGACAGATGCATTTTAGTGTGGACTATCTTGGAAAGTGCTTCAAGAAGGTGACGGGGGAGACTCCCCTGAAATATATGACAGGTCTGCGGATTAATGAAGCGAAGCGCATGCTCGTCACTCACGAGAATATGGATATCAAGACCATTGGTGGAGCGGTAGGGTATAGTGATTCCCACTATTTCAGCCGGATCTTCAAAAACAAAACGGGCATGTACCCTAGCGAATACCGACTGCAATTGCAGGAACGAAAAAAAGCCCTGTCCATGGATGATGAGAACCATGTTGACTTGAGCTGATCACTGGGCCAGAGCTTCTTCGGTTATTTTGCGAATATCAAACGGGGAGCGGATACCCTCTTCGATCATGTCGGGGAGAATCTGTTCCAGGAAATACTGTACACAGTGGAGGTCGATATTTTTGATTTTGACCAAGGCATAACGGTACATAACGATAAATTCTTTCTCCGTATTGCCACGTTGGAGCTCAGCAAAGGCTTCATATACTTGATCCATCTTGTCTGCGACTTCGAGAATCAGTCCTTCAACCGATTGGTCTTTGCCCTCACGCAGCTGTCTGCGGAAAATAGGCTGGAACTCTTCAGGAATATTTTCATTAATAAAATGTTCAACCATGCCTTCTTCCACCTTTTGCAGCATCGAACGCAGCTCCAGTGAATAATGTTTGACCGGGGTCTTGATATCACCTATGAAGATTTCGCCATAATCATGACTGCTGGTAATCTCGTATAACTTTTTCCAATCAATGCTTACGCCTTGCTGTTCTTCAATATCGGCCAACGTTTTGGCGTACTGAACCACTTTCCAGGAATGGGCGGATACACAATGTTCTTCGAACTTGAATTTGCCAGGGGTCCGAATAATGCGTTCAAGATCATTCAGTGATCTGAAGTACGTATGAATTCCCATAAGAAGAGATCATCCTTTACAAGTTAGGTGGGCGTATACACTGACTATACTTCAGTTATATTAACCACGGATTAACGATGTATACATTGAATGTAAAATGAAGCCAGAAAGCCACGATGGGTGACTGAACGTGAGTTCGTCATCCATCGTGGCTTCATCTGTGCAAATGTTATGCTGCCTAACGTAGATAAGTGCAATAGATCAACTATTATGCCTTTTTTCGTACCGGAGAAGTATACCAGTATGCCATGCCGACAAAGAGGGCACCGCCGATAATATTACCAAGCGTTACCGGAATCATGTTGTGGAACCAGCCTGCCATCGTGATTGTATCCGGGTGGTTTGGCAGCAACCAGGATAAAGACAGTAAAGTCATATTGGCAACACTGTGCTCATAACCACTTGCGATAAATGCGTACAGACACCACCAGATAAGAACAAGTTTGGCGATATCTTCTTTGGAGCGAGCGGCCATCCAGATCGCCAGACAGACGAGCCAGTTACAGAGAATTCCTCGGAAGAACAACTCAGATACAGGCGCCGCCATCTTTTTGGCAGAGACGACAAACAGCAGATGTTCCGGTGTGGCCGTTTTAAACAGGCCGCTACCGACTATAAGTAGACTTAATAGAATTGCGCCGAGCAGGTTACCAACAAAGACGAGCCCCCAGTTCTTCAACGTTTCGTTCACTGTGGTTCGGCCAGCCAGCGTACTCATGGTAAAGAACATATTGTTACCTGTGAAAAGTTCTGATCCGGCAAAAATGACCAGCGTGAGCGCGAGTCCGAAGGACATGCCCATCAACATGGTTTGCAGTGGTGACTGCGCCGCAAGGAGCGGAGCACCGATACTGAAGATCAGAACGATGCCAAGTCCTACATAGGCACCAGCCATCAAGGCAGCGACCATATAACGTGGCAGGCTTGCGTTCATTTGATCCCGTTTTTTAACCGCAGCTTCAATAATTCCCTCAACACTTGGTGTATACATCACGGTTTCCCCCATTATTTTGCATCAATCTTTGAACGTTTCAATGGAGCTATATTTCAATCCAAACCTGGCCGTTCTCTACCTTCACCGGATACATCTGTACCTGACCGTTGTCCGGTGCTTGCACAAGACCGGTAGTCAGGTCGATTTTCCAATCATACAGTGGATCGTACAGATAATGCCCGGACACGATGCCTTCAGCCAGCGGCCCACCCTTAGGGTGGGGATTGTGATTATCCGCAGCGAAGATGGTTCCATCCGATGCACGAAAGACAGCAAGCTGTTGATCCTTAATTTCAACTACTCTTCCGATTCGTGGCAGGAATTCTTCAACTACTCCGGCAGGGAAGTAGGTGCCTGATTGTTTGGTCGTCATCTTAAACCACTCCTTATCTATATTTAACATTCCGGCAATATTAATCTTGCGAACTTACTTATGGACGAGCCGATACTTCGATACCATGGAACATTTTGCTTTGGCCTTCTTCATTGCGAATTGCTTTTTGCCAAGGTTCTTCAACATGCTCAAGTGCAAATTCAATCCGCTGCATCAACGCTTTACGTTCCTCAAGGTTATCCACAACCACCGAACGAATATGCTCCAGGCCCATGCGTTCCACCCACTCGGACGTCCGTTCCAGATAGTTACCTGTCTCGCGGTAATATTGCATGATGGCTCCACACAGTTCAATCAACTCTTCATCCGTTTTCACTTTACATAGGGAATCAGCCAGTCTTGCTTTAATACCACCGTTACCACCGATGAAGATTTCCCAACCTCCGTCGTTACCAACGATACCGATATCTTTGGTACATGCCTCTGCACAGTTCCGCGGACAACCGTTGACAGCATATTTAAACTTGGCTGGCAGATCCAGACGTTCGAATTTACGTTCGATGCGAGCGCCCATGGCCATGGAATCCTGTGTGCCGAATCGGCAGAATTGGGAGCCGACACATGTTTTGACCGTACGCAGCGATTTGGCGTAAGCATAACCTGAAGGCATATCCAGTTCAGCCCAGACTTTGGTCAAATCTTCTTTTTTAACACCAATCAAGTCGAGACGCTGACCCCCAGTCACTTTGACTGCTTTCACATCATATTTGACTGATACGTCAGCGATTCGTTTGAGGTCGGCTGGTGTAGTCACCCCGCCATACATCCGAGGTACAACCGTATACGTTCCATCCTTTTGAATATTCGCGTTCATACGTTCATTAACAAAACGGGATTCTTTTTCATCTTCGTGTGTATCTGGTGCAATCATGCCAAGGTAATAGTTGATCGCCGGACGACATTTGGAACAACCTTCTGGCTGACTCCAACCCAGTACATTCATGACCTCTTTGGTCGTTTGTAATCCTTTTTCACGAATCTCGGCTACGATTTCATCTCGACCCATGGAAGTACATCCGCAGATGCCCTGTTTGGCTCCACTGCTGAAACTGTCTCCAAGAACATATTGCAGAATCTGTTCCACAACCGGTTTACATCCACCGCAAGAGCGGGTTGCACCGGTACAGGCTTTGATTTCATCTACAGTAGTAAGGCCCTGGTTTGTAATGACATCAACAATGGTTCCTTTGGTTACCCCGTTACATCCACAGACGATCTCGTCCTCGGGCATCGTTTCAACAGAGGTTGTTTTCTTATGACCACCGCAGCCTGTACCCATGAGTGAACCATACAATTCTTCGGTCATTTCGGTCTGTTGTTTAATCAGCTTCTGCAATTCGGCAGAATCCGTAATGTCACCGAAGAGCACGGCGCCGACCATTTTATTATCACGGAGCAGAATTTTTTTGTAAGTCCGTTTCCAGTCATCTTTGTGCGAAATGACGGTGTGCTCCGGACTGTCGATGAATTCACCGGTTGAAAAGACGTCTACACCCGAAATTTTCAATTTTGTAGATACAACAGAACCTTCATAAGGAGCCGTTTCAACCCCGCAGATATGTTTCGCCAGAATCATACCTTGCTCGAACAATGGGGCAACGAGGCCGTAACATACCCCTCGGTGCTCTGTACATTCCCCAACCGAATAGACATTCTCAAGGGAAGTCTGCATATAGTCATCCACGACAATACCCCGGTTGACTTCCATACCGCTTTCGCGGGCTACAGCCGTATTGGGTTTAATGCCTACAGCCATGACCACAAAATCAACATTCAGAACCGTATCATCTGCAAAACGTATCCCTTCAACCCGTTCGCCGCCCAGCAGTTCGGAAGTCTGCGCACCCATCTTGAACCGGATACCCTGACGTTCGAGTTCAGCCTTCAACATGGCTGAAGCTTGCGGATCAAGCTGACGCTCCATCAGATCCTGCATCAAGTGTACTACGGTAACTTCCATGCCTAGTTGTACCAACCCTTTGGCAGCTTCAAGGCCTAGCAGTCCGCCTCCGATAACAGCCGCTCGTTTATACTGCTTAGCAGCTTCCAGCATGACATTGCAATCAGCGATATCGCGGAAACCGACAACACCTTCTTTGTCATGTCCAGGTACTGGGAGAATAAAGGAGTTAGAGCCTGTCGCAATGATGATTTTGTCATAAGGGAAGCGAGTTCCATCCTCCGTCACAACCTCATGGGTATCCGAATCAATTCGGGTTACGGTTGTTCCTGTATGGAGGGTAATACCATAATCCTGATACCAGTGGAGATCATTCAGTACGATGTCATCCAGTGTTTTGCTTCCTTCCAATACATAGGACAACATAATGCGGTTGTAGTTAGGGTAGGGCTCTGTACCAAAAACAGTAATATCAAATCGCGTAGTTAATTTCAAAATTTGTTCTACGGTACTGATTCCTGCCATTCCGTTACCTATGATAACGAGTTTCTCTTTTTTTCCGTTCATATGTGTATGCCTCCTTGGTTAGACGCTGTACATTACCAACAATTTTAGTGGTTTATATTTGAAATTATACAAGGTGTTGACGACAGTTTATGTGATTTAATTCACTAATAAAGATAAAAGAGTCATAAATATAATAGTGTGAGCCCCATCACAGAAAGTGATATTTATTTTCATACAAATAAGAAATGCGAACTATTGTTCTTATTTTGTTTTCGTTGTAAAATCGGAAATGGGCCGTATTGTTCCCGATTTCTTCGAAAGGACGTTTTTGCATCATGATGGGAAGATCCCACCTTATTATCGGGACAGGCGTGTCACTTTCTGTTCTGCAGTTGGCCGGTATGCCGGTGACAGCGCCGGCAGTTACGGTTGCTCTGATTGGTTCGTTATTGCCTGACATTGATGAGCCGAATTCGCTGCTGGTATCCAGAGCCTTGCCTAACAGTCTGATCAGGCTGTTACAGACGATTCTATTGCCCACAGCTGTATTTGTGTACTTCTATGTTCATGCCAAACCATGGAACCTGTTGCTTGCGATCCTCATTGCGCTTGTGTCATTCCTGCCTTCGCGTTCGCTTCGCAAAGTGTTGATGTTTGCGATTGGACTCGGGCTGGTCTTTTATGGCCACGCGTTTGCACCGTGGAACTTGATTGCAGGCAGTTTGTTAATGCTCTGCACCACACTGACTCATAGGGGACTGACACATACCCTGTACGGAACCGCAATATGGGCGGGCTTGTTGTACAGCACGACCCAGCAGCAGGGACCAGAGATCTGGGTAGCGGGAGGCACGGCATATGCGATGCATCTGTTGGCCGATTCACTAACCAATCGGGGTATTCGTCCGTTACCTCCGCTCAAGTGGCGCATACGGGTGAATCTGATGAGTACAGGGACCAAGCGTGGGGCCGTTGTAGAGAATGTCTGCATTGTGCTTACTCTTATTTTGGCCTGGATTGCATTCTCACCGCTATTTCTGTAATGACCAAATACCAGTCCTACCTACATAAGGACTGGTATTTCTCTTTTGTTATTTTACCTGTAGCCATGAGAAGAGGGTTATGGGATCAAGTCGCTGTTGGAGTGCTGGATAAAGTTTCAATATCTGAGGAGCCAAATACAAATAAAACAATAAGAATAATCACAATTAACAGTTCGGCAAATCCGATTCCGTCAAACTCGGACATGACATCCACCTCATTTCTTGGCCATTAAGAATTGATTCTCTGTTGAAATGCCTGTATAACATCATTAAGCGTCATATCGCCGCCAGTTTCATCCAGGAATTGTACCAGTTTGTCTGAATTGGAGGGTGTGACCTTTTGAAGAGTTTTATATTGACCAACCAATTCTACTACCAATGTAGCCTCACGAAACAACGTAACTGCATCCACTCTTAACTTTCCGCTCACCAATAGCGCTGCTACAATCAGTTCGAGATTTTTCCCCTTGAGGCTTCCATTAAGGAGGGTATTAGCAGCGTTTGGTTTTTTGTTAGAACCTTTATTTGATTTTCCGTTCCTTCCCACTGCCATAACAGGTCCCCCACTGGTTGGTGTTTGGTTATTGATCTTCCATTATCGTATATCTTATGTGTGCATTCTCCATAATGTTCGACCTATTAATCTAGTTGATTAAACCCAAAAAAGAGACATCCCGGTCTGACGGGACATCTCTTTCAGGTACATCATATTTAAGGATTTTCCGTTTAACCGAACTACGCGTTATTAATAATGGTAGTCATCGTTGTCCGATCCAGACCTTTAACCAGTTTCACGATCAGTTCTTTGGCCGCATCGTAGTCATCCGTATGAATGATGGAAGATGAGGTATGGATATAACGTGCGCAGATACCAATAACTGTTGATGGTACACCAATGCCACTCAGGTGAACTTGACCTGCATCGGTACCACCTGGTGAGATGAAATACTGCATTTTGATCTGATTGGATGAAGCCGTATCTTGAACATATTCCACCATTCCGCGATGGGTGAACATACCCGGGTCAAAAATACGAAGCAATGCGCCTTCTCCGATATGTCCAAAGGACTGTTTGTCACCTGTCATATCATTCGCCGCGCTACAGTCAAGTGCAAAGAAGATATCAGGCTGAATCAAGTTGGCCGCCGTACGTGCACCGCGAAGCCCCAGTTCTTCCTGAACCGTTGCACCAGCATAGAGTGTGTTAGGCAGTTTTTCCTTGTGAAGCGCTTCAACCAGTTCAAGTGCAAGTCCTACGCCGTAACGATTATCCCACGCTTTAGCCATAATTTTCTTAGGATTGGCCATAGGTGTGAATTCACAGATCGGTACAATCTGCATACCTGGGTGAATGCCCCAAGATTCTGCTTCCGCACGGTTGTCAGCCCCAATGTCGAGATACATGGTGTTCAGATCCACAGGTTTGTTCCGCTGCGACTCATCCAGCAAGTGTGTAGGTGTAGAACCTACCACTCCGGTAATCCGACGATCAGGTGTGATGATTTCCAATCGTTGAGACAGTACAGCCTGACTCCACCATCCACCCAGTGGGCGGAATTTGATCATGCCTGTTTCCGTAATGCCCGTAGTCATGAAACCTACTTCGTCAAAGTGTCCGGCTACCATAACTTTGGGACCGGATTCCTCCCCGCGTAATACTCCAAATAGACTCCCCAGGCGATCCTGGACGAACTCATCGGTATAAGCGGAAAGCTTACCTTTCATCCAGCCGCGAAGCTCACGTTCAAAACCGGATGCGGAAGGAAATTCCGTCAACGTACGAAACATATCCATCGTTTTTTCATTCATGTGTCAACAACTCCTCTGTTGGTATGTATTTCAGGTCACAGTAGAACGGCTACCCGCCTGTTGTTATTTAACCACTGGTCACATTACAGTATGAACCTTGCGCAAGTGATTGTCCATGTTTATGTCACGTATTTAAGGCATGTTTTGGGCGCTTACCGTGTCCAAGTTTCATGATTCTATCCGCTTTAGTCGTAGTCCTGATGACACTTCAATGAATATGAATATACGGAGAAGATGTCATCATTTTTGATGTTCTTTTTATTCAATATTTGTTTGTCTGTTTACAGGAAGGAGCTAAATATACAATGAAGCCTCCAGAAGAGGGCACGGAAAAAGTACTGTTTATCGTTCTTTTTATCTTGCTCGTGATTGTTCTTCTTTATTTATAGAACGTATCTAAAAGTCCTCAGAACCGGCGTATTCGCATCCTGCTTCCACAACATGATCTTGTTGGAAACATATGCTGTCTGTCGCCGGATACATAACCTTCCGATTATTAACAAACAATGAATATAGGATTACACACATTGGCATTCAGCCGTAGCTTTGAACCATTTCACATAGAGGAGGTCTTGTATCTTGCCAGCTCAATCTGCATCCGGAAGCGAAAAAAAATCATCGTCCCTGTCCATGGATGAAAAGGAGTACAAAAAAGTCGCAAAAAAACATGAGCCGCCTCGTCCAATCCTGAAAAATTGCCTCAAAGCATTTCTGGTTGGGGGTACCGTCTGTTTGATTGGACAGGCCATTCAAGAGGCTTTTATGGCCGGTTTCGACATGACATCGAAGGAAGCTTCCAGTCCTACGGTGGCGGTCATGATTCTCATATCGGTTATTCTAACGTGCCTCGGGGTTTACGATAAAATGGCTCAATGGGCAGGAGCAGGAACTGCTGTGCCGGTTACCGGCTTTGCCAATTCCATGTGTTCTGCTGCACTGGAACATCGTGCTGAAGGACTGGTGCTCGGTGTAGGGGCCAACATGTTTAAACTTGCTGGTTCCGTTATCGTGTTTGGTGTCGTGGCAGCATTTCTCGTAGGGATCGTTTACGCCTTTTTGGGATTTGGAGGTGGGCACCTGTGAAACGATTGGGTCGCCAGACATGGCAGTTTGAGAATCGTCCGCGGATCATCGGTAAAGCCGCAGTTGTAGGACCAGAAGAAGGCGAGGGTCCACTGTCATCTGATTTCGATTATGTCTATGACAATCTAGAGATCGGCGAGAAAACGTGGGAAAAGGGAGAACGCAAACTGCTCGAACAGGCCTCTCAGCTGGCTTTGGTTAATGCAAATATCACCAAGGAAGAGCTTCAATTTTTTGTGGGTGGAGATCTGATGAATCAGATTATCAGCAGTTCCTTTTCAGCGCGAAAACTAGGTGTGCCTTACCTGGGTGTCTTTGGAGCCTGTTCTACTTCCATGGAAACGTTAGCGTTAGCGTCCATGATAGTTGACTCCGGAGCTGGAGATTATGTCCTTGCAGGAACGGTGAGCCACAACTGTACGGTGGAAAAACAATTTCGGTATCCGACGGAGTATGGTTCCCAAAAGCCCCCTTATGCGCAATATACCGTCACAGGATCAGGGTGTGGTGTGGTCTCCCGTACTGGTGATGGTCCCGTTGTTACCAAAGCCACGATTGGACGCATTATGGACTTGGGCATCAAAGATCCCTTTAACATGGGTTCAGCCATGGCGCCAGCAGCAGCCGACACCATCATCTCTCATTTCAGAGATACGGGATTGGAACCCGGCTATTATGATCTCATTGTGACCGGGGATCTGGCTTCCGTTGGTCTGCCAATTACGAAAGAGCTTTTGCAAAAAGAAGGCATTCCCATGGAACAGACGGTTTTTAATGACTGCGGCCTGATGATCTATGATCGGGAGAAGCAGCCTTATGTTGTTGCCGGGGGAAGTGGCTGCGGATGTTCTGCCACCGTCACCTATGGTCACATTTTGAACCGGATGCAGAAGGGTGATCTTAAACGGGTGCTCGTCGTTGCTACGGGGGCACTGTTATCTCCGATTTCATACCAACAGGGTGAAAGTATTCCCTGTATTGCTCATGCCGTAGCCATAGAAAAGGAGGGATGAAGGTAATGCAGTTCTTGTGGGCATTTATTGTTGGCGGTTTAATCTGTGTTATCGGACAGCTTCTAATGGATGGGGTTAAACTTACGCCAGCTCATACCATGAGTACACTTGTTGTGACAGGTGCGCTTGCGGATGCATTTGGCGTGTACGACCCCCTGGTTAAATTTGCAGGTGCGGGTGCAACCATCCCCATCACAAGTTTCGGTAATTCCTTGGTGCACGGGGCATTGACGGAGCTGGAAAAAGAGGGATGGCTGGGTGTGATTACAGGGATTTTCGATCTGACTGCGGCGGGGATTTCGTCAGCGATCATCTTTTCTTTTCTCGCGGCATTGGTGGTTAAACCAAAAGGCTAACATAGAATGAGAAATCTACTTAACATATTGCGACTCAACAAAGGCTTCGGATAACTTCTATCCGGGCCTTTTTTGTCGTATTCATGCGAGAACTGCGGTGAATCTGACGGGCTGGAAACAAATTGTGAGTTCCTTCGAGTGTACTCGTGACTCTGGATCATGTACAATAAAAGGAAATCTGTATGCTTTTTTAGGAGGTTAGACCACATGCCTGTGCGCAAAGAGTCGATCCAAATCATATCCGCAGTTCGTTCAAATCTGGAATCCTGTATTATGGGGAAATCCTTTGAAATTCAACTTTTACTTACAGCTTTGCTTGCAGGTGGGCACGTTCTGATTGAAGACGTACCGGGAACTGGCAAAACGCAATTAATCAAGGCATTATCGAAATCCATGCGTGGTGAGTACCGACGCATTCAATGTAATCCTGATATTTTACCTAGTGATATTACGGGCGTATCTGTGTTTCATCCGAAGGATGAGCGTTTTTATTTCCGGCCAGGTCCTGTGATGACCAACATTTTGCTGGCTGATGAGATTAACCGGGCCACAACAAAAACCCAATCAGCTCTGCTTGAGGTTATGGAGGAGCGCAGTGTAACCGTTGATGGTGATACGTATGATCTGCCACATCCATTCATGCTCTGTGCAACTCAGAATCCGATTGATTTTGAAGGTACGTATACGTTGCCGGAAGCACAACTCGACCGGTTTATGTTAAAAATAAGTCTAGGTTATCCCGATAAGGAAATTGAGAAAATTCTATTGAAACAGCATCAGCTCGGTCAGCCTGTAGATCGTCTTGAATCCGTGACTCATATGGACCAGATTTCGGCAATCCAGCAGGAGATTAAAGAGGTCTTTATCGGTGATCCGGTTATGGACTATTTGTTGGATGTTGTTCGCCAAACCCGCTCCCACCCATCTGTATTGCTGGGTGCCAGCCCACGGGCAGCCATATCGTTCATGATGGCCGTAAAAGCCTTTGCTTTCTTGCAGGAACGTGATTATGTGCTTCCGGATGATGTGAAAACGATGGCCCCTTATGTGATCTCTCATCGTATAGTGCTTCGTCCCGAATCGAGACTGGACAGTATGAGTTCCGAGGCCGTTTTGAAAGCCGTACTCCAGCAAGTACGCGTGCCCGTCTCCATGGGGCAATAGTTCATGAAGCCGCTTTTTAGAACAGTCAATAGAGGGTTACGCCACCCACGCGTATGGAGCATCGCAATGGTGTGGATGTGCTGTCTGGCTTATGTTTTGTTTCAGGGCGGGAAGACATCCCTTATGTTGCTGTCGATGGTGACCCTGCTCTGTGTGTATCTTGCCATTGCTGGATTTAGCGGGGTAAGACGTGCTCAAGGAGTTCGTAGGTTATCTTCTGGTCCAGACCACGAAGAATTGCTGCATGCGGGTGACCAGGTTCAAGTACAGCTGAGTCTGACGATTCCGGGATTCCTCCCGCTTCCCTATGTTGTTGTACGTGAAATGCTGCATCGGCATAACGGAGAATCGTGGTCGTTCAAGGAAAGTTTGATTCCCAATATGCGAGGTAATGGCGAGTTGTCTTTTCAGACACCGCCACTTGAGCGGGGAAAGTATGTTTTTTCGGAAACGGAATGTGCCAGCGAGGACATATTTGGACTGATTGAACATCGAGGAAAGTTTAAGGCCAAAGGTGAGTTTCGCGTACTGCCAAGAACGGTATTTATTCCATATTGGCAGCTCTACGACCGCAAATCACGGTTATCCGGTCCTCAGACGGCGTTAACCCGTTCACGGAGAGAGACTACTCAGATCAATGGTGTACGTGACTACGTATACGGAGATCGACTTTCCCGCATTCACTGGAATGCAACGGCAAAGACAGGGAACTGGAAGTCCAAGGAGTTTGAACATGAGTCTGTGCCCAAAACCATTCTGGTTCTGGATGCGCTGGCATCAAGTTATGAACATGGGGATGCTTTCGAAATTGCTGTTTCCACGGCTGCCTCTCTGCTGGAGTATGGTGTCAGGGAACGAATGGGGATGGGGCTGTTGACATTGTCAGAACAGACATCCTTCATGGCCCCCAGTGAAAGTCTGATGGAACGACAGAAGATGATGCATCATCTGGTGGATATTCAATATAACGGTCAGGATACCCATCTGTTGCCCGGCGTGGAAAGAATCGCACGTCAACTGCCTCAGGGGGCCTACTTTGTCGTGATTTCTCCTCAGAAGGATGAAAAAATAATGGAACTGTTGCGCTGGGCCGATACGCGGGGCATGACTCCATGTCATATTCTGATCGATACCAGTGAATCCCGCCGGAGTGCCGAGTGGAATGCCATGTTGAGTGGAAGAGGCACGAGGTCATTCACTGTTTCTCACTTGCAGGAGCTTCCAACGGTGATGGGGGGAGGTTCTGTATGAGTACAAAAGGAAATGAAAGTATTGCAGGCAAGCGATCCTGGTATCATGCAGCGTCGTTGCTCTGGATTTTCCTGATTGGAATGCAGTGGATTTCATTTACGCAGGAATCGTGGTACACGGAGACCACTTCTCTGGTGTTATGGACACTTGCAGCGGTCAGTGTGCTGGAGGTCATTCTGCCCTTCAAAACGATGTATCGGGCGATCATCAAGGCGGTCGTTGTTGGTTACATTTTGCATAAAACGCTAATTGATTATACGGTGTACATCCCTTATGGCTCTTTAACGGACCGAGCGGAACAATTCATATTACACATGACGCCGTACATCTGGTTCTCCCTGTGTGCATGGGTGATGCTTGAGGCTGCGCTTCGACTCGTGACCACAACACGTCGCATTCTTGTTTTTCTGGGTGTTAACATCATTTCGATGGGGATTCTCGATTCTTTCACTCAGATTCCACTCTGGATTGAAATCGCGTGGGTGATGTTTGCGGGGATGGGATGGCTCGTATGTCAGCATTTCCGTAACTATCAGCTACAGTATCCACAAGGTTGGAAACGAATCATCCGTTATCCTTATAAAGTCCTGGCCAATATTGCCATTATCTTTTCTTTGATTATTGTAGCCAGCGTCAATATGCCGGAGATTCCACCCACCTTGACGGACCCATACACAGCTTGGCGTAACTATACCGGAACTTCCACAAATCAGGCTGGTAATGGAAACCTTGATATCCCGGCGGCTACCGAATCGGGATACAGCAGGGAAGACAATCAGCTTGGTGGAGGATTCAACTTCGACTATACCCCTGTCATGTCTGTCACCACCAATGAGCGCAGTTATTGGCGCGGTGAGACACGTGCAGAGTATACAGGCACAGGCTGGGATGACCGTGGACGGGGTTCAACAGAGAATGTTGAAGCCGGACAGCCTCTGGAGAACCAGGAATCCGGTAATGTGAATACCAAACAAGTGACTCAGAACGTAACGATGCTGAATGATAATGTCTATCCGATTCTCTTTGGTGCTTATTCGATCTCCGAAGTGAGCTCGATTAATGGTGAGGACAGAACGGAACGGATGTTGTGGAATTCCGAACAGGCGGAACTGCATGTGGTGACAGATCGTCAACAACCACAGTATCCCAAGACATATACTATCGTATCGGAAGCCCCTGTGATTGTGGAAGATGAGCTTCGTACAAAGTCATTTGAAGATCTGTATAACAGTAATCCGGCAGATGATATGTACTTGCAGTTACCATCCCGTTTCCCTGACCGGGTGTCAGATCTGGCAGCCGAGATAACGGCATCTGCGAATACTCCGTATGAAAAAGTGGCATTACTGCAAAACTATTTACAAACTAATTTTGAATACACGAACAATCCGGATTTATCTCGAAAAGTAAGCAGCGACTTTGTGGAAGGTTTCCTGTTCGATATTATGGAAGGCTACTGTGACTACTTCTCCACTGCGCTGGTGATGATGGCGCGCTCGGAGGGCATTCCTGCAAGGTGGGTTAAAGGTTATGCGCCTGGACAATTGTCCCTGAACTCGGACATGCAGGCTCCACGTCAACCTGGCGCGGAGATTGAGACGACCTACACCGTTACCAATGCAGATGCACACTCCTGGGCAGAGGTCTATTTTGGTGAGTATGGCTGGATTCCTGTTGAAGCAACGCCGGGCTTTGATATGCCGCTGCTGACGGAACAGCCTGATGTACAACCTGTAGATGAGCCTGAAGAAGAGCCAGAAGAGGAGCCGGTACAAGAGGAAGAGCAGACCCCTGCACCTGAGCAGACATCGTCTGCCATCCCGACTTTTGTTATCTGGGCTGCAGGAGCCATTATTGTATTGTGGGTAGCATATATGTTCTGGCGTAATCGTTTCTCCATGCGATTCTTCCTGCTTCGTTTACGGACAGGTGGACCGCTCACCCCTGAACAGAAGGTAGTGGCAGAGACCGAGCGTTGGATTCAGTATGTGAAACGCAAAGGGTTGACCCGGAGCGGAGACGAGACACTTCGTGAATCGGTAACCCGCTGGAGCCAGGCAAAACCTGCTGCAGAAGCAACATTGCATGAGCTTCTCACGAAGTTTGAACAGACTCGTTACAGTCCAGCGTCCGTAACTGCCGACGACTGGAAGGGCGTCTATCAGACCGCCTTGAAGCTGCGGAAGGAACTGAAAGCGGAACGGGCATAGTTGTTGCCCGTCCCGTTTTTCCTTTTTTCCTATGCCATCAGGCGCTGTATGCATTTTCAGGAAAGACGGATTTGTGATATAGTGTGTCGTATGAAACTGAGGTGACTTCTTTGTTTAAAATGTTAATGCCCAAGCTGCGTGTAGACACGGTTTTTGACATTAATCTGGAAGAGCTGTACGCTCAAGGCTACCGTGGAATTATAACTGATCTGGATAACACACTCGTTGGAGCCAAAGCCGCTGACGCTACGCCCGAACTGATTGAATGGTTTGCACGTGTGAAAGAGGCGGGTTTCAAGCTGATGATTGTGTCAAATAACAATTTGAATCGTGTATCCCTGTTTGCGACCCCGCTGGATATCCAGTTTGTGCATAGTGCACGCAAACCATCGAATGTACCGTTTCGTAGAGCAATTAAAATGATGGAGTTATCTCCTGAGAACACGATTGTAGTAGGTGATCAGATGCTTACGGACGTTTATGGAGGGAACCGAATGGGGTTATATACCGTTCTGGTACTACCAATCTCCATTGGGGACGAAGGTTTTATGACCCGCTTCAATCGACGCGTTGAACGGATTGCTCTAACGAGTTTACGCAGGAAAGGCTTATGGCTTGAGGAGGAAAAGAAGAAATGACAGAACCGCATAACGGCAATCTTGCCGTAAGGTGCAGCGGATGTGGCGTGCATCTGCAAACAGAAAATTCGGAATTACCAGGGTTTATCCCCGAGAAGGCATTGGATCGTGAACCGGTTATATGCCAGCGCTGTTTCCGCATCAAAAACTACAATGAGTCATCATCCGTTACGGTGGATCAGGACGAATTCCTGGCGCTGCTTAGCAAAATCGGGGATAAGGATGCACTTGTCATCCATATCGTTGATTTGTTTGACTTTGATGGCAGCATTATCTCCGGTCTGCAACGTTTTGTAGGCAACAATCCGGTATTGCTTGCTGTGAACAAAACGGACTTGCTTCCGAAAGTAACCAACTGGAACAAGGTTCGCAACTGGGTACAGAAGCAAGCCAAAGAACAGGGTTTGCGTACCGTGGATGTAGTCTTGTGCAGTGCAAAGCAAAATCAGGGCTTCGACCGACTGCTTGAGCTTGTAGGAACGTATCGCGAAGATCGTGACGTGTACGTGGTTGGCGGTACCAATGTGGGTAAATCCACACTGATTAACCGTCTGATTCGTGATTACAGCGATCTGGAACAGGAGCTGACCACATCCCGTTATCCGGGAACAACGCTGGATATGGTGAACATTCCGCTGGATGATGGAAAATATATTATTGATACGCCTGGAATCGTGTATCCATGGCGTTTCAGCGAGATTGTTTCACGTAAGGATCTCGCTGCCATCATGCCGGAAAAACCGCTTAAACCGGCTGTGTATCAGTTGAATTCCGGTCAGACGCTGTTCTTCGGCGGCATGGCTCGATTTGACTTTGTGGAAGGTGATCGCCAGTCGTTTACTTGTTTTATCAGCACTGCGCTAGATATTCACCGGACGAAGCTGGAGCGTGCAGATGATCTGTACCGCGACCACCTGGGAGAATTGTTGTCTCCGCCAACCCGTGAGGATGCAGCAGAGATGGCTGAATGGACCAGACATGAATTCCGCATCAAACGCGGCAGTCAATCGGATGTATTCATCTCGGGTCTGGGCTGGATTAAGGTGAATGGCGATATTGGAGCACTTGTTGCTGTGCATGCTCCAAAGGGCATTCGTGTACAGATCCGTCCATCCTTAATCTAATGTAATCTCAGAACCTGTACATCAGAGCGGATTGGAGGCGGACCTATGTCTGAGCGGAACAAATTCAACCCTTCATTTCCCGTGTTGCTTGGCGTTATGGGTGATCCTATTGCTCATTCCAAATCACCGGCAATGCACAATGCGGCCCTGCAGGCTGCAGGAGTGAATGGAATGTATATGCCACTGCATGTTCATCCGGGTCAATTGGAAGCGGCAGTTCGGGGGATTGTGGCATTGGGCTATCGTGGTGTCAATGTCACGATCCCGCATAAAGAACAGGTGATGCAGTACCTGGATGTGATCGATGAAAGTGCTCGCCTGATTGGTGCGGTGAATACCATCGTCAATGAAAGTGGAACACTGACAGGGTACAATACGGATGGTATTGGCTATGTCCGATCGCTGAAGGAAGAGGCTGTGCCTGAGCTTGCGGGTAAACGTATTGCTGTACTGGGAGCAGGTGGAGCGGCAAGAGGCGTTATATACGCACTTGCATTGGAGAAGCCTGAGCAGATCCACATTCTGAATCGTACAGCGGACAGGGCTGTTGCACTTGCTTCGGATTTACGGGGCCATGGCTTGGGAGAAATCTCGGGCAGTGGCATGGAAGACGCTGCGACGGTATTGGCTACGGCTGATATTGTGATCAACACAACGGCTGCCGGAATGCATCCTCATGTTGATGACGTGCCGGTTGATCCCGCACTAATTCGTGAAGGCGCAGCTGTGAGTGATCTGATCTATAATCCGCTGGAGACCCGTCTGCTTCGAGAGTCGCGGATGCGAGGATGCACGGTGCACGGTGGTCTGGGTATGTTTGTATACCAGGGCGCAGTGGCCTTTGAACATTGGCTTGGCATCCCGGCTCCTGTGGAGACGATGAGACGAGCGGTACTAAACAGTTTTGAAGTGTGAAAATAATAATTGAATGGTCAGGTCCGGACAGAAATTGCGCTGTCGATCAGGTCCTGCTCAACATAAGGAGTATGGAGTATTCATGTTAAACGGTAAACAAAAGCGCTTTTTGCGGTCACAGGCACATCACCTGACCCCTGTATTTCAGATTGGTAAAGGTGGAACCAACGAGCACCTGTTCCGTCACATCGAAGATGCGATTGAGAAGCGCGAATTGATGAAAGTGCAAGTGTTGAACAACAATGACGAGGACAGAAAAGAGATGGCAGAAGAAGTTGCCCGTGAAACGGGAAGTGAGCTTGTACAACTCATCGGTAACACAATCATCCTGTACAAAGAATCTCGCGATAACAAACAAATCGAACTACCTAGATAAGGGAGTGTGACGCGGGTGAAGATCGGTATCATGGGTGGTACGTTTGATCCGATCCACATGGGACATCTCCTGGCAGCTGAAGCGGCAAGGGACTCACATGCACTGGATGAGATCTGGTTCATGCCTTCCCATGTTCCACCTCACAAACGCGGAGCCGGAGCTTCGGGACAGCAACGTCTCGATATGACGGAAGCGGCTGTGAAGGGTGTGCAGCAATATGAGGTGCTGGGTATCGAGATGGAATTGGGCGGCGTGTCTTATACCATTGATACGATGAAGGAACTGTGGCGTCGCCATCCTGAACATGAATTCTATTTCATTATCGGGGCGGATATGGTGAACTATCTTCCCAAATGGGAGCAGATTGAAGAGCTTGCAGAACGCTTAACCTTTATCGGGGTTGGTCGGCCGGGCTTCCAGTTACATCTCGATGATTTACCAGACGAGTTACAGGATCGGGTCCTGCTGGCCGAGATGCCCTTGGTCGATATTTCATCGACAGCCGTACGCAGACGTCTGGCCAAAGGACATTCGGTACGCTTCATGATTCCTGATGAAGTGCACCAATATATTGTAAGGAGCGGTTTATATGGGACTAAGCCGTGAGGAACTGATTCAAGCCGTATCCGGACAAATGCCGGAGAAACGCTGGAAGCATACACTGGGCGTGATGGAATCGGCAGTGATGTTGGCTAATAAATACGGTGCTGATCCTGTGAAAGCAGATCTGGCAGCGATATTGCATGATGTGGCGAAGTACTGGCCCGTAGCGGAGATGGAAGCGGTCATACGCGATAACGGATTAAACCAGGAACTTCTGCAGCATGACAAGCAGCTCTGGCATTCCGAAGTCGGTGCTTTTGTAGCCGAGCGTGATTACGGTGTATTGGATTCCGAAGTTATTAATGCCATCCGGTGGCATACCTCGGGTCGGGTAGGCATGAGCTTGCTGGACAAAGTGGTATGTCTTGCCGATTACATTGAACCGGGACGAGATTTCCCGGGAGTGGAACACATTCGCGAACAGGCTGAACGTAGTCTGGAGGAAGGTTTAATTGCCGGATTCGATTCGACGATCAGCTTGCTGATCTCGCAACGACGTGTCATTTATCCTTTGACCATGCTGTCGCGGAATGACTTAATTGCACGATTATAGAGGTTGTTCAAAAAGTCCACTCTTGATTACGAAGGATGCCTAGCGGCATCATCAGCATCGAATATGAAATTCAGCCGAAATGTCCGTTGCTCACGTAGTTATCCTACGCTCCGCTACTCCATTTCTAGCTTTATTCCATCTTCTCGGTACTGAAAACTGATCTTTTTGAACACACAATTATAGATTATGGAGGTTGGTTCATGACAGTATCATCGAAAGAACTTATGAATATGGCGGTTGCTGCCGCTGACGACAAAAAGGCATCCAATATTGTAGCATTGGATCTGATTAATGTTTCTCTGGTGGCGGATTATTTTGTTATTTGTCACGGGAATTCCGATACACAGGTACAAGCCATTGCCACTGAAATTCGCAAACAGGCTCATGCAGCCGGAGCGACGATCAAAGGTATCGAAGGTATGGATTCTGCACGTTGGGTACTGATGGACATGGGCGATGTTGTTGTTCATATCTTCCACCGCGACGAGCGTGAATACTACAACATTGAACGACTCTGGTCTGATGCCAAAGTGGTGGAAACTGTATGAGTTTGATTGCTGGAACAGTCGTCTCTTTGCCGGTTTCACGTGAAGTGTCTCCGTTTGGCTTCTTTTTGACGACAGGATCGGAAGATGTACTTCTTCACTATACCGAGTTAACGCGGGATATTAAGATTGGTGAGACGCTTGAGGTATTTGTATTCTTTGATACAGAAGATCGTCTGGCCGTAACGATGAAAAAGCCTTATCTCATGCTCGGCGAAATGGCACGACTGGTTGTGGCTGATGTTCACCCACGACTGGGCTGTTTCCTGGAAATGGGACTTGGACGGCAATTGCTGCTTCCTATTCGTGAACTGCCTGAACTGGAAGAACTGCGTCCTCAAGTGGGGGATGAAGTCTTTGTAATCATGGAACATGACAAACAAGGACGTCTGCGTGCCAAATTGGCCGGGGAACGTGAACTTTCACCATTGTCTTTCCATGCTCCAACTTCATGGTTAAACGAGTGGGTTGAAGCGACGGTATACAAGCCACTGCAGATGGGTACTTTTGTACTTGTAGAGGGCGGTGTACTGGGCTTTGGCGCAATTGGCATGATTCATTCATCCGAACGTAGTCATATGCTGCGTCTTGGTGAAAAAGTGAAATGTCGGGTGACACTGGTACGTGAAGACGGACGTGTGAATCTGGCCATGACTCAACTCAAACAAGTTGGACGTAACGAAGATGCAGACAAGCTGCTCGCCTTTATGAAAGAGCGTCCAATGGGCGGCATGCCTTACTCGGATGCAACTCCGCCGGATATCATCAAGCAGCGCTTTGGCATCAGTAAGTCTGCGTTCAAGCGTGCCTTGGGCAAATTGATGAAGGATGGACTGGTGGTTCAAAAGGAAAGCTGGACGTATCTGTCCGAATCTGCTCCTGCAGATCAAAGTGAAGACAAGTAATCTTCCTGATTAAATAGTTGTAATATGGAACTCGGATAAGGCAGGGATAGGCTGGGTAAACACCGGATACCCCTGTCTTTACTTTTGTTATATAAATTGAACTAAACATTTACACGAAACGGAGAGGACAGAAAGAACCTGAAGAAGCGTAGCGTTCGCCTTTATCCCCGGATTTAATCCTTTATAAAAGGAATCAAAAAAATCTGGGGATAACAGTGATCGGAAGGTTGTTCTGTCATTGGAGTGTCCAGTGTAAATATTCTTTAGTTCAACTTATATAGATCAGGATTGGAAAATGAAATTGAAAGTGCGGTGCCTGACATGTCTTACCGGAAATTTGCCTATGTGTATGATGAATTAATGGAAGATATGCCTTATCCGGACTGGATAAGGTTTGCAAGAACAGCATGGGAAAAGCATGGAATGCCCAAAAGTGTCGCTGAACTTGGCTGTGGAACGGGCTCCATTACGATCCCGCTCGTGAACTCCGGTTTTGAAGTTACAGGCATTGACCTCTCAGCAGATATGCTGTCGGTTGCGCGCAGCAAGATGGAGGCAACACCTCAGGGTCATCGCTTGTATCGCGAGGGCAGTGTACGTTGGGTGCAGCAGGATATGCGGGAATGGCGAGTTCCGGAACCTGTGGATTCGGTGATATCTTTCTGTGATTGTGTCAATTATTTGCTCGAACAAGAAGATGTCATTCGAACATTCCAGCGGACATATGAGATGCTGAAGCCTGATGGAACGTTCCTGTTTGATGTGCATCATCCCAATACCCTTATTCGTTATGATGAGGAGCAGCCTTTTGTACTGGATGAGCGCTCCGTGTCGTATATTTGGACTTGTGATCTGGATCAGGATCGCTGTGAGATCGAACATCATCTCAGTATTTTTTCGCGTGTGGATGATGGTAACAAGGATATGTATCAGCGGTTTGAAGAAGTTCATGTCCAGCGCGCGTATAATCCGGACTGGATGAAGCTAGAGTTATCCAAGGCCGGTTTTAGAGACGTGAAGGTATATGCGGATTTTGAATGGAAAGAAGCTGGAGACAGCGCACAGCGCTTGTTCTACGTGGCTGTGAAGTAAGAGCGAAAGATGACAACTGTCCTTATGTATGGTGCATAAGGGCAGTTTTTTGTTTGATTTTTTATGGAGAATGAATAGCAATATTCTGTAATTGGGAAAGGGAATGCTAGGAAAGACATAACGACGTGACAAAAAGTATTGCCAGTTATAATAAACGAGGCGATAATAGTCGGATAGAAAGCGTTTTCTGAGAAAATAAATCAATTGTCAATGTGAGGTGTAGAAATGGAAAGTACATATAAAACAAGACTTACGTCAGAACAGTTGAATGCCATAATAGGGCAGCATTTCTCTGCAAGCATACAGGACTACAAGGAAATGGTGGATGGCTGGGCCAATCATGCATATCTCATTACACTGAGTGACGCACAGCGAGTGGTACTCAAAATTGCACCGTCGGCTTCGACAAATCTGATGCGCTGTGAACAGGATCTCATGATTGCTGAGGTTGAGGCACTACGCCTCATCACGGAGCTACAGGATGTTCCCGTACCTCAAGTGCTGGCTTATGATGACTCGTTAACCATGGCTTCAGCACGTTATTTTATCATGGAGTACATGTCTGGAACACCCTATAATCAGGTCAAGGATCAATATTCTGCGGATGAGCAGGAGGCCATTGAACACCAGCTGGGTCGGTACAATCGTCGAATTAATGAAATCAAGGGCGAGAAGTTTGGATATTTCTCGGAGCAAAAACAGTGTTATTCAACATGGAAAGAAACATTTATGAATTTGATGGATGATATTCTTACCGACGGGGAAGAAGCTGGAATTACATTTTCGATTGATTACCCTGAATTGAGACGCTTGATTGAAGAAAAGTTGGATGTGCTGGACGATGTCAAAGAACCTGTGCTTGTGAGTTGGGATCTGTGGGATGGCAATGTTCTGGTTGACAAAGGTCGCATCACAGCGATTATTGATTTTGAACGTTCTCTGTGGGCAGATCCTCTGATGGAGCATTACTTTAGTCATTTTAACTATACTCCAGGATTCGTGAAGGGATATGGGCATGCGATTACCACTGAAAGTGAGCTGAAAAGAAGAAGTCTCTATGACTTGTACTTTGATCTGGTGCTGCGCATTGAGTGCGCTTATCGTCAATATGATAATCAGGAACATGTGAATTGGACCATTCATAATCTGGAGGAAGGCATCCAGCGTTTTCGGATAACCTGAACAGCAACGAGTGTTATGAACGGTACGAACCGTGTGACTTAAAAGGGTCATTATAACGTGTAATATTGACTTTGGGCTTGCTTTTTTGTATAATGGTCCCGATATTGTATACATATTTCGATGATAAGGATCAGTAGTAATTCCTGTACATAACAGAGAGCCGGCGGTTGGTGGAAGCCGGTTGACAGTGATTTGCGAACTCGCCTTGGAGAAATGCGGTGATTACACCATTCTGTTTAACCTGCTTGTATAAAGCTCGGGTTCAGAATGGAAATCCGCATCGGTTAACCGCCGTTACAGGTCCAAAGGGAGTGGATGACGAAGCACGTTCGTCCGCTAACTAGGGTGGTACCACGGGAATTCAACCTCTCGTCCCTAGCGCTGCAAACGCTACGGGATGCTGAGGTTTTTTTGTTGCAATTAAAGCTAACGCGAATAACCTGAAGGAGGAACAATAGATGAGTGAGAATAACCAGCCGAAACACGGCTATCAGCCACAAGTCATGGAAAAAAGTTGGCAGCAATACTGGGATGCAAATAAAACGTTTAAAACGGGTGAAGACCCTGCTAAACCGAAATTTTATGCACTGGATATGTTCCCTTATCCATCCGGTTCAGGTCTGCACGTAGGCCACCCGGAAGGATATACGGCAACGGATATCGTTTCCCGATACAAACGTATGCGCGGTTACAACGTATTGCACCCAATGGGTTGGGATGCTTTCGGTCTGCCTGCTGAGCAGCATGCACTGGATACAGGTGAACATCCACGAGATATTACATTCCGTAATATTGACAACTTCCGTCGCCAGATCAAATCGCTTGGTTTCTCCTATGACTGGGATCGTGAGATCAGCACAACGGACCCTGAATACTATAAATGGACGCAATGGATCTTTATCCAACTGTATAATAAAGGCCTCGCTTATGTGGATGAAGTTGCAGTTAACTGGTGTGAAGCCCTTGGAACGGTACTTGCTAATGAAGAGGTTATTGATGGCAAGAGTGAACGTGGTGGACATCCGGTTGTACGCAAACCGATGCGTCAATGGGTTCTGAGAATTACCGAGTATGCAGAGCGTCTGTTGGAAGACCTGGAAGAGCTGGATTGGTCTGAAAGCATCAAGGATATGCAGCGCAACTGGATCGGTAAATCGACAGGTGCGGAAGTTGTATTTGCCATTGAGGGTCGCGAGGAAGTCATCAAGGTGTTCACTACCCGTGCGGACACATTGTTCGGTGCGAGCTTTGCAGTACTTGCTCCAGAACATGAATTGGTAGAAGCAATTACAACCGATGACCAACGTGAAGCGATTCAGGCTTATCAGGAGCAGGCTTCTCGTAAGAGTGATCTGGAACGTACAGATTTGGCCAAAGACAAAACAGGTGTATTCACTGGTGCTTATGCAATCAACCCTGTTAATGGTGCAAAACTGCCGATCTGGATTGCTGATTACGTTCTTGCAGGTTACGGTACAGGTGCGGTTATGGCAGTTCCGGGTCATGATGCACGTGACTGGGAATTTGCGAAGCAGTTTGGTCTAGATATCATCGAAGTTATTCAAGGTGGAGACGTTACACAAGAGGCTTATTCCGGTGATGGCGCACATGTGAATTCCGATTTCTTGAACGGACTGAATAATGAAGAAGCGGTTGCCAAGATGATTGCTTGGTTGGAAGAGAACGGTAAAGGACAAGGGAAAGTGACCTATCGTCTGCGCGATTGGCTGTTCAGTCGTCAGCGTTACTGGGGTGAGCCAATCCCGATTCTGCATCTGGAAGACGGAACGATGAAGACCGTACCGGAGGATCAACTTCCACTGCTGCTGCCTGATATCGACCAGATCAAACCTTCGGGTACAGGAGAATCACCACTGGCGAATGTTACGGAGTGGGTGAATACGGTAGATCCAGAAACGGGAATGAAGGCACGTCGTGAGACCAACACCATGCCACAATGGGCGGGTAGCTGCTGGTATTACCTGCGCTTTATCGATCCGCACAATGACAAGGAACTGATCTCCAAGGAGAAACAACAGCAGTGGTTGCCAGTTGATCTGTACATTGGCGGAGCAGAGCACGCGGTGCTTCACTTGCTGTACGCTCGTTTCTGGCACAAAGTGCTGTATGATCTGGGTGTTGTGGATACCAAAGAACCTTTCCACAAACTGGTGAACCAAGGTATGATCCTGGGTACCAATAATGAGAAAATGAGTAAATCCCGTGGTAATGTCATTAACCCGGATGAAATCGTGAATGAATTCGGTGCAGATACATTGCGTCTGTACGAGATGTTCATGGGACCATTGGAAGCGACAAAACCGTGGAATGCAAACGGGGTTGAAGGCATGCACCGCTTCCTGTCACGTGTATGGCGTCTCTTCATCAACGAAGACACAGGAGCCATCAATGACAAGATTACGGTGGACGGTGGAACGGATGAGTTCAAGCGGACTGCTCACAAAACGATCAAAAAAGTTACGGAAGATCTGGAACATCTGCGCTTCAACACATCCATCAGCCAGCTGATGATTTTCATCAACGATGCATACAAAGCGGACACACTGCCTCGTGAAGCGATGGAGAAATTTGTACAGCTGTTGTCACCACTGGCACCGCATATGGCAGAGGAACTGTGGAGCCGTTTGGGTCATGAAGGTGGAATCTCTTACGTGGCTTGGCCTGAATATGATGAGTCCATGACAGTGGATGCGGAAGTAGAAATCGTTGTTCAGGTAAATGGTAAAATTGTAACTCGTGCTACAATCGCGAAGGATCTGGATGCACAGGGTATGCAGGACTTTACGATGGAGCTGGCACCTGTTAAGCAGGCGCTGGAAGGCAAGACCATTCGCAAGGTCATTGCCGTTCCAGGCAAACTCGTTAATATTGTTGCCGGTTAATCTCACCGGCTCGGAATAATTCATCCAGCTTTAACAAATCTTCATCATATTTGTCATGTGTCGTGTGGATCAGGCTGTCGAAAACGCCGTCAAGACTAACCTTCAGCAGTGCAAGTGCCTGAGCGGTAATACCGCCAGGTACGGCGACACGAGCCTGAAGCTCTTGCGGGGTGTATCCTCCTTCGGTGAGCAGCTTGCCTGTTCCCAGGAGCATTTCGCCAGCCAGAGCGCAGGCATCTGCTCTTTTGATGCCGGTCAGCTTCACTGCACTTTCGATCCACTGTTCCAAAAAGAACGATATGAATGCAGGTCCGCAGCTGGAGAAGTCGGATGTGATTCGTGTACAGGCTTCATCCACTTGGTACGGCCTGCCTATATGACTGAGCAGACTTTCCAACACAGCGCGGTCTTCACTGGTCATTCGTTCGCCATGTATGCAGAGGGATGCTCCACTGCCGACTTGGTGTGTAACGCTGGGGATTACCTTGGAGACTTTGCAAGGAAGTGAAGATTCCAGATGTCGCAGCTGCACGGGACTGGTGATCGAGACAATTATATGATTGGGATTCACGACAGGCAGGATGTCGTCAATAACATGTTTGAATTCAAGCGGCTTCACGCACAGGAAGATGATATTACTTCGGATCACCGTTTCCCGATTGCTCTGGGATTCATGCAGACCGGGGTAACGGAGGGATAACTGACGTACTTTGGACGGGGTTCGATTGCTGGCCGCGATCTGCCGGGGCTCAAGTGCACCCGATTGGATCAAGGCATAGATTAGCAGGCTGCCCATGCTGCCGGTTCCGATAAATCCAACCTTCATTGTTTCAGGCCTCCTTTCATGCTTTACGGTACTGGCGCAGTTCATTCCCTCTATTCTATGCGTGAGGACCTGTTTCACATGACATGAAAAATGTATAACTTGTTTCATCAGGAAAGTTCAACGGTTCGGAAGCACCGCCCGTGTTCGAAATGAATGATTTTGAATTCAGGGAGAGGTGTGGAAGAATGAGATGGAACAAAGGGATGACCATTGCTGCTGCGGTGGTTGGAAGTATACTTATATTATGGTCGGGCAAAAGTGAACAACCACCTAGTGGCTGGGAACCCTTGCAGCTCGGCACCGAGAAGCCGACGATAGAGCAGGAACTCCCTGCTGTACAGTCGGCTAATTCGGTTCAGGGCAATACAGAAGCATCTTCTTCGGGAACCGAGGCAAGTGGGCTGCAGACTGGGAACGATGCGAAGGCAGGAGAGTCTAAAGAGCTTGCGAGCGTTGGGGTTGAAGGTGATTCGGGAGTTCAAACTCCAAATCAGACGAAAGATAATCCTTCAGATACGGCTACTTCGATTGAACCAGTGGCGCAAAGTACGAATTCGAATCCTTCGGTTCCCTCCGAGACGGGCTCGAACAGTAATCCACCTGTAGTTCGTGAGGAAGCTAGCGACAATGGTAAGATTGATGTGAATACTGCACCTGTCTCCAAGCTTACGGAGCTTCCCGGAATTGGAGAGAAGAAAGCTCAGGCTATTGTGGACTATCGGAATGCACATGGTCCTTTTGCAAAAGTCAGTGATCTGACAAAGGTCAAAGGAATCGGTATGAAGATGCTGGAGAAGATGGCGCCGTATGTGCAGATCCGTTAATATTAAAATATAAATTGTGTTAAGCGGGAGGAAAGCAGCATGAGTACAGAGGTACGCAAGGACTGGGATACGTATTTTATGGACATCGCGTATATGGTTTCCACCCGTTCCCGCTGTTCGCGTCGTCATGTGGGTGCCGTTCTTGTTCAGGGAAAGAAACTGCTGGGAACAGCCTATAATGGTGCACCCACCGGCGTCCCGGATTGTTCTGAAGCAGGTTGTATGATATCGGAAGAGTATGAGTTGGTCGTGACCGATGGGCAAGAAGAAATGGTGAAAAAGCAACGATGCATTCGCACAATCCATGCGGAGCAAAATTTACTTTTATTCACAGATCGAATTGACCGCGAAGGCTCGTCCGTGTACGTGACCGACGAACCGTGCTGGACATGTGCCAATATGCTGGCGAATAGCGGGATTACAGAAATCGTGTTTCATCGTTCTTATCCTAAAGATACCGGCAAGGTTACCAATATGATGGAACAGAAGGGCATAACGTTCCGCAGGCTGGAGAATTACCAGCCCCCGCGGGAAACGATGATGACTGTGAGCAATTAATGTGAATATGGTCGAATACGTGAGGGAGAACCTCCGGCAAGCCTGAATTGGCTTTTCGGGGGTTTTTCTGCGTTCAACGGGTGAAATGATGGAGGGGTAGAAATGAAAGGCAGACCGTTATTAAGTTTTACGATTTGTTGGTTGTGCGGGAGCGGGATAGCATGCGCGTTAACAGGCTGGATGTTAATCTGGGGGCTAATTGGAGCTCTGGCATGTCTGCCACTTTTACTTCATTTTATTAATGTGCGTGGATGGTCTGTTTTATTTTTACTTGTTGCCTTTATTGGAGGCGCTGCACATTGGGAATGGAATGATGCACGCAATCATAGCAGTCTGTCCAAGACTACTCACATCACTGCTAAAGAGTTGGACGGTTTGGCAGCCGAAATTAAGGGTGAGCTGGTGTCAGATGTGCGCATTGATGGAGACCGGGCTGACTTTAAGATACAGATGTCTACAATATTGGCAACATCGGATTCGTCAGCAGATACAGATCTCGCATCATCATCTGCATTCAACATAAATGAACAATTGATCGTACAAGTCAGACTGTTGGAGGAAGAAGAACAACAGGTAGCAACGGGCTGGAAGAGGGGCGATGCAATCACACTTAATGGTTCTTTTGCCCTTCCTGGCGAAGCAAGAAACTTTGGCGGGTTTGATTATCGCAGTTATTTGCGAACCCTGCATATCCACTGGTTGTTCAAAGTGAAGGGAGCCAGTTCGGTAACAGCAGTTACTCCTGAGGGACTTGGACAATATAACGTGCTACGGTGGACGGATTGGACTAGGCATAAGTTGGGCTCGGCGGTTGAGCAGTTATTTCCAGAGCCTCATGCAGGATATATGAAGGGTCTTATTCTCGGGATGGCTACTGATATCGATCCAGGTACCTATGGTCAGTTTTCACAACTGGGTCTAACGCATATCCTGGCTATCTCTGGAACCCATGTCGCTGTATATGTTGCTTCGTTGCTTCTCATTCTATCCTGGCTAAGGCTTACCAGAGAGACGGCGCTCACGATTGTTCTGATCCTGGTGCCAGCTTATGTACTGTTATCCGGAGGGTCACCTTCAGTGATTCGGGCAGGAATGATGTCCATGATTGGTCTGTATATGGCACGTCGTGGCCTCGCCAGAGATGGTCTTCAGATGATTAGTGCAGCAGCGTTGCTGATGATGTGGTGGGACCCGTACTTTTTGCTGAGCGTGAGCTTCCAATTATCCTTTCTCGTGACCGCAGGTTTGATGATCTATATGCCACTGATAAACCGGCTGTTCAGCAGTTGGCCGAAATCTCTGGCTGCAACAGCATCCGTTACCGTGACCGCTCAGTTGATTTCGTTCCCAGTAACTATTTTGTATTTCAACCAGTTCTCGCTACTCTCATTTGTAGCTAACTTTCTGCTGGTTTCTTTGATCAGTGCTATTGTATTACCTCTGGGGACGGTCGCCATGTTATTGTCATTCATATGGGTTCCCTTGGCGAAACCTCTCGCATGGATTGCGATGCAACTGAATCAACTGACTTTTGTAAGCGTGGAGTGGTTGAACAGCCTGCCAGGTTTTGTGTTGATCTGGGCAACACCGCCCTTGTTATGGATCGCTGCATATTATGCCGTGTTGTATGCTTTGCTCTACCTGTTGCATCGTGGCAATGGTGAGCAGCGAGAAACAACGTTTATTGAGGAGGAGACGGCACCTCTTGTGAGGCGACAACCTCCAGTTTCCATGGGGAATGTGGGCATTCGCTCTTCGATGTCTAAAGCGGCACAGGATCAGGATCAAGGTAAGAAACGTGTAGATGGAAAAGAAACTTCATTAACGACATTAGGAGCCAGTATTGCCTGGCCGGAGTATGCAAGTGCATTTACCGCACGAGGTGCAGGGTATTATTCAAATGTACGAATGAGTAGAGCTCAGCAATGGTTGTGCGGGTTTCTGGCGCTCAGCTTTATTGCTGGATTATGGTGGGCATATCAGACTCCCAAGCCTGCTGGAACCGGCATCGTGCAGTTTTTGGATATTGGCCAAGGGGACAGCACGTTGATTACGACCCCGGAAGGCAAACACATTCTGGTAGATGGCGGGGGAACGGTTAGTTTTGGGAACACCGAACAATCTTGGAAAACAAGACGTGATCCGTACGAGGTGGGAGCCAAGGTCGTTGTTCCTCTATTGAAAAAGAGAGGCATCCATCAACTGGACGCTGTCATTGTAACGCATGCTGACCAGGATCATGCCGGAGGACTACAGGCTGTGCTGGAACAGATTCCAGTTAAACGTTTCATGTTTAATGGCACGACCAGCGGTAAGGATGACTTTGAAAAGTTACTGGACACAGCCATGGAACAGAAAATCCCCCTATACGCCATTCAGCAGGGCATGTCCTATAAGGCTGATAAGCAGACAAGTTTACATTTTATAGCTCCGGATCTGGCACATATGGATGTAAATGTATCGGGCAGTTTGCCTGTATCTGAACACCAGAATCATGATTCCGTTGTCTTTTTGCTGGAAATGGCGGGGGCTTCCATGTTGTTCACCGGAGATATGGATGCAGCAGCCGAGCAGGACCTGCTCTATATGATTCAAGATGGCTCATTGGCTGCCCAGTTTGAACAGAAAGGTGCAGATCTTGGAGTTACAGAGGGGGTCGTACAAAGGGTACTTACTCGCCCGTTGCAGGTTGATTCAAAAGATGTTTCAGCATCTGTCTCCATTGACGTTCTAAAGGTCGCTCATCATGGTAGTAAAACATCGTCCACCGAAGCCTGGCTCCAATACTGGAACGCCAAAACCGCTGTGATATCTGCAGGAGTTAACAATACATATGGGCATCCCAATCCAGGAGTGATGGAACGTCTGGAGGCTACCGGGTCGGATATTTATCGGACAGATCAGATGGGTGAGGTCCAGATGAGGGTCAAAGATGGGGAGATTGATGTTCGATACAAGCTGGTCGGGGTTGAGTGACGGCACATAATCTATTTATCGGTGTGAAGATGAGTGAAGAAAACTCCGATTTAATACCAACTGGAAGGTTAAAAAGACAAGAGAACATACCACAATGTGGATAGTCTGAGCGGAAAAAGTATTGAAGTTACGTGTAAATATCGAGTAGATGACCCCACCTATGCAGCCTAATAGAGCATATGCGGCAATAGCAACGAGCAATTTCATATACGTATTATCTTTTTTTCTGTATAAAAGTAATCCATCCACTAATATAGAAAGGGGCGTAAGTAAGAAAAGTAAAATAGCGAGGTTAATCAATAATCCAACTGAAAATGTATACCCGAATGAATAATAGTAGGTATTCTCTAATCTTTCATCTATAGGGACATAGTGATATATCCCTATTGCAAGTGAAATGAACACTGCAGTTAATACAGCTGCAACTATTTTTCCGCGCGGCCTATTGATTCTATGGGTTTTTGTCATTCGAAAATTGACCTCCCTAAATAACTATATTCAATAAGAGATAGGCTAAGGCGTTACTATATTTTAACATACAGAAGTTGAGGAAAAGTGGGAATTAGAGAAAGAAAGTACTTAGTTGACCTATAAAAGAAAGAAGTCGTTTCACTGCGAACGACTTTTTTTTATTTCATGGTGGTGACATATTTTTTTTTTGGTATTGGCAGGGTAGGAAATGAGGGAGGGGAGGCGTGGTTCCACCGGCGCAGATCAGAAGGGGACGGATTAAAAATATGAAATATCGTTACTATAGAAAGCCTACAACGACAAAGGCGCTACAGATTACCAAACGACTTATAGAATCCGGTAGGCTTTAGCCTGGTGAGATTGTCAGCATTCACGGCACATTCACACAAAGAAGATGGTACAGGCTTAGATTCATACAGCCGGTGAGAATTTCAGTTTACTGGCTTCTACTGGTTTTATAGCGGAGAAGGCCTAACCACTGAAGAGGAATTGAAGTATTTCATGCTGGAAATGGCAGGATACCGTCAATGAGAACATTACAAAAGTTTCAAATGAATTCAGTCATCGGTAGTAGGCTGGTATTCGGCAAGCAAAGGAAGGGAAGATTATTTTTAAAAGGACGAGGTGCATTTAATAGAGGCGTCGAGGTTTACGCTTAGCTGCTTGTGAGGGCCTTGAACGATTTGCAGAAGTGAAAAAAAATTTTGGATGCGAAAACTTTTTGGGAACCCGTATACGTCTTACTTCTTGTTACGACAAAAGATTTATATAGAAAAGGGATAATCGACCATGTTCAATAGGAAAACTGAAAAAATTCTTACACACTGTATTACCGAGCATAAAGAGAATGTATACCGACTTGCGTATAGCTATGTCAAAAATAAGGATGATGCCCTGGATATCGTACAAGACTCCATATACAAAGCGATGACGAATCTCGAACGTTTGAAGAACCCAGACGCGGTCAAAAGCTGGTTTTACCGGATTGTGGTGAATACCGCCCTGGATTTTCTGCGCAGAAACAAAAAGGTTCAGGCGATGGATCATGAAATGATCGAAACCTACAGCCTCGGGGCAGAAGATACGTATACGGACATTGATTTGAAGCTAACGCTCGAATCCTTGCCGGATAAATACAAGAGTGTCATTATACTGAGATATTTTGAAGACATGAAGATCGAGGAAGTTGCTGCTGTACTGGATGAGAATTTGAATACGATTAAAACAAGGCTGTATCAGGCGCATCAGCTATTGCGAATCACAATGAATGATGAAACAACCAAAGGAGAACGAGTAAGATGAACAATAACATCGAACAGCTGCGAAAAGAATATCAAGAAATACCCATTCCAGATGAATTGGATAGCATTGTAAACCAATCGATTCATAAATTCTCTAAGGAGGGAAGGAGGGGCCGCGGCTCAAAGTACAGATGGTTAGCCGTTTCCAGTGCGGCTGCGTTCATGTTCCTTATTGCGATCAATGTGAGCCCTCCTGTAGCGAAAGCCTTGTCATCCATACCGGGTGTGGACCGGGTTATCCAAGTGCTCACGTTCAAGGAATACGTGGTTGACGAGTCTAATTACAATGCGAATATCAAAGTGCCTTCCATTACCGATATGGAGAATGAGCAGTTGCAAAGCGGGTTGAACGAGAAATATATGAAGGAGAACAAAGCGCTTTACGAAAAGGTTCAGACGGAAATCAGCGAATTGAAGAAGCAAGGCGGAGGCCATCTGGGACTTGATGTCGGATATGAAGTAAAGACGGACAACGACGAGATTTTATCTATACAAAGATACGTGGTCGAGACCGCCGGTTCATCCTCGGAGGAGCTTCAGTTTGATACGATCGATAAGAAAAACCAAATCCTCATCACTCTGCCGATGCTGTTCAAGGACGATCGTTATGTACGACTCATCAGCGACAACGTTATAGAGCAGATGCAGGTGCAAATGAAAGCGGACCCTAATAAGATTTACTGGGCTCCGGGAGCTACCGACGTGCCGGTCACCAGTGAGTTCCAGAGCATTGCGAAGGATCAAGGCTTCTATATCAACAACGACGGAAAGCTGGTGATTGCTTTCAACGAATATGACGTTGCGCCAGGCTATATGGGTTCTGTGGAATTCGTCATTCCCACGGATGTGTTGAAAGACGTTCTGATTAACAACAAATACATTAAGTAATGGAAGAGACCGGTGATCGGGTACCCCGCGCCGGTTTTTTTTTGTTAGTACTTTGGTCGAAGAGACATTGTTTTATTTTTGATTTTCCAAAACTTTCTGTACCATCTCATGCGTCTAGCCAATGAGTGTGCGTGATTAGACACTCATACAAAGAGATGGAGGATGAAAGCTATGAAAAAGAAAACGATAAAATACATGAAGATGGGGGCCATGGGCTGTGTAGCCATGCTCGGCGTCGGCGCAGCGAGCTTATCTGCAAATGCGCTGGCCTCGGCACCTGTTTCAGCAAACGTAACTGTCAGCTCTAAGGTACATGCAACCGTCCCTTCGGCTACAGGAGTAAAAATCGTGGAGAAGGTACTGAGCACAACAAGCAAGAACCTTATTGTGAACATCAAGGTACCGCAGCTGGACGGCATGCTGGACACCAGATACCAGAATGAACTGAATGGCATCCTTTTATCCAGTGCGCAAAAGGATCTTGCTCAGTGGGAGAAGGATGCCGCAGAAACGGCCAAAAAGGCAAAAGTAAATCACCAGAAGTTCCACCCCTATGAATTTTACGTCAGCTATAAGCTAAAGTCGGACGGAACTGGAAAGCTGGCAGGAGTAGTTTCGCTTGAAGTAATCACGGAAGGTTACAAGGGGGGGACGAGCATGCCACGGATCGATACCTACAACTTGAAAAATGCCTCTGCGGGTCAGCGCGTGACATTGGAGGATATCCTCGGTTCTAACTATAAAGAAAAGCTTGATGCAAATATTCTTGCGCAAATGAGAAAGGATCCCGATCAATACTTCCTGGAAGAATTCAAAGGGACGTTCACGGAACAGTCGTTTTATATTGAAAAAGGCGAACTGGTTATCGTCTTCCCGAAATACAGTATCGCGCCGGGATATGTGGGTTCACCGGAGTTCCGTTTCAATTTGAAGAATGCCAGCCTCTGAGGCAAAGCCGAATGATATGAAGCCAGAAGTCGCAGTAAAGTTGGATCTGAAAAAGGTGGCAGCTTGCTTCTTCTCGAGAATGGCTCCCAAAGCGCTCGGCGTAGCCACTTCGATTCATAAAAATCAGTTTTACGTGCAATCCAATTTGTGTCCGACATTCTAAATGTACAAGTACAACATTAATTCAAGTCTTATGCTGGAAACATGACGATTATTCTGAATGTGGCATCCCGAAGACTCTCGTCTTACGGGATGCTTTTTTTAGTTCTAAAGGTAGAAGTTCCATGAAAATGTTTTGTTCTCTTCATTGATTACATTAATTGGAGAAAACTTTTTTCACAAGCTCGGCGTCCTGCCTATGAGCGACAAATCAAAAAGGATAGGGACGAAAGCAAAATGCATGATGGGCTTAGGGGGATTTGCGTGGCTCCTCATTATCGATCTGTCGAGAGTGCAGGCACTCAGTGGTGCTTTTCTGTCATCGATGTTTTATGTGAATAACGGAAGAAAGGATAGACAATGACTTGCAGTTTTATGACTAGAATAAAGATAAGGATGATTTGAAATGAACAAAAAGAAGAAAACACGGTGGCCCGTTTGGCTGGTTGGATTTATTGTATTAGCTGGCGGGATTCTAGGAATCAATCTAATGGTGCAAAATGTTCTAGCTGGTAACCACAGCGTGACAGAGAACGTTGAAGTGTCACCCAGTGCATACCCAGGCTTAAATATCGAAACAAGGACGAAGAATACGAAGCATTATATATTGTCGATTAGCAACGTCCTAACAAATAGCAAGGAGATTAATACTCCTATTCAGACGTGGGTCAATGATCAGGAAAAGAAATTCTTAACCCAGGTTGAGACCGGTGCAAAAACGCTTCAAGGCGATCATCGTGCTGAATTGAATATTACAGTAGATACGAATAAAATTAATGACCATTTATATAGTTTAGTGTTCACTTCCTATCAAATCACCACAGGCGGTGCTAATGGACAATCGATAATAAAATCTTTTAATATCGACACAGCTGAAAATAAAATGTTGAATTTATCCGATATCATGACTTATGACAAAGCAGCTCTTGACCATATTATGTCAATCGTGAAGGAAGAATTGAAGAAACAGAAAAACGTCCACTCTTATGTATTCGAAGCAGAACTTCAAGAATCTATAAAAAATCCATCTGAATGGAAATGGTCCATAGGTAACGGAGTCTTTACTTTATACTTTAATAAATACGAGATCGCTGCTGGTGCAGCCGGAACGGTCCAAGTGAACATTCCACTGAAATCCTTGCATTCCTACTTGAAGAAGGACCTTACTAAAAAATGGAATATTACTTATGAAAATAACGATGAACCAAAAGGGAAGAGGCCAACTCAGCCTCCGCTTGATCCTAAAGGGAAATATGTGGCTCTTACCTTTGATGATGGGCCTCACCCAAAGGTGACACCTAGAGTTCTAAAGACTTTGAAGGAGTACAACGCGAAGGCTACTTTCTTCATGCTGGGCGTACAAGTAGAGTATTATCCTGATATGGCTAAAAAGGTTGCTAAGGCCGGCCACGAGATCGGCAATCACTCCAAGAGTCATCCGAATCTGGCGAATATGAGCCTGAGTGAGGTGCGCAAACAAATCAAAGAGTCATCGGACCGAATCAAAGATGCGACTGGAGAAAAACCAACCCTATTCCGTCCGCCTTATGGTGCTATGAATGAATCAGTCAAAAAAGTCACCAAAGAACAGAAAACACCCATTATTTTATGGTCTGTGGATTCGCTGGATTGGAAAAGCCGGAACGCTCAAGCTGTAAATAAAGAGGTTGCTAAAAACATCAGATCAGGTTCGATTGTACTTATGCATGATATTCACGCTTCTACAGCTGATGCACTGCCCCAAATGCTTAAATCACTAAAAAAGCAAGGCTACCAATTCGTAACGGTTTCTCAGTTGTTGTCCTTGAATGAATCCACAGGAAATGGCCCTTATTATAATCGATAAGTTCATCACACCAAAAGAGGTACTAACCTTCGTTTTTCTAAGGTTTGTGCCTTTTCTATAAGAATGGATTTGCACTATCCTATATAAACCGACCTTCATTTATTTGGATTTAAAAATCATTCCTTGCTGTTTCATTTGATTGCAAGTCACAGCACAAAAAAAGCCCGCTTTCCGTTACACTCCACGAGGGAGAATATCGGAAAACGGGCCATTTTTTCAAAATGTAGAAGAAATATAAGAACTACTCCACGCCATCCTTAAAGTGTTTGTTCCAATGTTTGTCACCCTTGTGTAACAGATCTTCTACCGTTTTCTCAAGAGTCATCAACAGTTGTGCTCTCACATCAAGTACGGTTTCTCTGTACAAGCGTTCTTCCGTTCCAACGATTTTATCGCCGTATAATGCCTGTGCAGCTACGTACTTCCGATGTTCCTCAACCAGAGTATCGATGGACTCCAATGCGTGTTCCACAAAATGGGAAATGCTTTGGTATTCTTTGGGCATTTGTTCTTTTAAAGCTTGAATTTTCGCAAGAGCTGGCATGCTCATCACCTCGTGTTTATGAATGTAAATTTACAATACACTATTTTCATGAAAATTGCATTAAAATCAGCTTAAATTTGGACAAATTTCGACTTTTTTTATTTTAGGAACCAAAAAAGTGCTTATCTATAATGTATGCCATTGCATTTGAATTGAGTCGTGTAAGTAATGGAATCCCTTTTGGATACGTTTGGTGACTCGTTATGCAATTTCTGTTATTCTAAGAGAAGATTTCAGCGGCCCTAATACATACGCCGTTATTTTGTTATGGCAAATTAAAAAAATACTTAACTTTGCAACAATTTTATTGATGATCACGTCTGTAAGGTTGCAGGGAGAGGGGGATCCTTTGTGGTAGAGCCGGAACTCATCAGAGCCGCTCAATCGGGCGATCGCGACGCTCTAATTACCCTATTGCGGGAGATTGAACAACATGTCTATCGGACCGCATATTACATTCTAAATAATGAACAGGACGCTTTGGATGCTGCTCAGGAAGCGTTGATCCGAATTTACACCAAAATCAATTCTTACGAAGAAAAGGCCCAATTCAAAACATGGGTACAACGCATCGTCACGAACATCTGTATTGATAAATTCAGAAGAACCAAGCCGTCCGTCTCCATTGACGAACATGACATGGTTTTTCAGGATAATCAGGATGTGGAGTACGAGGTCATGTCTACATATGTGGCCCAGGACATTCAGGATGCGATCAACAAGCTTCCCGAGCATCATCGTACCGTTATTGTTCTAAGATATTTGCAGGACTTATCCTACAATGAAATTGCGGATTGTCTCGATCTTCCGTTGAATACGGTGAAATCTTATTTATTTAGAGCCAGACAGCAATTACAGAATCTACTACAGGAATATCAGAAAGGTGGTGTGACAGGATGAAATGCGAAGAGGTGGTGGAATGGATGCACCGCTATCTGGATCATGATCTGGGCGAGGCGGAAACCGCGCAGATGCTACAGCATGTGGCGAAGTGTCCGGAGTGCGCCGAAAATTTTAGTTTACTCAGAGCTCTTTCCAGAGAACTGGAAGAATTACCGCAAGTAAGCCCGAAATTTAGTCTGGTTGATGCGATTATGCCACAGCTTGATGCCATTGACGAAGCGCGGAAGGAACAAAGTAGCACCATACAGGAAATGAATCCTGTCCCCGCTGCATTTGAGAATTTACAACGTTCAAGTGAGCGGAAAACGAAGCAAAAATGGCTTAACTCGATGGCAGGACGTATGTCGGTGGGTGCAGCGGCTGCGGCAGTTGTATTGGGATTCGCCATCTGGGGATATCAGCCTGAACAGATTGAGAATGCCGATTCCATGTTGATGAGCTCTGGAGCTTCTCAAGAGAGCGGCAATGTAGATGAAAATCCATTAAGCAAGAATATTGAAAATTATGATCCTGCCACTTCGTCCCAACCAAGCAGCAACGATGTGTTTGTGGATCAATCGAATGTTTCACCAACTGAACCAGATAACCAAGGCGTAGAAACAATTCCTGAAGAGAACGGTGGAGATGAGGTGCAGGAGCCTGAAGTTCAGTCAGATCCGACACCTAAACAACCGGCTACCGAATCAACGCCTGCTCCGAATAAAGGACCGCAGGATAATTCGTCCAAAACTCCTCCGACCGATAATCACAATAATCAGGTTCAGAACCAAGATTCTGAGCAGAGAATTCAGGGATCAGGAGATGCTCCTAAATCTTCTGCAGATGGGGAAGAGAATGGAGTAACAGAAACAGAAAATGGAGATGCCCAATCCTTCACTTCTCAGGATACAACACCTAATATGACTGAAGATGCTCCGGTTGAAGGTAACACTGTACCTGATTCCAGTGCAGGTGCAGACGCTTCTGGCGGAAACAAAGGATTCGCAGCAGGACCGGATCAGGGAATGGCTACAACAGCAGTACCAAAAGAATGGAAATCACCTGACGGCTCTTATGTAGTTATGCTTATTGGTGATCAAATCAGCATATACTCCAAACCTGTGAGCGAACCGGATGTTCTAAATTTGGTTGAACAACGCAGCATAGAGGGGACACTGAAGTCAGCGAGTTGGTCAAAGGATGGTACCCTTTTTAATTACGAAACGGACAAGGACGGAACAACGGCGAAGAACTCGTTTAATGTACCTGCTGTTTCAGGTGGAGCTCCTGCGAAATAATTAAAAATGGGGAGTGCGCTCCTCTAAACGAAAGAACATTTTCAGTATGACAAGCATATAGTGGAAGTAACAAAACGTCCTATCTCAGTTCTGAACAACTGACGTCGTATGACCGCGCACCGGCTTTTTCTAGAACTGCTGGTGTCAGCGTTTATATAGATGTAGGACAGGGGGCCTTCATCCATAACTGGATGTAAGGTCCCTTTGTTGTCTTGCGTTTTTTCTGGTAGGATAAGAGGGATAGGGAGGCGCCGTGAATGGATGTAAAAAGTGCAACAAAGGCAATACGTAATGGAGAAACGGCACCGTTATATGTGCTGTATGGAACGGAGAAGTACCAGATACAGCAATTTACGGATATGTTAAAAGAACAGGTTATTGAAGAAGAACATCGTGATTTTGCGATTATTCCGTATGATTTGTCTGAAACGGCTGTGGAGGTCGTTATTGAAGAAGCAGAGACCGTACCTTTTCTGGTTCCACGCAAATTAATTATTGTAAGGGACGCGAGCCTGTTCACCGCAGGTAAAGAATCCAAGATTGAACATCAGGTTGATCGTCTGCTTACATATATGGAGAATCCGGCAGATTACAGTACGATTGTTTTCCTGGCCCAGGGGGATAAGCTGGATGAGCGTAAGAAACTGGTGAAAGCTGTCAAGAAAAAGGCAGTCGTTCTTGCTTTTGCTCCACTCAGTGGAGAAGAGTTATTGAATTGGATAGTGAAACTTGCGAAGCAGCGGGATGTTTCCTTGGAGACGGGAGCGGCGGAAACGTTGATCAGCTATGCAGGAACAGGTCTTCAGACCCTGTCTGCTGAAGTAGACAAGTTATGTTTGTTTGCGGGTAATGGGGGGACAATCAAGCGTGCTGATATCGAGTCACTGGTTGCCCGTAGTACAGAGCAGAATGTATTTTCGCTGGTGGAGGAACTCGCTAATTTGCGACTGGAGAAAGCGTTGGCTCTTTTCTATGAGTTGCTGAAGCAGCGGGAAGAACCGATTAAAATTGCGGCTTTAATCGCACGCCAGTTTCGGATCATGATCCAGGTGAAAGAGTTGGGCCAACAAAGTTACTCCCAGCAGCAGATTGCCAGTCAGCTTGGTCTGCATCCGTATGCTGTTAAGATTGCGGGTGAACAAGCCCGTAAATTTCAGCCGGAACGTCTGAGAATGATTCTAAGCCACCTCAGCGAACTGGATTACCAGATGAAAACAGGAGCGGTGGATAAAGTGCTTGGTCTGGAACTGTTCTTATTGAGACTTGGTGCGTGAATGGACAAGTAAACGTAATAGATTACTAGTGTGAGAAACAAACAAAGCGACCTTTGCTCCATGATAGTTAAATCATCGGAATAAAGGTCGCTTTTGTTTGTGTCTTATACTTATCGAATCAGATACTAAAAAATCCTGAAAGCCTATGCTGTTCAGGATTTTTCCATTGGATCGTATAAGTAACGCTTCTTACGCTTGTGCGGAAAGAGCGTTCAGTTTTTTCGCCAAGCGAGACTTTTTGCGTGCTGCAGCATTTTTATGAACCAGACCTTTAGTTACAGCCTTGTCCAGCTTTTTGGAAGCAGCTTGAATCGCAGCTTTTGCAGTATCAACTTCGTTACTTACCAGAGCAGCATCAGCAGCTTTAACAGCTGTACGGAGTGCAGACTTCTGGGAAGCGTTGAGTGCGCGGCGCTTGTCGCTCGTTTTTACGCGTTTAACAGCGGATTTGATGTTTGGCATTACATTCACCTCCTGTAAGGCATTTGCATGAATACAAACGTTTCACAACTTAAAATATTCTATCACGCTAGCATGTAAAATGCAACAGATATTCCTACGATGTTCGACATGCTGTATAAAGAAACTCTTTTTCCCACACAATATGCTCAAATGCGGTAAGGGAGGCAGGGACAGAATGACACTGGATTTGCAAAACTATACAGTTCGTACCGATTTGGCAATCGACTCCAAGGAAATGGCGCAAGGTGGACAGAAACAGACGATTCCCGGACTACGGGAAGATGTGGAGAAAAAAGAGGGCATTACGATTACACGTATTGATGTCCTGAATGAAGAAGCAGCCAAAGCGATTGGACGGGTGAAAGGTCACTATGTCACCTTGGAAGTACCTTCACTACGAAATGGTGATACCGAGTTACAGGAGCGAGTTGCTGCCGAGTTCACACGTGAAATGGAAGATTTTATGGTTAAGGCTGGAATTAACAAAACATCCAAGGTCTTGATTGTTGGCCTGGGTAACTTAAATGTCACCCCGGATTCACTCGGACCACTTGTTGTGGAAAATCTGATGGTAACCCGTCAGTATTTCGAATTGGTGCCAGATCAGGTTGCGCCAGGGTATCGGGAAGTCAGCGCGATTGCTCCCGGCGTGTTAGGTACAACAGGCATTGAATCCAGTGACATCGTACAGGGGATTGTAGACCGGACCAAGCCGGATGCCATTATTGCGATTGATGCGCTGGCCTCCCGTTCCTTGGAACGTGTAAATACAACGATTCAGGTCGCGGACATTGGTATTCACCCGGGTTCCGGTATTGGAAACAAACGGCGTGGCCTGACTCGTGAGATATTAGGTGTGCCTTGCATCGCCATCGGAGTACCAACCGTATGTTATGCGTCCACCATCGTGAATAATGTGATTGAGATGATGAGCTCACACTTTCGCCAGGAAACGGATCAGACCAAACAGATCATGGGTATGCTGGACGACATCGGTGAACAAGATCGCTTGAGTCTGGTGAAAGAGGTACTGGAGCCACTAGGTCATGACCTCATTGTGACCCCAAAGGAAATCGATGAGTTTATTGAGGGAATTGCCAATGTTATCGCTTCAGGACTTAACGCCGCGCTCCATGATGCCGTGAATCCAGATAACGTAGCCGCTTATACACATTAAAACTTAAAACTGCTGAGAAGAAGGTCCGAATCTATCGGACTTTCTTTTTTTGTTTCTGGAATCTTTCATTTTCCTGTTCTATCAAATTGGACCGGCTCATAGAGTTGAAGTATAAGAGTTGTCCAGCAGGGAAGGAGACAGCAGAATGAACAAGATATTGGCCTGGAATATTGGGAAATGGAAAAAAAGATGTCTGCACGTGCTGGCCATGGGCCGTACGTTGTTGTTGCTTATGATCATATCTGCCTTGTTTTTTGTCGTACTGGGTCTGGGGGGCATGGCAGAGAAACGCTTGAATAATTCACCCGTTTCTTCCATGAAAGGATTTGCGAGTGCCGTATCAAGCCGCTTTTTCGTCGATATGCTCGGTATGGAGATGCCTCATCTCACCCAGAAGGAACAGACCTCTGCCATATCCGGTGAGAATCTTACCTCTTTTGTTTTCCAATTACTAACAAATGTAAATCCACAAGATCCGAAGAGCCTGATTGCGAGAGAAATGCCGGGCATGGGTTCCAACCAACCTGTTCTGCTCCGTCCTGGATCTGGTAACGAAAAAGCCGAGGCTCCCGAAGATTATCAGCCCGGTCCCGGTCTTACGGATACGGCTTCCACAGGTGGAGGGAAACCCGGTAGTGAGCTCCATGTTCCACCAGGCCAGGACAATACGGATCCACCTGAGTCGAGTGAGCCTGGAGATGGAGAAGATAAAGAAGATCCCCCAGCGAAGAATGGTGAGAAAGACAATTCAGGCTCACCGACAACAGGCAAAAAGTCAATTCTTATCTATCATTCCCATCCACGGGAAGGCTACAATCCACTGCTAGGTACGAAAAGTGACAATCCATCATCAGGCAAATCAACAGGCAATGTGTTTCAAGTGGGAACCTATCTCTCAGACAGTCTGGAGAAGCTGGGAATCGGCGTAGAACACGCCAAGGATGATTACCCCACCAAAGTAAAGGACTATAACTGGAACTATTCCTATAAATACTCCCGTCAAACGGTAAAAGCGGCGCTCGCTCAAAATGATGATCTGACATATCTCATAGACATTCATCGCGATTCACAGCGTCATGGCAAAACAACAACAACTATTAATGACTTGGGCTACGCCAAAGTATATTTCATTATTGGACATGAAAATCCAAATTGGCGGCAGAATGAAGCCTTTGCAGCGAAAATTCATAAGAAACTGGAAGCCAAGTATCCTGGGGTATCCCGTGGTGTGTGGGGCAAGGATGGCGGAGGAGCCAACAATGGAGAGTATAACCAAACCCTTTCACCTAACAGCATTTTGATTGAGATTGGTGGCATCGACAACACAGGAGCTGAGCTCCAACGGACATCAAAGATTCTCGCAGACATGATTTCCCAAGTGTATTGGGAGGATCAGAAGGTGGACAAAGCCAGTGTGGAAACCTCGTCGCAGGGTGGGTAGATACCATATATGTTAGAAGGAAAAATAGTAGAGAGTGACAGGAGGCAATGCACATGTCCAGATTCGGTAAAAGACTGTTATCCATCGCTGTGTTAATGTTGCTGGGTGTTCTGTTTGGAATGCAGCTGGCTGGCAGCAACTTTCATATGGGCAATCCCTCAGGAGGCACGTCAACCGTTGTGACAACTGAGCCAACTTCATCGGTGACCGAATCTGTTCCGACTGCTCCTGTCCAAAAGGAAATTAAAGAACCACCATTTGTACCTGTTCAGTCACCAAGCCAAGTGCTTGGGGCAGATCAAAATAAGGCTCCGGTTGATGTGTTGGCAGACAAAACTGCTGGACTATTGCAAAATCTCTCACACAGTGGAATCAAGTGGGTGGTCTCTCTTTTTAGCGGCGTCGCTGAATAAAATACCATAATGTTAAGGTAAAATATAACCTCTGGGAGTGCATGATGACACTTTATTATAAAGTTGAGACATCACGGGATTGATGCACTGTGCTTCAACTGTTATAATGAAGTGATTGACACTAGGCTGTTTCTGGGGGTAAGGAATGACTGACATTCGGGCAAGACAACGTAAAATTCGTAACTTTTCTATTATTGCACATATAGATCACGGCAAATCAACACTTGCGGACCGGATCTTGGAGCACACAGGTGCGCTCACTTCACGTGAAATGCAGGAACAAGTTCTGGATAAGATGGACCTTGAACGTGAACGTGGAATAACGATCAAGCTACAAGCAGTAGCCTTGACTTACAAAGCGGATGATGGTGAAGAGTATTTATTGAATCTGATTGATACACCGGGACACGTAGACTTTACGTATGAAGTATCACGTAGTCTTGCTGCATGTGAAGGTGCTCTGCTGGTTGTGGATGCGGCTCAGGGAATTGAAGCCCAAACACTTGCCAACGTGTATCTGGCATTGGATAACAACCTTGAGATTTTACCGGTTATCAACAAAATTGACCTTCCGAGCGCTGATCCTGAACGGGTGAAGCAGGAAGTGGAAGATGTTATTGGTTTGGACACAAGTAATGCGGTTTTGGCTTCGGCCAAATCAGGAATCGGAATCAAAGAAATTTTGGAGCAAGTGGTGAAAAGTGTTCCGGCACCAACTGGTGATCCTGACCAGCCTTTGAAAGCGCTGATTTTTGACTCGCACTACGACCCGTACAAAGGTGTAATCGTATATGTGCGTGTTGTTGACGGCAAAATCAAATCCGGTTCCAAAATCAAAATGATGGCAACAGGGAAATCATTTGAAGTCATTGAAGTTGGAGCGTTCAAACCTCGTATGACCATCGTGGACGAGTTGAACGTCGGGGATGTTGGATTTATCGTTGCAGGTATCCGGCATGTTGGCGATACACAAGTCGGGGATACGGTAACGGATGCCAAAAATCCAACACCGGAACCTTTGCCGGGTTATCGTAAAATTAACCCAATGGTGTATTGTGGTCTCTATCCGATCGAAACATCGGACTATGTTGATCTGCGTGAAGCGTTGGAGAAATTGCAGTTGAACGATGCGTCTCTGAGCTTTGAACCGGAAACATCCAGTGCACTCGGTTTTGGATTCCGTTGCGGATTCCTTGGACTGCTTCACATGGACGTTATTCAGGAGCGGATCGAGCGGGAGTTTAACATTCCGTTGATCACAACGGCACCAAGTGTAATCTACCACGTCACCTTAACCAATGGTGAAGTGATGAAAATCGACAACCCATCCAACTATCCTGAGGTGGGCCGGATTGATTACGTCGAGGAACCATACGTCAAGGCAGATATTATCGTACCGAATGATTATGTAGGTACCATTATGGAGCTGTGTCAGACTAAACGCGGTGAATATGTGAATATGGAATATCTGGACACAACCCGGGTTACCATTACCTATGAGATTCCGCTGTCCGAGATTGTATATGACTTCTTCGACCAGTTGAAATCCGGTACCAAAGGATATGCATCCCTGGATTATGAGCTGTCCGGTTATCGTCAGTCCAATCTGGCGAAAATGGATATTGTACTCAATGGCGAACAGGTGGATGCTCTGTCCTTCATCGTTCACCGTGACCGTGCCTATAACCGCGGACGCATTGTCTGTGAGAAACTGCGCGAGCTGATTCCACGGCAAATGTTCGAGGTGCCAATTCAGGCATCTGTAGGTACCAAAGTCGTTGCTCGTGAAACGGTAAAAGCAATGCGTAAAAACGTACTTGCCAAGTGTTATGGTGGTGACATCTCGCGGAAACGGAAACTGCTTGAGAAGCAGAAGGAAGGTAAGAAGCGGATGAAACAGGTTGGTAACGTTGAGGTGCCGCAAGAGGCATTCATGGCGGTACTGAAAATTGATGATTAAACAATCTAATTTGAAATACATCACAGAATGTGTGTATTCAAACTAGATTTAGGACGTTTGCTTGCAAGCTTCACGTGAATCCTTTTGGTACATCAATAATTTGTGTATGAAAGGATAAACGATATTTTGTCTCGGGTACAACACAGAATATTAAATAACTAAGCTGAAAGGGAAGCCGGATGGCTTTCCTTTTTTCAAATAGAGGGGGACTTGCCATGACATTGGCAGCACACAGCCGGAAGACAGGTGCGCCCCAAGCGGTGTATCTTCACATTCCCTTTTGCACGAATAAATGTTTTTATTGCGACTTTAACTCCTACGTTCTGAAAGATCAGCCCGTGATGCAATATCTAGAAGCACTGGAACGGGAGATGGAACATACAGTTAAGGCCAATCCACCGGGTGAGATCAAGACCATATTTGTAGGTGGGGGTACGCCAACAGCTCTGAAACCGGATGAGATGGCGGTATTTCTTCGTTCCGTGAAGACGTATTTCCCAAATTGGGCGGACGATATTGAATTTTCGATGGAAGCCAACCCGGGAACAACGGATGCGGAGAAACTCGCTGCGATGAAAGAAGGCGGCGTCAACCGTGTCAGCTTTGGCGTGCAGGCTTTTCAGAATGATCTGCTGACAGGCATTGGCCGTATTCATAATACGGATGATGTATATCGCAGTTTGGAGAATGCTCGAAAAGCAGGCTTGAATAACTTGTCCATTGACTTGATGTTTGGGTTGCCGAACCAGACTGTAGAAATGTTAAATGAGAGTATCGACAAAGCGCTGGAACTGGATCTGCCACATTACTCCATCTACAGCCTGAAAGTGGAAGAGAATACACTTTTCCATACACTGTATCAGAAGAACCAGTTACCACTTCCTCATGAAGATGATGAGCTGGAGATGTATCTTCTATTAATGAGACGTATGAAAGAAGCAGGCTATGGACAATACGAGATCAGTAACTTTGCCAAGCCGGGCTTTGAGAGTCGTCACAATATTACCTACTGGCGTAATGAGGACTACTATGGACTGGGTGCAGGTGCACATGGATATGTGGGCCGCGAGCGGCATATGAATATTAAAGGTATAAATCCTTATGTTGAAGCTTCACGAGCAGGGCTGCCTCGTCTGGATCATTTTGAGATTGCTCGCCCGGAGGCCATGGAAGATTATCTGATGGTTGGACTGCGAATGTTGGAGGGAGCTTCGGCCTCACGCTTTAGCGAACAGTTCGGAGAGTCCATGGAAGAAGTGTTTGCGAAGCCTTTGGGCAAAATGTTGAACGCAGGGTTGCTTGAGCGGACGGCAGACGGCTTCCGACTGAGCGAGCAGGGTATCCTGTTCGGAAATGACGTTTTTGCGGAGTTTATCGGGTCCATATCGCTGAATTCATAGCTTGAAATTCTATACGCTCTGTTGTATATTTATTCATATTGATTTTACAGAGCGTGTTAATTTAACAACTACGAAGTCAGCTTTCCTCTGGAAAGCTTGGTAATAGGAGGAGAGCAGGATGTCGGTAATATGCAGAAAAGCCGTGCCGGAAGATGTTGAACCACTGTATGAAATGATTAAGGGCTATGCAGAGCGTGGGATCATGCTTCCGCGATCACGGGAAATACTGCACCGACAGCTGGAGCACTTTGTTGTAGCCGAAGTTGATGGTGAAGTGGTGGGTTGCGGATCGCTTTGTCGTCTGGGGAATGATTTGGTGGAAGTCAGATCACTCGGTATCTCGGAAGGACACAAAGGGCTCGGTATTGGCTCCCGATTGCTGGACCGACTGGTAGAAGAAGCGGAGAAACAACAGATTCCTAAAGTTATGGCGTTGACATATGAAGTATCCTTCTTCCTCAAAAATGGCTTTGCTGTGGTGGAAAAAGAGATTTTCCCCGAGAAAGTATGGACCGACTGTGTTCACTGCAGCAAGCAGGATTGTTGTGATGAGATCGCGGTATTAAAAGAGCTTAACGTTTCAGCCTAACAACTAAATGGACTGCATGGATCGAGCCGAGTCAGCCTCTGCCCTACATGCAGTCCTTTTTTACTTCAAAGTATGTTCAATAAAGTTGTTAGGACTTGTCGACATTGGTCTATACTATAAATAGATGAGCCCACTCATCAAACTCACTTGACAATGTTCACGTCAGTTTGGTATTTTTGTATTACCGCTTAGCACTCATCTAACTGGAGTGCTAACGACATGGGACAGTACAGTCAGAAGGAGGGAATACTCACCATGTTAACTGAGCGTCAACGAATGATTCTGAACGCTATAGTGGATGACTATATCCGTTCAGCTGAGCCCGTAGGGTCCCGGAGCATTTCCAAAAGGGGAGATGTTGGATATAGTCCGGCGACGATCCGTAATGAAATGGCGGACCTTGAAGATATGGGTTTCCTGGAACAGCCGCATACATCGGCAGGACGCATTCCGTCTCATAAAGGCTATCGATATTACGTCGATCATTTGGTTCCTTGGAATCAGGTGGAGCCCCAGGAATTGGACGATTTGAAGTCGTTCTTCGCCGAAAAGCTGAATGTCATGGAACAAGTTATTCAACATGCATCCAATATTTTGTCACATATGACGAATTATACTTCGATCCTGCTTGGACCGGAAGTATTCCATACGTCCCTTCGCCACTTCCAATTGCTTCCGCTGAACGAAAGTGAAGCTGTGGCAATCATTGTGACCAATACCGGTCAGGTGGAGAACAAGACGGTCCAGATTCCTCCAGAAATCTCGGTAGCCGAGATGGAGAAAGTGGTTCGACTGTTGAACACCAAGCTGGTTGGTGTGCCAATTTACAAATTGAAATCCCGTCTCTATACTGAACTTGGGCAAGAGATGGAACGGCATATTACACGTTACGAGGAAGTTATGCAGGTGCTGAACAGTGCCTTTGACAACGAACATGATAATCGTCTGTTCCTCAGTGGTGCCACCAATATGTTGACTCAACCGGAGTTTAAAGATATCGAAAAGGTAAAAGATATTCTTGACCTGCTGGAAGAGACACCAACACTCATGAAATTGATGATGCCCGTGCCGGGTGGATCTGGTATTCAAGTGCGAATCGGCACTGAGAATGATCATGAAGCCTTTGCCAACTGCAGCCTGATTACAGCCTCCTATTCATTGGATGGTGAGGCTTTGGGTTCGATCGGTATTCTAGGACCCACGCGGATGGATTATGCACGTGTCATTCATATTCTAAATACACTATCCCGTGACTTGACGACGATGCTGACACATCGTTTCAAATAAGATTCGGGAATGAACCATTTCATTCGTATAAGGAGGTGAACATCTTGAAAGAGGAGCAATCATTTACAGAAGAACAAGAGGTAACAACAGCAGAGCAGGAGCCTATTAATGAAGCTGGCGCTGCAGAATCACAAGCTGAAGAGATGGCTGATCAGGAGCAGGATGAGCTTGCACGTCTGAAGGCAGAAGCTGAGGAGCAACAGCAGCGTTATGTCCGTGCACAGGCTGATTTTGATAACTTCCGTCGTCGTACTCAGAAGGAAAAAGAAGAATTGGCTAAATACGCTTCGATGAAGCTGGTCACCGAACTGGTACCGGTTATTGATAACTTCGAGCGCGCCATGGCTACTGTACCGGAAGGAGCAGAGGTCGAATCTTTCTCCAAGGGCATCCAAATGATTTTCCGTCAATTGGAAACCGTGATGAATAACGAAGGTCTGACGGCAATGGAATCGGTAGGACAACCGTTCAATCCTGAATTCCACCAAGCAATTATGCAAGTGGAGAGCGACGAGTACGAAGAAGGTATCGTTGTTGAGGAAGTCCAAAAGGGCTACATGCTGAAAGATAAAGTGCTTCGTCCAGCTATGGTTAAAGTCAGCTCATAATTTCCTTATAGGAAGGAATGAGTCGGCTTCATAGTTGAACAATGTGGGCGAAGTTTAATATAAAGGTTTGTACACATAGAGCACGATTAGCAACATGAACATCCAATAAGGGTCAGATCAGACCCATTCATTTTAAATTGTTGAGGGAGGAAATTTTCGGATGAGCAAAGTAATTGGTATTGACTTAGGAACAACAAACTCATGCGTAGCAGTAATGGAAGGCGGCGAGGCTGTCGTAATTCCAAATCCGGAGGGCGCACGTACAACTCCATCCGTAGTCGGTTTCAAAAAAGATGGAGAGCGCGTTGTTGGTGAAACTGCAAAACGTCAAGCGATCACCAATCCGGATCGTACCATCATGTCGATCAAACGTCACATGGGTACTTCCCACAAGGAAACAATTGATGGCAAAGACTACTCTGCACAAGAGATCTCTGCAATCATCCTGCAAAAATTGAAAACTGATGCTGAAGCTTATCTGGGTCAAACGGTAACTCAAGCCGTTATCACTGTACCAGCTTACTTCAATGACAGTCAGCGTCAAGCGACTAAAGATGCGGGTAAAATTGCAGGTTTGGAAGTTCTGCGTATCGTCAACGAGCCTACAGCAGCAGCTTTGGCATACGGTATGGAGAAATCCGAAGACCAAACGATTCTCGTATATGACTTGGGTGGCGGTACGTTCGACGTATCCATTCTTGAACTGGGTGACGGCTTCTTCGAAGTTAAAGCAACGAGCGGGGATAACCAACTGGGCGGGGATGACTTTGACCAAGTAATCATTGATTATCTCGTAAGTGAATTCAAAAAAGATCAAGGCATTGACTTGAGTAAAGATAAAGCAGCGGTTCAACGTTTGAAAGATGCAGCGGAAAAAGCGAAAAAAGAACTTTCCGGTGTATTGACTACAACAATCTCCTTGCCGTTCATCACGGTTGCTGATGGTGTTCCACAGCATTTGGAGTTGAACCTGAGCCGTGCGAAATTTGAAGAAATCTCTGCAGGTCTGGTTGAGCGTACGCTTGAACCAACTCGTCGTGCATTGAGTGATGCGGGTATGACAGCTAACGATATCGACAAGATCGTATTGGTTGGTGGTTCCACACGTATTCCTGCAGTACAAGAAGCAATCAAAAAACTGACGGGTAAAGATCCACACAAAGGCGTTAACCCCGATGAAGTTGTAGCTTTGGGTGCTGCTGTACAAGCGGGCGTACTGACAGGTGATGTGAAAGACGTTGTATTGCTTGACGTAACTCCATTGTCCCTGGGTATCGAAACTGCGGGTGGCGTATTCACAAAAATGATCGAGCGTAACACAACGATCCCTACAAGCAAATCTCAAGTATTCTCCACATATGCAGACAATCAACCAAGCGTTGAGATTCATGTTCTGCAAGGTGAGCGTGAGATGGCAGCAGGTAACAAATCGCTTGGACGTTTCATGTTGGGTGATATTCCACCAGCTCCACGTGGCGTTCCACAGATCGAAGTTAGCTTCGATATTGATGCCAACGGTATCGTTAACGTATCTGCAACAGATAAAGGTACTAACAAAACTCAAAAAATCACAATCACTTCTTCCAGCGGTTTGAGCGATGCTGAAGTTGAGCAAATGATGAAAGATGCTGAGTTGCACGCTGAAGAAGATAAAAAACGCAGAGAACTCGTTGAAGCGAAAAACAGTGCAGATCAATTGATCTACTCTGTTGACAAAACGATCAAAGATCTTGGCGAAAAAGCAGATGCTGGCGAAGTTGAAAAAGCAAATGCTGCCAAAGAAAAACTGCAAGGCGTTCTGGCTTCTGACAACCTGGAAGATATCAAAGCTGCTACAGAAGAGCTGACAGAGATCGTTCAACAACTGTCCGTGAAACTGTATGAGCAAGCTCAGGCGCAAGAGCAAGAAGCACAAGGTGCTGAAGAGCAACAAGGTTCCGCTAAACGTGATAACGTCGTAGACGCTGATTACGAAGTTGTGGATGAAGATAAAAAACAAAACTAATTCGTAGTTCTACGCGAATTAAACATCGGTGACGTTCGAATTAGAGGGAAAGTCATAGCCGGGGCTCCCGCGCTTTGGCTTTCCTTTTGTCACGATGTGCGATATGGTGAATGATATGGGGGTGGAAGAGTGGCTGAAAAGCGTGATTATTATGAGGTGCTTGGCGTTAGTAAAACGGCTAACGACGATGAGATTAAAAAGGCTTACCGTAAGCTTGCCCGTCAGTATCACCCTGACGTAAACAAGGCTGCTGATGCGGAAGCTAAATTTAAAGAAGTTAAAGAAGCTTACGACGTAGTGAGTGACGGTCAGAAGCGTGCACAATATGATCAATATGGTCATGTCGATCCGAATCAAGGTGGATTCGGTGGTGGCGGTGATTTTGGCGGCGGCGGATTTGGCGACATCTTCGACATGTTCTTTGGCGGCGGTGGCGGTGGACGACGTGATCCAAATGCTCCGCAACGGGGGAATGATCTGCAGTACACGATGACGATTGAGTTCAAGGAAGCTGTATTCGGTAAAGAAACGGATATTACGATTCCGCGTACCGAAGGCTGTGATACCTGTCATGGCTCAGGTGCCAAACCTGGAACGAAACCGGAAACCTGCTCGGTCTGTCAAGGTAGCGGTCAGCAGGAAGTCGTGCAAAATACACCGTTTGGTCGTATGGTTAATCGTCGTGCATGTTCGAACTGTAGCGGTTCGGGCCAAATTATCAAAGAAAAATGTACAACGTGCAGTGGTAGCGGTAAAGTCCGCAAGCAACGCAAAATCCATGTCCGCATTCCAGCGGGTGTAGATGATGGCGCGCAACTGCGTATGACAGGTGAGGGCGAGGGAGGCCTGCGTGGCGGACCAGCGGGAGACCTGTATATTGTCATTCGCGTGAAATCACATGATTTCTTCGAGCGTGAAGGTGACGATATTTATTGCGAAATCCCACTTACCTTTGCTCAGGCAGCTCTGGGAGATGAAGTTGAAATCCCAACGTTGACCGAGAAAGTGAAATTGAAAGTACCAGCTGGTACACAAACGGGAACGTATTTCCGACTCAAAGGCAAAGGCGTACCACGCCTACGCGGTATGGGGCAAGGAGATCAGCATGTGAAAGTGGTTGTGGTTACACCTAGTAAGCTGAATGACGAGCAGAAAGATCTGCTTCGCCAAATTGCTGCGCTGGATGGAGAGCAAACACATGAGCATGAACAATCTTTCTTTGATAGAGTGAAACGCGCCTTCCGCGGCGACTGAGAATAAAATAAAGCAAGCCCAAAAGGACACCACAGCGGTTTTTACCGTATGGTGTCCTTTTTTGTACGCCTTTTTTAGTGTATCAGTGATTTTGGCAAAATCCATGGATTTATGCTACAAAGAACGACAGCAATTTGTGGGAGCATTTCGGTATATTCTGAGCAAACTTGCGGAAAGATAGCATGGCGAGAATGATATGCATAGCTGATATGCGAGAAATTAGGAAAGCAGGTGAAGCGGATGACCGAGAAAAATATTTTGGCGTACTTTCACAGCCCTGAGCAGGCTCAAGGGGCAGCCAAAAAACTGGAGGCATTGCGAGTGGAGGACCTGTCCATTAATCGATTCAGCCGTTATGCGGGTGTAGGACCAAGCGGGGCTTCCTACAAGCCGGGTGTTTCCGGCAGTTTTTCATCATGGGTGCCCGATTCGATGCAAACAAATGCCAGTGCTGGAATCATGGCGGCGGCGGACCCTTCTGCAAGCGGCATGAGTGATGGTGGACAGGGTGGCCCTACAGGAAGAGATGTATTACTAACGGTCATCGTAGATGAATCGGTACATCACCGCGCTATGTCTATAATCGAACAAGCCGGTGGAATGATCTAGTTTCAAGAAATCCATAGTTAGACCAACAATATAAGATTCAATCTAAATATTTACACAATAACGGAGAGGACAGAAAAAACCTGAAGAAGCGAAGCGTTCGCCTTTATCCCCGGATTTTCCCTTTGGAAGAAGGGAATTAAAAAAAATCTGGGGATAACAGCGAGCGGAAGGTTGTTCTGTCATCGGAGTGTCAGTGTAAATACGATTTAGTTGAAATTATACAATTTGAAGGAGGAGCATTACAATGGCAGAACATGAACGTCCAGGCAAGATTTTAACGAAAACGGAAAAGATGAAACGTATGCAATCCGCGAAAAATGAGGACGTGGAATTCAGCGCTGAAGCTGCGGATCATGAAGATATTGAAGCACTACGCCGCAGTGAAGCGGCTGATCGACGACAGGGACGGGAGCTTAATGACTGAAGATCGCTCGGCAGTGACCCTCGAAGCTGTTTTTACAAGCTGGACTGAGGCCGAGTCTGCACGCAGAGCCCTTGAATTGTTGCACCCGAACCAGTTGAGTATTGAGAGCCTTGGCAATGAAGCGTCTGCATTGGACTCAAACGATGTTAAGAGCTTCGATAATTCTCCTACGGCCGTTGTCGGAGGGTTTAGTGGCGAACTGAATGTACTTGCCCTGATTAGTGATGAAACGGAAATGTTGTCCAATGGTCAGGTGTATGATACACCCAAAGAGGACTCGGCAAACAGGCTGAAACAAGAAATTTTGCTGACCGTGTCCGTATCCAACGATTCGCTCCCGCAAGCCGCAGAGATGATCACACAGAATGGTGGGCGTTTTTGCTAAGTGAGATTCGAATTATACAAAATGCTGAAGTAAATGAAACAGATATGTATGAATAGATGACAGGATATTCGAGCAGTCAGGCTGCGGATATCCTGTTTTGTTTTTCTTTTACTGGTGCGGCTTTGTGCTCCGACTCGCTTGTGTAGTACAATAGTTGGGATGTTTGAAAAATGAGGAGGAAAAACCAAGTATGTTATGGCATGAACTAACAATACATACCACAGAAGAAGCTGTGGAGATGATTTCGAATTTTTTACATGAAGCGGGTGCTGGAGGGGTTTCGATTGAAGAGTCCGGTACTTTAAATAAAAAACGGGACACGACATATGGGGAGTTATACGACGTTCCTTTGAATGATATTCCGGAAGGCTTTGCGGTCATCAAAGGGTACTTCTCCGAAGGTACGGATATGGTTGCATTGCAGTCCGAAGTTAATCGGAGAATTGAGGAACTCCCCGAATTCGGAATTGATACAGGTGAGGTTCGTTATGAGACACGTACAGTGGATGAAAATGACTGGGCAACAGCCTGGAAGCAATATTTCAAGCCGGTACGTGTATCGGAACGTCTGACGATTAAACCAACGTGGGAAGAGTATACGCCAGAAAGTCCGGATGAGAAAATAATTGAGCTTGACCCAGGCATGGCTTTTGGTACAGGAACCCACCCAACGACCTCCCTCTGCTTGCGCACACTGGAAACGGTTATTGAGGGCGGGGAGGAAGTTATTGACGTAGGTACAGGTTCTGGTATTTTGGCTATAGGAGCAATAAAACTTGGCGCAAAACATGTACTGGCGCTTGATCTTGATCCGGTTGCGGTAATCAGTGCCAGGGAGAATGTGGAACTGAATGGGCTGGAGCAACAAATTACGGTTAAAGAGAGTGATCTGTTGTCCGTCCTTGGGAGTCAGGACCCTGCGCTTGGTGTGCAACTGCCAGTTAAAGTTGTTGTTGCGAACATTCTGGCTGAGATCATTTTGTTGTTCGTGGACGATGTCTATCATGCGCTTGAGTCTGGTGGGACCTATATTGTATCCGGCATTTGGAAGAACAAAGAGCAGGTTGTGCATGATGCACTGGTAGCCTCCGGGTTTGAAGTGAGTGCGATCCACCGTGATGAGGATTGGCTGGCGTTTGTAGCCAGAAAGGGGTAACGTATGGACTTTTGGAATTCGTTCTTTCGTTATCCGATCGATCAGCTTCCGTTTTTCCTGCTGACCATCCTGATCGCATTTACGGTGCATGAATTCTCGCATGCGTATTTTGCCAACAAATTCGGTGATCCGACAGCCAAGCTGTTGGGTCGGGTCACACTGAATCCGGTTGTACACTTTGACTTGTTTGGTGTGCTGTTGCTCATTATTGCGGGCTTTGGTTGGGCACGTCCAGTTCCGGTTAATCGGGCTAACTTCGACAAACCTAGATTGATGGGCATCATCGTATCCGCAGCAGGGCCTCTGAGCAATCTGTTGCTGGCGATCATCGGTACAATCATCTATGCTTCACTGGTTGGTTCGGGAGCGCTCGGAGGCATTGATAATGAGCGGTTGCTGACAGCCATCACAACGTTCTTTGCTATCTTTAACTTAACCAACTTTTTCCTGTTCCTGTTTAACTTGATTCCGTTGCCCCCACTGGATGGTTATCGGATTCTGGAAGATGTAGTGCCACCTTCAATCAGCCGCAAGCTGCAAGGTGTGGAGCAATGGTCCATTTTTATCTTCCTGTTGATTCTTGTTATACCTCCATTGCAAAATGTGACGATTCAACCTTTGTATGAGTTTGCGCAAACGATGTATGTGGATCTGGCAAAGCTGGTTATTGAATTATATCGCTAAAAGCACTTCGTGTTTTGGGCTGATATACTGGTCAGAAACACGCAAAAGTTGTATGATCATCTGTGGCGATTGGATTCACGCCTGTCATTAGGCGGGGTGAATTCCAATCATAACAGGACAGAATGGGTGGATTGACTAATGCAGCGATATTTTGTATCTGCAGAACAGTTTAATGAACACGCTGTGATCATCACAGGTGATGATGCACGCCATATCGGCAAGGTCATGCGTGGTAAACCTGGAGATAAACTGATTGTCAGTGACGGAAACTCCAGAGAAGCACTCGTGGAAATTGAGACCATTGAAGTTGGCCAAGTTACTGCAAATATTGTAGAGTCTTTGGCTATGGACCATGAAGCACGGATTCGTGTAACCGTGGCACAGAGTTTGCCCAAGGGCGACAAGATGGAAACAGTCATCCAGAGATGCACTGAGATTGGGGCGGTATCATTTGTACCCTTCCTATCAGAGCGTACGATTGTGCAATATGATGCCAAGAAGGAAGGCAAACGGTTGGAGCGCTGGCGGAAAATTGCCAAGGAAGCTGCCGAACAGAGTCACCGGAATCGTATTCCATCCGTTGAGCAGCCACTTTCCTGGAAAGGGCTGTTATCTTCTTTTGAGGGCTATAGCCTGGTATGTTATTGTTATGAGAAAGAAAACGGTAAACAGCTGAGAGATGCACTGAAGCCGTTTGTAGAGCAGCTTGCACCTGGTGCAAGTGCAGAAGTTTTGATCGTGGTTGGACCGGAAGGTGGATTTTCTGAGAAGGAGACGGCAGAGGCTGATCAGGCAGGTGCTGTATCTGTGGGACTGGGCAAACGCATTTTGCGTGCTGAGACAGCTGGAATGGCAGCACTAACTTGCGTGCTATATGAATCCGGAGAAATGGGAGGAATGTAATTATGCCATCCGTGGCGTTTTACACCTTAGGCTGCAAAGTTAATTTCTATGATACAGAGGCGATTTGGCAATTGTTCAAAAACGAAGGTTACGATCAAGTGGACTTTGATGAACAGACAGCGGATGTATACTTGATTAATACTTGTACAGTAACCAATACCGGCGACAAAAAGAGCCGTCAAATTATTCGTCGTGCCATTCGGCGCAACCCGGAGGCGATTGTGGCCGTTACAGGCTGCTACGCGCAGACTTCTCCGGCAGAGATTCTGGACATCCCAGGGGTGGATCTGGTTATCGGTACACAGGACCGTGACAAGATTTTGCCATATGTTAATGAAATTCAGGAGTCCCGTCAACCGGTTAATGCGGTGCGTAATATTATGAAAACCCGCGTGTTTGAAGAGATGGATGTACCTGATTTTGCTGATCGTACCCGAGCGTTCCTGAAAATTCAGGATGGATGCAATAACTTTTGCACGTTCTGCATCATTCCGTGGTCTCGCGGTCTCTCACGTAGTCGGGAAGCGAACAGCATTATTCAACAGGCACATCAACTCGTACACGCCGGATACAAGGAGATTGTTCTGACTGGTATTCATACAGGTGGGTATGGTGATGACATGGAGAATTATGATCTGACCGATCTGCTGTGGGACCTGGACAAGGTAGAGGGGCTGGAGCGTATTCGAATCAGCTCGATTGAAGCCAGTCAGATTGACGACCGTATGCTCGACGTGATCAAACGTTCGGACAAACTTGTTCGTCACTTCCATATTCCGCTGCAAGCGGGGGATGATACGGTGTTGAAACGCATGCGCCGCAAGTATACGACAGAAGAGTTTTACAACAAAATGCTTCGCATTCGGGAAGCAATGCCTGATGTAGCGATTACAACAGACATCATTGTTGGATTTCCAGGTGAGACGGATGAGATGTACCGTAATGGCTACGAGTTGATGCGGAAGATCGGTTTTTCCGAAATGCACATATTCCCTTATTCGAAACGTACGGGTACACCAGCAGCACGGATGGAAGATCAGGTGGACGAAGAGGTCAAAAATGCACGTGTGCATGAACTGATTGACTTGTCTGAGCAGATGCAGCTGGAGTACGCTGAGCAGTTTGTCGGACAGGTACTGGATGTTATTCCCGAAGGTGAAGCCAAAGGCCGCGAGGGAAGTGGCAAGCTGCACGGTTATAGCGACAACTACATTCAACTGGTCTTTGACGGAACGATGGATATGGTCGGTAAAGTGTGCCGAGTCAAAGTGGTTGAAGCCGGCGTCAACGAGAGTCTGGCTACGCTGGTACGTGTGTTGGAAGAGAATCTTAAGTCCGCCGCGATGTGATCGAGGCGTCAGAAACAAGGATTTCATTTCCTTGGGGAGCTTACCCGGGGAGATGAGGTCCTTCTTTTGCAAAAAATAAGATAAAGATATCGAAGTTGATGGGGGAGAGTACGATGAACAAAAAAGAAATTTCAGCAGGCGGAGTTGTTTATAGAACAGGGGAAGACGGACGTCTTCAAATTCAGCTTATCGTAGATCGTTATGGTAAAACAACTCTCGCCAAGGGCAAGATGGAAGATGGAGAAACAATCGAACAGACGGCACTGCGCGAGATTTTGGAAGAGACAGGTATGGTGGGTCGCATTATAGAGCCGGTCGATATCATTGCTTACACTTACCAACATGCAGATTTTGGCCCGGTGGACAAGGAAGTTCATTATTATCTCGTTGAAGCCGAGAGTGGTGATCTACAGCCTCAGATTGAAGAAATCAAGGGTGTGGATTGGTATGCTCCGGAAGAAGCATGGTCCTTACAGCAGCAGAGCGGATATGATAATAACGATGATATCTTGCGTGTAGCCCTGAACAAGTTAGGCTTTAACGTATAACGCACTATTGTTCGAGTCAGTTAGCCGCGCGTTCTGTGGGTCTGCATAAGCAGATCATCAAGCCACGGGTGGCTTCGCCGCGGGGGCGTGAACCGGTGGTTTTTTGTGCCAGATTGGCAAGTAACAGAATGGCAAAGCAAGCAGTGAACTGGTGATGTTAAAAAGGGTCTGGGCATGCGCAATCTGTGCCCCGTTATCCGCTGACAGCCAGGCCGAAGCTGCATGCAGCTGGCCGATCAGCGGCATAAACAGCAGCGCTCCCGCAATGTTTAATACAACATGGGAGGCTGCGACAAATTTGCCTGCGGATGCTCCGCCCGCGGCAGCAATTACAGCGGTGATGCAGGTCCCCACATTGGACCCGATCACAATGGCGATGCCGATCTCCACAGGTAATACCCCTGTGGCTGCGAGCGTAATCGCCATGCTAATGACAGCTGCGCTGCTGTGAATGAGCGCTGTCAGACAGGCACCTGCCAGGAAGCCCCACCATAAGCTGTCGGCCGAGCGGTCGAGAAACCATTGAAATACGCCCATGCTCCGCAAGGGTAAGGCAATGGATTGCATCACTTGAATGCCTGTCATAACAAGTGCAAATCCCGCAGCTGCGAGGAAGCTGTACTGGATGTTAAACAGAGTCTGGCGCGTGCGTTCAGGAGCGGCCAGATTGCGTTCACTAAGAACAACAAACATGGCCCAGCCCGTTAGAGACAGGACGAGTAGCGGCAGGGAAGCACGACCGATCTGCAGTCCCACCAACTCCGTCGTCAGGCATGTCCCGATGTTGGTGCCGAGGATGATGCCGAGTGTGCGTCCATAGGTAATTAATCTGGCATTAGCCAGTCCAATGGTGAGTACGGTGACCGCAGTACTGCTCTGTAACAGGGCTGTTGCGCAAGCACTGAAGGCCATGCCTTTCCAAGGAGCAGAGGTGGCACGATTGAGCCAACCTGCCAACATGGGCCCTGCCATGCGCTGCAAGGCCGTCTCCATCAGCTTCATGCCACCAAAAAAGATAATAAGCCCATAGAGTAAGGGCAATATCACATCTCTAAACATAGAAACATCATTCCTTCCGTCCGGTTCCTTAACTCATCCTATGAGTAAGAAAAGACAACCATGACAAGCCTAAAGGAATTGAGAGGGAAGCAACCTAATTTCGTCCCCTCATTCAAAATTACGGAACTTATCTGTTCCACCCCAATTCGAAAGATACGGTGATTCGTGCAAACGCAGCGAAGAAGACGAAATTGTTACCGAAGAAGCGAAGCGCTCGCCTTTATCCCCGGATTTTCCCTTTGAGAAAAGGGAGTTCAAAAAAATCTGGGGATAACAGCGATCAGAGGAACAATTCGTTGCCGTAGCGTCTCCTTTGCACCAAACCTATCTTTTCAACTAACTATGAAAGAAGTGGATCTACCTTGCCATCAGTTACACTTGAACGCAGTCGCAAAAAGCGGCTTGAACATGCACATCCATGGATATTTAACAATGAAATTGCCTCTGTTGACGGAAACCCGGAGCCGGGAGATCTGGTCAATGTATTGAATCATCAAGGTCGCTATCTGGCGACCGGATATTACAATCCCGCATCTCAGATCACTGTAAGGGTTATAGCTTATCAACCCTTGGAGTCCGAACAGATGGACACCGCGTTTTTTGCAGCGCGTTTCCGCGATTGCTTGCGTCACCGTGAACGTTTTATCCAGGATGGAGAGGCATACCGTCTCGTTTACGGCGAAGCAGATTTTCTACCAGGCTTGATCGTTGACCGGTTCGGCAGCATCCTCGTTTTACAGTTGCTTACACTTGGCATGGATCGTTGCCGTGAAGCCATCGTACAGGCACTCGTTGAAGTAATGCAACCGGAAGGCATATATGAGCGCAGTGATGTCTCGATTCGTGAACTCGAAGGTTTGGAGCAGACCAAAGGTCCGCTGTACGGAGAGTGCCCACGGCATGTCACCGTTACAGAAAATGGACTACTCATTAAAGTGGATATCGTGGAAGGGCAGAAGACAGGTTACTTCTTCGACCAACGCGAGAATCGTGCAGCCATCGAACCGCTCATGAAGGGTTGGGGCTATAAGAGTGGAATCACACTACAAACGACCGAGCAGGATGGCACACAGCAGATGTTGCCTGTGAATAAAAGCGGTAAAGTAGTTACATTCCCTTATTGGGATGGTGCCACTGTGCTGGAGTGCTTCTCACACACAGGCAGTTTCACGTTGAATGCTTGCAAGTATGGAGCCAAGAAAGTGACTTGTCTTGATATTTCGGAGCATGCCATTGAGAGTGCACGAACAAATGTGGAGCTGAACGGTTTTACCGACCGGGTCGAGTTCGTAGTTGCTGATGCATTCCAGTACTTGCGTGAACAAGTGAAAGGGCTGGATGAACGTACCGCACGTGCACGTGCAGGCGAACAGAAAGTGGATACATCCAAAGCGCTGGCAGCTGGCGGTAAAACATTTGATGTCGTCATCCTCGATCCTCCTGCATTTGCCAAAACGAAATCAGCAGTCAAAGGTGCATGCCGTGGATATAAGGATATCAACCTGCAAGGAATGAAACTGGTTAATGAGGGCGGATATTTGGTAACAGCCAGCTGTTCGTATCACATGCGTCCTGACCTTTTCCTGGATACGATTGCGGATGCAGCGGAAGATGCAGGCAAAGTGCTGCGTCTAATTGACTGGAAGGCAGCAGGTAAGGACCACCCGCAGATTTTGGGCGTGGATGAAGGACATTACCTGAAATTTGCTATTTTCGAAGTGCGCAGTAAAAAGAATTAGAAGAGTCTCGTTTCACTTTTTTTAATCTCTCGTGAGATAAAGTGAAGTTTAAATAAATGATACTTTTGGCAAAAAGTCCACAGTGTGATAGCTGCGGGCTTTTTGCTGTTTGGCTGTGTTAACGGAGATGATCTCCGTTTTTACCGGATAGTGGCAAACGTATGTTCCGAACCAAGTCAGATATGTTATACTGGGAATTAAAATCTTGTACGTGTGGTTTGGAGGATTAGACATGTCCGTTCGTTTTGTTATTGGCCGGGCAGGCAGCGGCAAAAGCTCGCTGATTACCCGGGAAATTATATCCCTGCTTCAACAAGAACCGCAAGGCACACCTTTGATTTTGCTCGTTCCCGAACAGAGTTCTTTTCGAACAGAGCAGACATTGGTGTCTTCTGGAGCAATTAAAGGTACGATGCGTGCAGAAGTGCTGGGCTTTCGCCGTTTAGCCTATCGTGTAATGCAGGAAGCAGGTGGTTCTGCTCGTATTCCGATCGGAGCCGAAGGCAAAAAGATGCTGCTCTACAAGGTCATCCAGCGCCGTAAGGAAGAATTGAAGCTGTTTGGTGCATCCGGCAGCCAGCTGGGTTTTATAGGCGAATTAAATGACTTATATAGTGAATTTAAACGTTATGAAGTTGATCCATCATTGCTGGAAGAAGGGCTGTCTGGAGGGAATACCTCATCCACTTCGCCAATTCTGGAGGACAAGTTGCATGACTTGAATCTGATATATCGTGACTATGAACAGGAACTGACCCATTTATATATTGATGATGAAGACACGTTGACCGAGCTGACAGATCGTTTGTCGGAAAGTGCATTGCTGCAGGATGCCCAGATCTGGATTGATGGTTTTCAGGGATTCACACCACAGGAGATGAGTGTGATCGGTCGGCTGATGTTGCAGTCCTCTTCCGTGACCATTGCACTGACATTGGATCGTCCTTATGATCACGGCGCACTGCCTGGAGAACTGGAACTGTTCTATCCCACGGCAAGTGCCTATGCGCGTCTGAAAGGGATGGCTGAAGAACTGGGTGTACCGAGCGATATAACCGTGCTAAATTCGGAGATTCCACCGAGATACAAGGATCGTCCGGGACTTGCTCATCTGGAGGCTGGTTTCGACCGCCGAATTCGTTGGAAAAGTGATGGCCTTGATTCCGGAATCCGACTGGTTGCAGCGGAGAACCGACGAGCTGAGATGGAGGGAGCACTGCGTGAGATGCGGCGTCTGGCGCAAAACGAAGGTGCGCGTTATCGGGATATGGCAGTACTTGTTCGTCAGTTGGATACCTACGCTGATATAGCTGAACCTCTATTCAGGGATTATGACGTACCCGTCTTTCTGGACCGCAGAAGAAATGAACTTCATCATCCATTATCCGAGTTTATCCGTTCCGCACTGGATATTGTTCGGCGCCATTGGCGTTACGAGGATGTATTTCGCTGTGTCAAAACGGATCTGCTGCTTCCGCGTGATGGTTCAATCACTCGTGAAGATATGGACCAGCTTGAGAATTATGTACTGGCTTGTGGTATTCACGGGTATCGCTGGACTGATGGCAAACCATGGAAGTATGTACCAAGCCTGTCGCTCGAAGACAACGGTCAGGATGGCCGTAGTCGAGGACGTGACCAGATGCTTTCTCTAATGGAGAGCTGCCGAACGGTCATTACAGATTCCTTGGGTGCTTTTGAGAAACGAATGAAAAAGGCAAAGACAGCCAAAGCCCAGTGCGAGGCACTATACAGACTGCTGGAAGATGCTGAGATCGCATGGAAGCTGGAGAACATGTCTGCTGAAGCTAAGGCACAAGGTGACCCCGAACGGTCGAGAGAACATCGGCAGATGTGGGGAGCTGTGCTAGATTTATTGGATCAGATGGTCGATATGATGGGGAATGAACGGCTGGATATCACGCTGTTTGCCGGGATGATTGAGACCGGATTAACGGAACTGAAGCTGGGTCTGGTACCACCAGCACTTGATCAGGTATTGGTTGGTTCTATGGACCGTACACGTCTTCAGGACATCAAATACGTATTTATCCTTGGCGCGGTTGATGGTGAATTACCTGCCGTACCTCAGGATGATGGCGTATTAACGGAACTGGAGAGATCGTTACTGACGGAACGTGGCATGGCGCTTGGACCAGGTGCAACAAGGCAGATGCTGGATGAACGTTTCCTGATCTATACGGCACTTGCAGCCGCAAGCAGCCAGTTGTGGCTGAGTTATCCGGTTGCTGATGATGAGGGGAAAGCACTGCTTCCTTCCGAGATTGTCCGCCATGTACGGAAGATGTTTGGTTTACAAGAACAGCCATTGCTCGCTCAACCACCGATTGCGAACTCGGAAGAAGCGCATTGGTCCTATGTCACCCATCCAGGTCAGAGTCTGTCTGCGCTCATTGGACAATTGCGCAAATGGCGCCGCGGAGAAGACATCCCTGAAATGTGGTGGGCGGTCTACAATTGGCATGTATCTCGGGAGACAAGCAGACCTCAGCTGGAGCGGTTGATGGGATCGATCTTTTATCGTAATCGAGCATTACCACTACGTACAGCTACCAGTCGCAGACTATATGGTACAGAGGTGAGGACGAGTGTCTCGCGAATGGAGCGGTTTGTTGCTTGCCCGTTCTCCCATTTTGCTTCGCACGGGCTACGCCTCAAAGAACGGCAATTGTACCGCCTTCAGGCCCCTGATATCGGACAGCTGTTTCATGCTGCACTAAGCCAGCTGGCTATGCGATTGCGTGAAGAAAATCGTAGTTGGGGAAGTTTGACTCCAGAACAATGCCGCAAGGAAGCCGAGCAAACGGTGGAGCAGATTGCACCACAACTGCAAGGAGAGATTTTGCTAAGCACCAAGCGATACGGTTATATTTTCCGCAAGTTGAAGGACATTGTTAGCCGGGCATCCGTAATTCTTGGTGAACAGTCCAGACGTGGAAGTTTTGAACCGATTGGGTTGGAGCTTGATTTTGGACCGGATAAAACACTGCCACCTCTGCGCTTTGAACTGGAGAATGGCTGTGTGATGGAGATTGTGGGCCGGATTGACCGTGTAGATGTCGCAGAAGGAGAGAATGGTCTGCTCCTGCGTGTCATTGACTATAAATCAAGCCAGACGGACCTCAAGTTACATGAAGTGTACTATGGTCTGTCATTGCAGATGCTCACCTATCTGGAGGTGCTGCTTAGTGCTGCCGAAGAATGGCTTGGGGAAACGGCGATGCCGGGAGGAACGTTGTATTTCCATGTGCATAACCCGCTGTTGCAATCCGCAAACGGCATGACATCGGAGCAAGCCGGACAAGAACTGCTGAAACGGTTCAAAATGAAAGGTTTGCTGCTGGCAGATCGGGACGCAATCGCTCAAATGGACAACACCCTGGATAAGGGGTATTCAGCGATTATTCCAGTTGCCCTTAAGGCGGACGGAAGCTTTTATAGCAGCGCCGCTGTAGCTACGCCAGAGCAATGGGATACGCTGCTTGCTTCGGTTCGCAGTAATATCCGCGAGATTGGTACCCGGATTACGGATGGGGATGTGGCCATTGAGCCTTATCGCATTCAGCAGGAAGTGGCGTGTACGTTCTGTCCGTATAAGCCTGTTTGTCAGTTTGATGAGAATATTGAAGGAAATGAATATAACCTGTTGTCCAAACCGGGCAAACAGCAAATCTGGGATATGTTATCTCACACCAAGGGAGGGGAAACATCATGACGAATATGCCAAAACCGGAGGGTAGCTTCTGGAGTGATGACCAGTGGAGTGCCATCTCGGAAAGCGGAGAAGACATTCTTGTTGCCGCAGCTGCGGGATCAGGCAAGACAGCTGTGCTGGTTGAACGAATTATTCGCAAGATCGCAGATCCCTCCCAAGGATTCAGTGTGGATCGCTTGCTTGTAGCTACGTTTACCAAAGCGGCCGCCGCCGAGATGAAACAACGGATTCGGGAAGCGCTGGAACGTGCGCTTGAAGAACAGCCTGGAGAAGAGCATCTGCGTAAGCAGCTGTCGCTGCTTGGACGGGCATCTATTACAACGCTGCATTCATTCTGTATGGAAGTCATTCGCCGTTACTATCAGCAAATTCCGTTGAACCCGGCTTTTCGTATCCTGAATGAAAATGAAGCGGAAATTATGCGACAGGAACTGCTCGAAGAACTTTTTGAGGAAAAGTATGGCGAAGAAGATGAAGGGAGTACATTCCGCGAATTAGTGGACTGGTTCAGTGGAGAACGAAACGATGATGCGATGCATCGACTGGTGCAACGATTGTATGATTTCTCCCGCAGTCATTCCTGGCCGGATCATTGGCTCTCAGAGATGGCATCTGCTTTTCAGGTGGAAAGTGTGGAGGCACTTGGACATACAGCATGGGTTCAGAGTATTTTGCGTGATGCGGCTCTTGCTTTGAGTGGTGCAGCAGGACTACTCCGTCAAGGCATTCATATTTCCATGCAGCCTGAAGGTCCGGCACCTTATGCAGATACGTTAAAAGAAGATCTGGTGATGGTGGAAGATCTGCTGTCTGCGGTTGAGATAATGCCATGGGAGAGGTTGCCTGAAGTGTTTCAACCCGCTGCATTTGGCAAACTGAAACCCTGCAAAAAGGATCAAACGGACCCGACTTTACAGGATCAGGTGAAGGAACTCCGGGAGGCTGCGAAAAAGGCCGTTTCCGACCTGAAAGGTTCATTGTTTGGAAGAAGTGCTTTTTCGTTCTGGCAGGAGCTGGAGCAAGCGGCGCCACTCATGCAGGAACTGTCGAGGCTGGTTAGTACATTTGGAGAACGTTATCGACAGGCCAAACAGGAACGGGGGCAAGTTGACTTCAGTGATCTGGAGCACTACTGTCTTCACATTTTGCGACATGAGGATTCAACGCCTGAACTGTCGATGCCTTCCGATGCGGCTATGGAGTACCGTTCGCGATTCGATGAAGTGTTGCTTGATGAATATCAGGACACCAATACGGTTCAGGAAGATATCGTGAAGCTCATCTCCAGAGAAAACCCGGGTAACCGATTCATGGTCGGTGATGTCAAACAGAGTATCTACCGTTTCCGGTTGGCTGAGCCGGGTCTATTTATGAACAAGTATCGCCAATATGGAGCGAGCACACGTGAAGATGGAATGGTGGAAGATCGTCTGAATCGTTCAGGTCAACGTATTGATCTTGCGCGGAATTTCCGCAGCCGTGCTGAAGTCGTGCATTCGGTCAATATGATATTCCGGCAACTCATGAACGAAGGTGTGGCAGAGATTGCTTACGATGAACGAGCTCAACTGGCATATGGGGCAACGTTCCCGTCAGAAACGCTTGGTGATAAGGCGTATACACCTGAACTTATGCTGATTGATCGTCAGGGCGGTGGTCCTGATCTGACAGAGAGTACGGATGAGAATGGGGATGCATCAATCTCCGCAGAACTGGAGAGTGCCGAACTCGAAACAGCTCAGTTGGAAGCGCGGGCGATTGCAAGGCGTATTCGTGAGATGGTTGGGGATACGGACAAACCTGCCCTCCATATATATGACAAAGCCCTGCAAACGATGCGTCCGGCACGTTACGGTGACATGGTCATCTTGTTGCGTTCAACCTTGATGTGGGCACCGCTCATGATTGAGGAATTCAGACAGCAGGGAATTCCTGCTGGAGGAGAACAGAGCAAGGGTTATTTTCAGGCTACAGAAGTGGAAATCATGATGTCGCTGCTTCAGCTTGTTGATAATCCAAGGCAGGATATTCCGCTCGCTTCCGTGCTTCGTTCTCCGATTGTTGGACTGGATGAAGAAGAACTCGCACAGATTCGGCTTGGTGACAAAAGACAGTCATTCTATGATGCGGTTGTGTCTGCTGCTGGTGAATGGAACAATTCCTCCACTAATGCCGTACAACAATCCCGTCAGGATAACGATCCTGATTCCAATATCGTCCAGTTACAGTGGCCGGAAGCCTGGTCAGAGATGGAACAGGGACAGCGGGAGACAGCAGCTTCTGTTGAGGCAGAGATTCTGGACGACGTACACGAATTCGATGTGCATACATTGCATACAGATGGAATGCAAGATGCTGGTGTTGCGGGACATGCAAGTGAGGATCTGGGCATAACGGAGATCTCAGGCTCGGAATTACAGCAAAAGTTAATTCGCTTTATGCGTCAATTGGAGCAGTGGAGACTTGAGGCAAGACAAGGCAGTCTAAGTGAACTGATCTGGCGTATGTATCGGGAAACTGGTTATTTGGACTGGGTTGGTGGTCTTCCAGGAGGACAGCAACGTCAAAGTAATCTTAAGGCATTGTACGATCGAGCACGACAATATGAGGAATCAACTGCGAATCGCGGCTTGTTCCGTTTCCTGACCTATGTTTCCAGACTGCGGGAAAACGGGGGAGACCTCGGGACTGTAACAAGTAGCTCTGGTGAGCAGGACAACGCCGTACGTATCATGACGATTCACCGGAGTAAAGGTTTGGAGTTTCCAATTGTCTTTGTCGGTGGCATATCCAAGATGTTCAATCAGCAGGACTTGAACGCACCGTTTCTAATGCATAAGGAACTGGGATTTGGCCCGAGGTTTGTGGATCGTGAGAACCGGGTTGCCTATCCTACATTAGCCAATCTGGCGATTCGTCGTCGTGCGCAATTTGAACTGCTTGCTGAAGAGATGCGTGTGCTGTATGTTGCGTTGACCCGTCCCAAAGAGAAAATGATTTTGCTGGGTACTGTAAAAGATGCCGCGAAAAAAGCGCTCGCGTGGTCTCAGGTCAAGGATAGCCCTGAACTGGCATTGCCAGACTATCTGCTTGCTGCTGGACGGAGTTACCTGGACTGGATTGGACCATCCCTGATGAGACATCCAGATGCGGTTGTGCTGCGTGAACTTGCTGGAAGCAATGATTCGTTCTCAGCTTGTCTTGCAGATGATCAATCACGATGGGTGATCTCTATTATTTCCGCTGATCAGGTATCCCGTGACCATGTGGTGGGTCAGACACTCGGAGAAGAAGACGGGATGACTGAGGTGCGGAAAGAACGAATTGCTGCGCTAAAAGCCGTTCAGCCTGTGAAGTTGGTTACTTCCTCAACGGTAGAGGAGCTGACGAAGATTGCACAAGATACGGCTAACCAAAACATTGAAGATGAAGGTGCAGATACAGTAGCTCTTCAACAAGAGGAGACACAGCTGATCCACGAGGTTGATCAACGGCTTTCATGGACGTACCCCTATGAAGCAGCAACTAAAGTAGCAGCCAGTACATCTGTCACGGAGTTGAAAACGTTACTTGCGTTGCAGGATATTCAGTCCGTAGAGGTGATGGAGGAACTGGGAGAACAGTCCGAGAAATTATTGGCTCACAACACCCCAGGAATCAGTTACACCAAAGATGAAGCAGGCCGTGTACTACGTGGCGTATCCGATGAATCTAACGAGCGTGAGACTGGATCAGGGTCAGATTCAAACCGTACGGTGAACGTTCCGGATGCGGGATCTGCGGGTACGTCTTTCAAACTGCACCTGCGTCGTCCGAAATTCATGGAGGCAACGCAGCTGACAGGGGCAGAACGGGGGAACGTGTATCATACGTTGATGCAGCATCTTCCTATAGATGGCTCATTTGTTGATTCACAGCTTATTGAACAGACGATTGAGCGGTTGATTAAGCTTCAGATTTTGCTGCCCCATCATGCTGCGGCTATCGAACCTGAAGAACTGGGCGGATTTTTCAATACAGAACCAGGGAAAGAATTATTGCGTGCAGCGTGGGTGAAACGGGAAATTCCGTTTGTGTATGGACTTCCGGCACACCAGTCTCCTGTGGAATGGCTACATCAACAGGCGGCGAACTCAGATATACAGATGCTAAATGAAGATAGCAAAATGCAGGCAACGATTGAAAATGAAACCGTGCTTGTACAGGGGATTATCGATTGTCTGTATGAGGTGGACGGCGAGCTTGTCTTGCTTGATTACAAGACGGATCGGGTATTGGAGCATCGTGGTGGTTTGGATGAACTCACCAAAAATTATCGCTTCCAGCTGGATCTGTATGGACGGGCTATTGAAGATATATTAGGTCGGAAAGTTGACCGGAAATGGCTGTACTTTTTTGATGGTGGACATGCAGTGGAATTGTAAAAGAACTGGATCGGAATTGTAAACCATGGATTTCATATGGGAGAGGGGTGGAACGGACGATGCGTATTTTG